>JBEKIN010000423.1:0-3545 GCA_050011735.1 Acidobacteriaceae bacterium | reverse complement strand
GGCAGACGGGAGCGGCCGCGCCTCCGCTGCCGCAGATGGCGATCCTGAGCTACGAGTACTTCCGGCGCCGGTACGGCGGCGATCCGAGTATCGTCGGGCACACCCTGGGGAACGCGACGGGCGGACCGCAGTCGGTGGTGGTGGGGGTTTTAGCCCCGGGGTTCCGGCTGTATTTTCCCCCAGAGGACAATCTTGAAGGCGTGCCCGATCTGTGGATCGCCAATCGCCTCGACTACGATGCCGCGAACCGCAACGACTTTGGCATTCTGCCGGTGGCGAGGCTGAAGGAGGGCGTGACGATCGAACAGGCGCAGAGCGCGGCCGATGCGGTGGCCGCGGAGAGCCGGCGAACGCTCCCGATGAGCGCGTCGGTCGGGTATTACATCACCCTGCAGGCGATGCAGCAGCATCTGGTGGCGGAAGCGAGGCCGGCGATTCTGGCGCTGATGGGGTCGGTGATCTTTCTGCTGCTGATCGCATGCGCGAATGTGGCCAATCTGCTGCTGGTGCGTGCGTCGCTGCGGGAGCAGGAATTTGCGGTGCGGTCGGCGCTGGGCGCGAACCGCTGGCGTTTGATTCTGCCGCTGTTCACCGAGGCCTGCCTGCTGGCGATTCTGGGCACGGCCGTCGGCCTGGCGCTGGCGTGGGCAGGCATCCGCGAACTGCGGGCGCTGGCCCCTGCGAATCTGCCGCGGCTGGATGAGATTCATATCGACGGAACGGTGCTGGGCTTCACGGCGCTGGCCGGACTGGCGGCAGCGCTGCTGTTCGGAATCGCTCCGGCGTGGCGCGCGACGCTGCCGGCTCTGATGAATGTGCTGCGCGGGAGCAGCCGCACCTCGGGCCTGGCGAGCGGGGCGACGGTGCGCAATGCCGTGATCATGGTCGAGGTGGCGTTGTCGTTTATGCTGCTGGTCGGGTCGGGGCTGATGTTCCGGAGCTTTCTCGATCTGCAGCGTATCGATCCGGGATTCGATGCGCACCACCTGCTCACCCTGAGGGTGCTGGGCGCGGGCCAGGCCGTTGGGCAACAGCCGGGATCGTCGCCCGAGGCGCGGGCTGCGGCGCGGGCCGCGATGATCAGGAGGATCGGAGACAGCCTGCACGGCATCTCCGGCGTGCAGAGTGTCACCGCTTCGTTTCCTTTTCCGCTGACGGGCCAGTTCAGCCCGATCCGGTGGGGCACTGAGGAAGCGCTCGCCGATCCCAGCAAATATCAGGCGACGGATTTTGAGATTGTGCTGCCGGGATATTTCGAAACGATGCGGACGCCGCTGCTGGCCGGGCGGACGTTTACGGAGGACGACAATTTGCCGGGACGCAACAACGTGATCGTCGATCAGGCGCTCGCGAACAAAGCCTTTCCGGGGCAATCGGCGGTGGGTAAGCGCATTCTGACGAGGATTCGCGGGCCCCAGGCGGAATGGGTGCAGATTGTGGGCGTGGTGGGGCACCAGCGCGAGGAATCGCTGGCGGAACCCGGTCGCGAACAGATTTATTTCCCCGATGCTTTTCTGGGCTCGGGCGTCGTTCGCTCGTGGGCGGTGCGGACGGGCAGCGACCCGGCGGGGTACGAGAGCCAGGTGCGGGCGGCGATCGCGGGCGTCAGCCGCAATCTGCTGATCCAGGACATGGAGCCGGCCGAGACGGTTGTGCAGGATGCGCAGGCGAGCACGCGGTTTTCGCTGCTGCTGATCACGGCGTTTGCGGTGATTGCGGGCATGCTGGCCGGGGTAGGCCTGTACGGCGTTCTGTCAACGGCGGTGCGGCAGCGGACGGCGGAGATCGGGGTGCGCATGGCGATGGGCGCCGAGCGGGGCGACATCGTGAGGCTGGTGGTGATGCAGGGGCTGCGGCTGAGCGGCATCGGGATCGCGATCGGACTGATTGCGGCGATTGTGCTGGGGCGGGTGATGACGGCGATGCTGGTGGGGGTGAAGGCGACCGATCCCGCGACCCTGGCGAGCATGATCGTCGTCTTTTTAGCGATCTCCGCGTTTGCCTCGTGGCTGCCGGCGCTGCGGGCTGCGGGAATGGACCCGAAGACCGCGTTGCACGAGAACTAGGACTGGCCGTCCAGGCGGACGCGCTTCGCGCCAGGACCCCGACGCCGATCGTAAGCCTACGGGCGAGCGAAGGCGTAGTAGCCGGAGCGGGTGACGACGCGGGCTCCGGGGACCGAACACAGCAATCGGATGCGGTGAAAGCTGCTGTCGGCTTTGAAGTCCGAGGGCTTGTAGACGAGGCGATACTGGTTGCGCTGTTCGGCCTCGATGGTCTGCAAGTCCTCGAAGATCTGACTGCCGTGCGGATTGACGAAGAGCCGGCCACCGGTTTGCTGGGTCAGGTTCTGGAGGGTTCGGAGGCCGTCGGAGAACGGGCGCGGCCTGCCGTTGACGATGGCGTAGATGGCGGTGCGCGTGCGCTGGCACATATCGACGGCTTCGCTGAGGTACGCATGGCTGGCGTCGTCTTCGCCATCGCTGAAGAGCAAGATGAAGTTGCCGGTCGGTTGATCGGGGTCAGGCTTCCATTGATCGCGGCAGGTGGTGTAGAGCGAATCGAAGATGGCGGTGAGGGGATCGAGGCGTCCAGGCAGGTCGCCCACGGCTGCGGCTCCTGTGGCGATGGCCGAATCGCTGTCGGTCCACTCCTGGCGGATAAACGTATCGGTGTCGAATTGCTCGACGAAGGCGCGGTCGTACCCTTTGCGGAGAAGCTGCGACGCGTAGGCGTGAATGATGGACCCGTTGAAGGTCACGTAATCCAGCATCGACGCGCTGGTGTCAAACAGGAAACCAGCGCGGATGGGAAGGTCGTCGTATTCCTGCAGCATGACGATGGCGGATGGGGGCTTGCCATTGTCGGAAAGCCTGAGGTCTTCGCGTGTGAGATGGGTGAGGGGCTTGCCGCGCGGATCGGCAGCGTGAAAGGTGAGCGAGATTTCGTCGACCGGGATGCGGAGTGTGTACGGCGGGTTCTGATTCTGCGCGGCAGCGAGCGAGACGAGAAGTTGAGTGAAAATGACGGCTGGAACCGCGCGGCTGCGCATACGCTCTACGATAGCGAACCGCGATGCGGTTAGGATGTTTCTAAGCTGAATCAAATTCTCGACGGCAATGGAGGCAGGGATGAGGGTCTACGCCTGGGCCGGGGTGTCGCTTTTGTTTTGCCTTGTGGCGGCTGCGCAGAGTACGCCAATTGTGCTGAATGCCACGCCGGCCACAGTGGCGTGGGGCTACTACTGGTCGAAGGCGAAGCCGGTGCTGACCGTGCACTCGGGCGACACGGTGCGGATTCAGACGCTGTCGACCTGCGGATCGACGGAGCGGCTGGAGGAGGAGGGCGTCAATGCGGCCGATATCCCCGCATACAACGACGCGATTTACAAGGAGGTGAAGGACAAGGGGCCGGGCGGGCACATTCTGACCGGGCCGGTGGAGATTGCGGAGGCGGAGCCGGGCGATGTGCTCGAAGTGCAGATTTTGAAGATCGACATCGACACGCCGTTTGCGTGCAACGGGTTCAGCGTGGGACGCGGATTC
>JBEKIN010000422.1:0-3580 GCA_050011735.1 Acidobacteriaceae bacterium | reverse complement strand
GCCGGGGGCGCCACATAGCCCAGTGCGCGGGCTCGTCAGGCTACAAGCCGCTCCATCGTGTGCTCGACCTCTTCCGCGGGCTCCCGCCGCTTATTCACGGCCTGGGGCGCAAACCCTGGGAGGTCCCGCGGGAGCCAAGCCGCACTCAGCGATTTCTTCTCGATCTTGCAATTGACGTCTCCCCTTACGTGCTGGCGGCAAGAAAGGTCGCGAAAAGGACTGGCAGGTCTCCCGATTGGCTTAAGCCGCGTACCCGCCTGGGTGCAACATTCCGGGCACTGACCCGAAGCCATCCCGGAATGGCCGGCTTGCCTCTGTCGTGCTTCCACGCCCTCCACATGAGCATGAGGCGAATGATGCGGCCGGATAAGTGAGACCGGCGAAAATAGGTCGGGTGGCGAAGTGGGATAACTCGGTCTCATCGGGCTTATTCCGACTTCTCGTCGTGATACTGCACCTCAGTATTGATAGCCTCGGTAATGTCTCTGGACGGTAAGCGTCCTGAGTTCCCCTCTGGCATGACCTCTGGTCTGAGGACGACGATGCCGTCATGGGTGGTGCGCAGGAAGTTGGAATTGGGCGTCGGCCTCGCCGGTGGCGAACGGTTTCAGAGAAGCGACGGATAGCGGAACAGACATTGGAGCCTGGGGCGAGTGTTGCGCTGGTGGCTCGTGCGCACGGTGTAAACGCGAACCAGGTGTTCAAGTGGCGTCGTGCACTGAAGCGAGGCGAACTGAACGAACCGGCGACGGCATCGACGGCGCTCCTTCCGGTTACGGTGTCGGCTGCCTGTGAAGCGGCCAACGATACAGGCGAGGTTGGCGCGAAGAAACAGCCGTCACCGGGCGGCGCGATTCATATCGAGTTTCCTGGCCGAGCCCTGATCAGCGTGGAGCGCGGCGCCGATCCGGTGCTGTTGAGATCGATCCTCGAGGGTTTGCGCAAGTGATCGAACTTCGCACCGGAACGAAGATATGGCTGGCCGCCGGGGTGACCGATATGCGTCGTGGTTTCGATGGCCTGAGTGCGAAGGTGCAGACGGTTCTCGAACAGCAACCGTTCTCCGGACATGTGTTCGTTTTTCGGGGCCGCAGAGGCGACATCGTCAAGCTTTTGTGGTGGGACGGAGACGGCCTGTGTCTGTTTGCCAAGCGCCTTGAGCGAGGACGATTCATTTGGCCGCAGGCCACGGAAGGAACCGTTTGTCTGACGCGTGCGCAGCTTTCGATGTTACTCGAAGGCATCGATTGGCGAAGACCGGAGAGGACCTGGACGCCGCAGATCGCGGTTTAGTTGACACACGTGATTCCCCTTTATTCATGCTGGTTTTGTAGCTGTTTTCCACTTACTTTCATGGCATACTGCGTCCATGGATTGCGCATCGATCCCCGATCTCGATTCGCTCGATGTGGAAGCGTTAAAGGCGCTGGCCATTCGACATCGGGTTGAGATCGCCGCCCAGAGAGCCGAGATCGCTGCCAGGGATGCGGAGATCGAACAACAGCGCCAGACGCTATTAGGCGAGATCGAGGAACTGCGGCGTTGCAGCGGCGAGCAGATCGAGCATCTGAAGCTGGTCATCGAGAAGCTGCGGCGCAGGATGTTTGGCGTCAAGAGCGAGAAGATCGTGGTTCAGATTGAACAGCTCGAACTTCATCTGGAAGAGCTGGAGTCCTCGCAGGCCGAGATGGAAGCCGCTGTCGATCGGGTGACACCGGCTGCGGAACCTAAGACGAGATCCCGGCGCAAGCCCCTGCCCGGGCATCTGCCGCGCGAGGTTGTCAGCCACGCTTTTCACGGTGACTCGTGTCCCGACTGCGGCGGCCATTTACGTCAGTTCGGCGAAGATGTTTCCGAGCAACTGGAGTACATCCCCGATAGCTTCAAGGTAATTCGCCACGTGCGGCCGAAGTTCGCCTGCAGCGGTTGTGAGCGCGTCGTCGAGGCGCCTGCGCCATCGCGCCCGATCGAGCGTGGCCTTGCCGGGCCGGGGCTGCTGGCCCATGTGCTGGTTTCGAAATTCGCCGATCACTTGCCGCTCTTTCGCCAGTCGGAGATTTACGCTCGCCAGGGAGTTGAGATCGAGCGCTCCACGCTGGCGGGCTGGGTAGGCGGAGCCAGTGAGTTACTCGCTCCGCTGATCGATGCGATTCAGAAGCATGTGCTCGCTGGAGCCAAGCTGCACGCCGACGATACGCCGATGCCGGTGCTTGCACCTGGCAGTGGCAAGACCAAGACCGGGCGGCTCTGGACTTATGTGCGCGATGACAGGCCCGCGGGTCAGGATACGGCGCCGGCCGTCTGGTCCGCGTACTCGGAGGATCGCAAGGGCGAGCATCCGCGGCTACATCTGAAGAGCTTCAAGGGCGGTCTGCAGGCAGACGCATATGCCGGGTTCCATCACTTGTACGGCGATGGCGCCATTTATGAAGTTGCCTGCTGGGCGCATGCGCGCCGCAAGTTTCACGAGATCCATGTTATCCACGCATCACCCACAACCACCGAGGCGCTGGCCAGGATCGGAGCCATCTACGCAATCGAAGACGAGGTGCGCGGCAAGCCCCCCGATCTGAGGCTGAGTGTCCGACAGTCGCGAGCCAGGCCACTGCTTGAGGACATGCGCAAATGGATGGAAAAGACACTGCGTTCACTATCCGCGAAAAGCGAAACCGCGGGTGCGATTCGATATGCGCTCTCGCGATGGCGCGCCCTCACGCGTTACACCGACGATGGGATGTTGGAGATAGACAATAGTGCGGCCGAGCGGGCGTTGCGTGCCGTGGCTCTTGGAAGAAAGAACTACCTGTTTGCAGGTTCCGATTGCGGTGGAGAACGCGCCGCCGCCATGTACAGTCTGATCGGATCGGCCAAGCTGAACGGCCTCGATCCGGAGTTCTACCTTCGCACTGTCCTGGCCCAGATCGCGGACTATCCCATCAGCCGCATCGAGGAACTGCTGCCCTGGAACCTCGCCCTGACTTTACAGACTGAATCTTCCCAGGCCGCTTAGACACACTCATCAGGTGCCCGTCAAAAAGGTAGTGGGCACCTCGAGGATCATTACTCAGCCAAGTCAAGAGGGGAACTCGGGACGCTTACTCCCGATCTCGGCTTTTCTTTGCAATTGTGCAGGGTCGGCTAACCAATCGCGGATGGAAAGACCTCGGCGGGCCCGGTATTTTGCGGTGTTTTGACTCCCAGTTTAAGAAGTTTCCAGGCAATGCCGCGAAATCGGGCCGGGAAACGATCGGCGAGAAACCGGAGGCGCGGCGAATCCTCGAATTCAAAGGGTCTAAAGAGCCTCAGGCACAAGAAATACAGAACAATTAAAGCAACAATTGCAGCGGCGATTCCGATGACCGGAGGCAGGATGTCCGTTAGGACGAAGCCTGCAATTGCCGGAACGAGTGCGGTTGCCAGGAATCGTGCTTGCGCATTCCACGAGATCCGCAACGAGAAGTATCTCGCGGCGACGATCCAGATGAGACTGACTCCTATTCCCTGCCCGATGCCGTTCCCGATTGCAGCTCCGACGGCGCCATACTTGAGGATCAGTGGGACATCCGCCCCCATGTTGACA
>JBEKIN010000421.1:0-3585 GCA_050011735.1 Acidobacteriaceae bacterium | reverse complement strand
CGGGCGGAAGCTTCGCGGAATTTTGCGGCGAAGAGCGCGGTGGAGCTGAGTTGGCGTACGACGACATTGGTGACGTTATCGGGATCGGGGAGAAGGAGGGCGGGGTCGGGCGGCTGGTCAACGTCGGGGAAGCGGAGGACGAAGCCGTCGTCGGTGGACATGGTTTCGACGTGGGGACCACCGGCGGCCGCGATCTGCGCGGCGGCGGCCATGGCCCAGGGGGTGTGGATGCGGTTGCCAAAGGGCGTGAGGACGCAGACGCGCCAGTCGCCGAGCTCATCGCGGATGCGTTCGATGACGATGTTGCGATCATCTGGAACGGTGGTTGTTACATTTGCCTGGTCGGTGAGGAATTGAAGGAGGTTTTCGGCGGCCTGGGCGTCGAGGTCGTGCTCGCGAACCAGACGGCTGATGGCGGCGTTCGGCGGGAGGGCGCGGAGTTCGCGGATGAGCGCGCCGATACGACGGCCGAATTCAAGGGGGCGGCCGGCCTGGTCGCCGTGCCAGAAGGGCATTTTGCCGGGCTGACCGGGAGCGGGTGTGACGGTGACGCGGTCGTGGGAGATTTCGTCGATGCGCCAGGTCGAGGCGCCGAGGGCGAAGACGTCGCCAACGCGCGATTCGAAGACCATTTCTTCATCGAGCTCGCCGACGCGGATGGGTTTCTTGTGTTCCCCGGAGAGGAAGACGCCGTAGAGGCCGCGGTCGGGGATGGTTCCGGCGTTGAGGATGGCGAGGGTCTTCGCGCCTTCGCGCGGGGTGAGTAGATTCGCGACGCGGTCCCAGGTGATGCGGGGGCGGAGCTCGGCGAATTCGTCGGAGGGGTACTTGCCGGCGAGGAGGTCGAGGACATTCTCAAAGGTGGAGCGGGTTAGGGTGGCAAAGGGCGCGGCTCGGCGCACGAGGGAGTAGAGGTCGTCGACCAAGATGGAGGGTTCGCGGGGTGGTTGGCCTTTGAGGCGTGGAGTAGAGAGCGCTGGCGGATGGGCGACGGTGGCAACGATCTGCTGGGCGAGGACGTCGAGGGGATTGCGAAGGATGGAGGTGGATTCGACGAGGCCCTCGTGCATGGCGCGGGTGACGGCGGAGCAGGCGACGAGGTCGGCGCGGTATTTGGGGAAGATGACGCCCTCGCTGACGGCTCCAACCTTGTGGCCGGCGCGGCCGATGCGCTGCATGCCGGCGGCGACGGAGGGCGGCGATTCAATCTGGATGACCATGTCGATGGCGCCCATGTCGATGCCGAGCTCGAGAGAAGAGGTAGCGACGACGGCGCGGATTTGTCCGGTTTTGAGGAGGGTTTCGATTTCGGTGCGCTGCGCGGCGGCGAGGGAGCCGTGATGCGCGCGGGCGAGGGGTTGCTGGGCGAGCTCGTTGATCAAACCGGCGAGGCGTTCGGCGGTACGGCGGTTGTTGACGAAGATGAGGGTGGACTGGCGGGCGAGGATGATGGCGAGAAGGCGGGGCGGAATGGTGGTCCAGATAGAGGGGCGTTTCGCGGGGGAACCGTCAGTGGGTACCAGTGGGGATGTGGTGGAAAAATCTTCAACTGGAACTTCAACTTTGAGCTGAAGGCGTTTGGGTTCGCTCGCATTGATGATGGTGATGGGGCGGGGATTGGTGACCACAGGATCGGGCAGAGGGGTGGGGGTCGCGCCATACAAGTCGTTATTCGACTTAGCGGCTCCGGCTGGCTCGGCGTGACCGACGGAAACGCGAGGTCCTTCGCTCCGCTCAGGATGACAATCTGTTGCAGTTCCGCCGAGGAAGAAGGCGACTTCTTCGAGGGGGCGCTGGGTAGCGGAGAGGCCGATGCGCTGGATGGGATGTTGGGCGATGGCTTCGAGGCGTTCGAGGGAGAGGGCGAGATGCGCGCCGCGTTTGGTGGGGACGAGGGCGTGAATCTCATCGACGATGACGGTGTCGACGGTGCGGAGAGCGGAGGCGGCTTCGGAGGTGAGGAGGAGGTAGAGGGACTCGGGGGTGGTGATGAGGATGTCGGCGGGATGGCGGCGGAAGCGGGCGCGCTCGGATTGCGGGGTGTCGCCGGTGCGGATGGCGATCTCGGGCGGCCGGAAGGGGACGCCGGCGGCGCGGGCAAGCGGGGCCAGGCTCAAGAGCGGGGTGCGAAGGTTGCGTTCGACGTCGACGGCGAGAGCTTTGAGAGGGCTGATGTAGACGACGCGACAACCGGCGGCGGCTTTTGGGTCGTGGGTTGCGGAGAGGGAGTGGAACATCAGCCGGTCGAGACACCAGAGAAAGGCAGTGAGGGTTTTGCCGGTACCGGTGGGGGCGAGGATGAGTGTGCTTTCGCCGCGCGCGATGGCGGGCCAGCCGAGACGCTGCGGGGTGGTGGGTGTGCCGAGCGCGGCGAGGAACCATTCGCGGGTGATGGGATGAAAGAGGGAGAGCGGGTCGGAGCTTTGCGGTGATTCGGATGTAGTTTTCTCGGCGGCCATCGCTGCAGTGAGGATAAGGCGAGTGAGAGGCGAGCGGAAAGGCGAGTGGAAGACGAGCTGTTAGCGAGATGCGGCGCGCTTTGCGCGTATCCCACATCCCCAACAGCAGGGATGTGGGGCCCCCGCATCGGTCCGGGCGCGCTTTGCGTGTATCCCGGGTCTCAGAATCGAGACGCGGGGCACCCGGATTCGTACTCGGTGTTGGCTCGCCTCCCGCTCGGTTTTTGCTAGACGGAGATGGGTTTGTACCAGACGGTTTTGGGGGTGAGCATGGTTTGCCAGTGGGAGTCCATGCGGGGCTGCTCGCTGAGGCCGAGGAAGAGAACGCCATCGCGGGCGAGGGAGCGATGCATGCCGAGGAGAACGTGGCGGCGCATGTCCTGTGGGAAGTAGATCATGACGTTGCGCAGAAAAATGACGTCGAAGTTCTCGCCCATGGGGAAGGGCTGGCAGAGGTTGCGCTGCTGGAAGCGGCAGAGGCGTTTGATGTCGGGGTGAATTTCCCACTCGTCGCCGGTGCGGAGGAGGTATTTGACGAGGAAGCGAGCGGGCAGGCCGCGGTTGACTTCGATGCGCTGATAGCGGCCGGCGCTGGAGCGCTCCACCATTTCGGCGGAGATGTCGGTGCCGAGGATATCGATCTTCCAGCCGGCGAGCAGAGGGAAATGCTCGCGCAGCATCATGGCGAGGGAGTAGGCTTCCTGCCCCGAGGAACTGGCGGCGGACCAGAAGCGGATGGTGCGGGCGGTTTGGCGGCTGGCGATGAGCGCGGGCAGGAGCTGTTCGCGGAGCAGATCAAAGGTGGAGGTGTCGCGAAAGAAGCTGGTTTCGTTGATGGTCATAGCTTCGGCGACCGAGCGCTGCAGACTGGCGCCGGGATCGGAGCGAAGGGCGGAGACGAGCTGGCTGAGGGACTGGAGGCCGCGGTCGCGGAGCAGGCGCTGCAGACGCGATTCGAAGAGATAGTCGCGGGAGGGATCGACATGATTGCCGGAATTGCGCATGACGACGCCGCGCAGATACTCGAAGTCGAGGGAGGAGGAAGTCACGGGGCGACCCCCTCCGTGCGGAGCGGGTGAGAAGCGGATGCAGCGACGAAGCGAAGGATCTCGGCAGGGATGGCATC
>JBEKIN010000420.1:0-3586 GCA_050011735.1 Acidobacteriaceae bacterium | reverse complement strand
GCCGCATCCGGACGAACCCGTGCCGTGCTGAACCCCTCTGGCGCCGGCGCCGCATACGAATAAAACGCCGCGTCCATCGCACCGGCTGTCCCCGGCCACCACCCCACGCTGCTCACCTCGTGTGAATACGCCTCGCGTGTGATCGCATCCGCGCCCGGCCTCTCCGGCGCCCGCCGCCCGGAAAACCGCGTTACCGCCAGATCGAAGCTGCCCCAGAAAAAATGCACCGGGCTCGCCTTCCCGATGAACTCCGACCGGAATTGCTGAAACGCCGCATCCACGCTTAGCAAGATCCGCCAGAACACCTCCACCTTTTCCGCGTCGTAGGACCGATGCACCGTATCCTGGTCGAAAGGGATCGGATTCGGCACCTCGACCGGCATGTGCCAGATCTTCACCTCGATCCCCTCGCCCCGCAGCATCGCCATGCAATCCCGGTAGAAATCCGCCACCGTCATCGGCTTCAGAGCCAGCGTCTTCACCGTCCCCTCGCTCGTTTCCAGCACCAGTTCCCGTGCCAGAAAATCAAACGTCAGGTCGAACGCCCGCGCTCCATACGGAATCCGCGACGTCGTCAGCCCCCGCGCCGTCACATACAACGGCACATTCCACCAGTGATTCACCAGCGGCGTCAGCGCCAGCCGCACCTTGCCCACCACCTGCGTCCACATGTGCAGCGTCTCGCAGGTGTCCTTCCACGCGTCGAACGGCAACGCCGGCCAGCAACTCGCCTCATCTGAAAGCTTCGTGCTCATTTCTCCCCCTTCACGGGCGCCTGCGGTTCCGTCATCTTCATCGGATCGAGCACCTCCGCGATCTCCGCATCGCTCAGCACCTTCTTCTTCCGCGCCAGCGCCACAATCGATTCGCCCGTCGCCACCGACTCCTTCACCAGCTCCGCCGCCTTCGCGTAACCAATCCGCGGATTCAGCGCCGTCGCCAGCGCAATCGTGCTCTCGGCATAATACCGGCACCGCTCCTCATTCGCCTCGATCCCCGCCACGCCCTTCTGCGTGAACACCCGCAGCATGTTCGCCATAATGGTGATGCTCTGCAGCACGTTGTACGCCATCGTCGGCATCATCACGTTCAGTTCCAGTTGCCCAGCCTGCACCGCCATCGCCACCGCCGTGTCGTTGCCGATCACCTGAAAACTCACCATCGCCGCCAGCTCCGCCATCACTGGATTCACCTTCCCCGGCATAATCGACGACCCCGGCTGGAGTGACGGCAGATGAATCTCGTTGAACCCGGTATTCGGCCCCGAGCTCAGCAGCCGCAGATCATTCGAGATTCGAATCACCTCCAGCGCCAGCCCCCGCAGTGCCGCGCTCACCTGCCCCATCGGAGCCTGCGATTGCATCGCCCACCGCAAATCTTCTGCCGGAAACAGCGCCTGCCCGGAAATCCGCGCCAAATTCGTAACAGCCTTGGTCCTGTATTCGGGATGCGTGTTCAGCCCCGTGCCCACCGCCGTCCCGCCCAGCCCCAGCTCCCGCAATCCATCGCCCGCCTGCCGCAAAAACTCGCTCGTCTTCCGGATCGCCACTCCATACGCCGCAAATTCCTGCCCCAGTCTGATCGGCACCGCATCCTGCAGATGCGTCCGCCCGGCCTTCACAATCCCGTCGAACTCCACGCCTTTCCGCGCCAACGCATCGGCCAGCGCATCCAGCTCCGGATACAGCGTCTCCAGATCCAGCAGTGCCGCCAGCCGCATCGCCGTCGGAAACACATCGTTCGTCGACTGCCCGTAATTCACATCGTCGTTGGGATGAACAAATTCGTACTCGCCCAGCTTCCCGCCCAGAATCTCATTCGCCCGATTCGCGATCACCTCGTTCGCGTTCATGTGGAAGCTGACGCCCGCCCCCGCCTGAAATACATCGACCACGAACTCCGCGTCCCACTTTCCTTCAATCACCTCTTGCGCCGCCGCGATGATCGCATCCGCCTGTTTCGGATCGATCAGCTCCAGCTCCCAGTTCGCCTCCGCTGCCGCCCTCTTCACCATCCCCATCGCGCGAATCAGCAACGGATGCGCCCGCATCCCCAAGATGGGATAGTTCTCCACCGCCCGCTGCGTCTGCGCCCCGTAATACGCCCCCGCCGGAACCTCCACAAACCCCAGCGAGTCCTTCTCCCTGCGCATCTCCGCCATCGACCGCACCCTCAGTTCTCAGATGATTCACGCCGGAAAAGGATTTGTCATCTCAGGCGAGTCAAACAGCAATCACTACGCCTGCGCTGCAGTGGCCTGCATAGGAATGGTTCTCCAAGTTTTCCATAACCAGAATACAAGTGCTCCCTCGCCGGCGACGATGAGGAAGAACAGTACGTATTTCGGCCAATGATGGCGGTACTGCGTATAGGTTTTCCAATAGGAATTGGCATCTGTCTGTGCGTGGGTATTGGCATCTGTCCATGCATTCATACACACCTGATCAGGCGGTGTTCCGCATGGCTGGCCCGGGCTGGATGGTCCTGATGCCTTGAAGGCTCTCGTCCGCGTGTCGAAAACGAAGCTACGCGTCGCGGAGGTTTGAAAATCGAATTGTGTTCCAGTGAAATAGGGATCGGAAAAGTCCAGGTCGACGAGAGAACGCACGTACCCCGGGCCAGCCACCGGCACATCGGTCTCAAATCCCGGAGCATGAAAATAGCCGTCGTAGGTGTTGTGACTTCCGACAACATATCCGTTGGGAAGGGTAACGTATGGATCGGGACTGAATCCGCAATCTTGATGAGCCAGAAGGTTCGAGACCGCCGCATGAATCAGAAGCGCGATGCCGATCCAAATCAGCGCAAGAAACGGAGCTGCGATGCTCATGAAAACCACTCGATGGCCATGCGTTGCTTTCTTGCGCTTAGTCGCGAAATAGAGACACGCAGACAAGATTCCAGCTGTAATCAGGCTGACAAGCCCTACAGTCGCAATCGTCATGAAAATGGCGAAGCCAGCCGTCCGGAGATTTTAACGCTTGACTTGGCTGTATCGAAATGCACACACGAGCCGCTGACGGAGTCGTGGCCACGAACTGGCCGAGCTACCGGCTACCGCCTACGCCAGAATCGGCACCCCAGCAAACTCCGCCTGTATCCGAGCCTTCCACTCCCGAGGCCCCGTCTCATGCACCGAAATTCCCTGCGAGTCCACCGCCACCGTCACCGGCATGTCCTCGACCGTAAATTCATAGATCGCTTCCATACCCAAATCCTCAAACGCCACCACCCGAGCTGCGCGAATCGCCTTCGACACCAGATACGCCGCTCCACCCACCGCCATCAGATACACCGCGTGATTGTCGCGAATCGCCTCCACCGCCGCCGGCCCGCGCTCCGCCTTCCCAATCATCCCCAACAGCCCCGTCTGCTCCAGCATCTGCCGCGTGAATTTATCCATCCGCGTCGCCGTCGTCGGCCCCGCCGGCCCCATCACTTCCTCGCGCACCGGGTCCACCGGCCCAACATAATAGATAAACCGATTCGTGAAATCGACCGGCAGCTTCTCCCCGCGCGTCAGCATCTCCGTCATCCGCTTGTGCGCTGCATCGCGCCCCGTCAGCAACTTCCCGCGCAGCAGCAC
>JBEKIN010000419.1:0-3950 GCA_050011735.1 Acidobacteriaceae bacterium | reverse complement strand
GTTCCGAACTCCCGCACCGCGCGCGCGTCGAACCCGCCCAGGTTAGCGCCCTGCAGCAAATGCGGTCCCGCATCGAAGTGCGAATACGCGAACCCTCCGTACACTTCCCACGGGTAGTCGTATCGAACGCCCGCCAGCGGCGCCGGCGGCGGCAGCTGCGGATTCGGCGGCGGGCTCACCACTTGCCCCGCGGCCGCCATTCCCATCACGTACATCCCGGCGGCCATCGCCGCCACTCCCGCGCGAACCACCCACATCCTCTTCAACAAACAATTCCTCCAGCAAATCCGGGCCAACGCCGCATCCTGTGTCGCAAACTTCAAAGATACATGGGCGACCCGCATTCTGTCCCGTGCCCACGACCGCTGCGCCGCTTCGATCGGGACAAAAAGCCGATGTCATCCTGAGCGAAGCGAAGGACCTTGCGTTTCGGTTTCCTGTGCGACGCGTGCTGTACTCTGAGGAAACATGAGCACCACCAGCCCTCTTTCCAACAAGGAATTCGACTCCCTCGACGCCATGATGCGCGCCTGGGCCGAAGAAGCCGTCCGCATCGCCGCTGCCGACCATGGCATGACCCTCGACTTCTCGCCCGAATCCATCCCCCGCCTCGAAACCGTCCTGGCCGCCCGCACTCCTGTCCCCGAATCCGACCAGGAAGAAGCCACCCGTCTCTGGGGCGCGTACTTCGGCGAAGTCTTTCGCCGCCGCTTTCCCGCCGAGTGGATCATGGCCGTCTATCCCACCCCGCAATACGCGGGCCGGGCCGATGCCGGCGCTGACGTAGCCATGCCCGCCCTCGACGCTGCCGGCTCCCACGTCTACCCGCTGCTGAAAATCTTCCGCCGGCTCACCATTGGGCCTTCTGAAGACCTGGCTGCCTTCCATGCCAAAGTCTCTGCCGCCCTCGAAGCGCGCCAGGGAAAGGAACAGCGCCCATAAACCCTGAAGCCGGCCTCGCGGCCGGCTTCGCACCCTGCCCTCCAGGGGACAGGGGTAATCGTGTGCCTCGATTTTAAGCGCTTAAGCAGAGCCGTCAACTGTGAGAAATCGGAGCCGTCGACCGCGTAGAAAGCAGAGCGCCCAACCGAGCAGAAATTGGATTGAGTCTCTGTTGTCTCGAAATTTGACTGAGTCTTTGCCTTGAAGGGGCACGGCTTTCAGCCGTGCCGTTAACGTCGCATGATGAGCCGCGGCTTTAGCCCCTGAGGGAAGGTCTTGAACTTCAGGCCAGGCTGAAAGAAGGCTTGCCTACCAAATCTCCAGTTCGTTCCGCAATAACCCCGCGATGAGCTCGCGGCTGCCTCGCCACGCCTCCCACACCGCTGCGCACCACTGGTGGATCGCCGCATCTCTCTCCGCGCCTGGCGGCACGGAAGCAACATCGGCAACGGTCATCGTTCCACGTTCGACGGGAAGGCTGAACGACGGCCACACTTTCCGCGACCGCGCCAGCTGCATGTGGACCCGCTGCACCTGTTTGCCCGTGAAGTTCTTCTCCACGACCAGATAGAGCCCGATCAGAGCGAATGTGATCGCGATCGGCTTGGTGTTTGCGTCTGCGTGCTGCGCCGTGTACGCGTCAACCAGCAGCTGGTGGATAAATGCCGGATCGGGATGTGCCAGCGTGTAGTACGCCAGATCGTTGTAGAGTTCTTCGTCGGTCGGCATGGCTCAGGATCACAAATCCCGCTGATCGCAGTTCTGGGAATCCGCGCCAACTCCGGCTACCCGCCACAGGCTACCGGCTACTGGCTGTTCTTCGCGCATTCCTCGCACACGCAATGCCGTCGCAAATAATCCCAGGAATAAATCCCGCTCCCGTGCCCGTCGTTCCACTTGAAGCTGATCGCGTAATTGCCCACCGGGCTCGCCGACTCCGGCCGCGTCGGCGCCTGATACATCGGCAACAGAGAAGCCGCCTTCGTCTTCCCCTCGCCAGGCTGCCGCCCCTGCGCCTCGCGCTCCTCGTGGCAGGTCGCGCATGGACAAGCATTCCGCAGCCACGCAAAACCCCAGCGACTGTGATGCCCGTCTTTCCACTCAATCTCGAGGCCCTCGCCCGTCGACTGCTGCACCCGCACCTTCGCCGGCGTCACCGCGTCGCGCGCCAGTTCCGGCGAATCCGCGCGCCGCGCCTCTTCCTGGCTGACCAGGCGAATCCCTTCGTGACTCATCGCAACCCGCTACCCGCTACCAGCCGCATCACGCTCGCCCCTGGCTCGCAATTCGCTGGCTTCTTGCTCGCCTTTGGCTGACTTTTCGCTGGCTTCTCGCTCGCGTTTTGCTCGCCGTTCGCTCGCTTTACGCTCGCTCTACGCCGATTGCAAAAACGCCACCGACTGCAGGCTCGTCACCTCGAACCGCTTCCGGCACCGGATATTCGTGCAGGCCACCAGGTCGTCCTGCCGCACCATATACGACTGCGCCTTGGCGAAACGCGCCCGGTCCCGCTCATCCGCATTCCGCGGCAGCGCCGCCTTCCGCGTCCTCACCAGCCAGCGCACCTCGTACTCGCCCTGTTGGCCGCAATGCGGGCAAGACAGCGTATGCTTGCGCAACTCCGACTTCTCGTCGAAAAACTCGCGTTCTTCCATTGGCCCCACTCCAATAAAAAGATTTCAAGGGAAGTATTTCACATTGACCCGCGTCGGGAGTGCTAATTTGTAGGTCATCTCGTTTCGTGGGACTGCCACAATCCCCGCGGAACCGCATAAGAACCGCGCATTTGTAGCCATCTCAGGTACGTATGCCGAAGAAGCGCCCTAAAAAACGGACCTTTTCCGCCGTCAAGGCCGTCAAAGCCAACGCCCGCGAACGCGTCGGCCAGCCCAAGCCCGAGCGCGTCATCCCCAACACCTCCCGCGAAACCAAGCGCGGCCAAAAGCACCCCAAAACCCTCGCCAAACTGCTCCAGGAGGAGAACTGAATGTCCCGCTCACCCGCCGGGTGCCGGGTGCCCCACATCCCTGGTGTTGGGGATGTGGGAATCGCGCGAAGCGCGACAGGTTTTCTGAACGCTGAACGCTATCCGCTATCCGCTAAACGCTATCCGCTGCCTCATCCACCTCCAGCCCCACAGCCTTCATCAGCTTCAGCGCGTTGCTCGTCTGCACAACACCAGGCCGCAGCCGGTAGTCGAACTTCAGCCGCCCGTCTTCGATCGCGTCCTCGAAGTGGCAGTTCCGCCCCGCTCCGTCCATCGCCTCCGGAATCGCCGTCAGCGCCAGGTCGTGCGTCGTTACCAGCCCAATCGCACCTTTGCTTACCAGCTCCCGCGCCACGAACCGCGTCCCCTCAAACCGATCGTGCGAATTCGTCCCCGACAGCAGCTCATCCAGCAGAAACAGCAGTGGCGCCGCCCCGTTCGCCATGTCCGACAGCACCTTCAGCCGCTGGATCTCCGCATAGAAACGCGAAACCCCGCCCTGCAGCGAATCCAGCACGCAGATCGTCACCGGCGACATCCGCAGCCGCTTCGCCCGCACCGGAGCGCCGCACTGCGCGAGCACCGCATTTAGCCCCACCCCGCGCAGAAACGTGCTCTTGCCCGCCATGTTCGGCCCGCTGATCACCATCAGCTGCGGCGCGCGCCCCAGCATCAAGTCGTTCCCCACCGCCTTGTCCAGCGGCAGCAGCGGATGCGCCAAACCCTCTGTCTCAAACCAGGGCCGCTCCTCCGTGAACTCCGGCATCGTGTCCGCCGGATGCTCGTACGCATAGCCCGCCAGCGCCGCCAGCGCTTCAAACTCGCCCACCGCCTCGAGCCACCGCCGAATCGCCGGTCCAAACTGCGCCCGCCACCGCTCCGCCGCCATCGTCAGCTGTGCCGTATAAAACACAAACGCATTGAAGATCGCCACAAATCCGTTCCGCCGATCCTCGAGCCAGTCGTAGACGCGCTCCAGCCTCTTCACCGCAGCCGACGGCGCAATGTGCCCCCTGTCCAG
>JBEKIN010000418.1:0-3608 GCA_050011735.1 Acidobacteriaceae bacterium | reverse complement strand
CCGATCGCGCACTTCGGACACATCTCGTCCGTGGGCGCCCCGAGCACGCGCACCCCGTCGTCCGTCTTCTCCGGAAAGACGATGCTCCCGCAGTAATCGCAGGTCAGGCTCTCTGCATCGGATTCCAGCCGCATCGGCGCGCCACACGAAGGACAGTTCATTGCGCCCCGTCGCTCTGAGCTCGCCCGCACTCGGGGCAGAACTTCGCCGCGCGCGCCATCGGCTTCCCGCACGACGAGCAGAATTTCTCAGCTGCACCAGCGGCCGCGGCCCCGCCCGACCCTGCGCTCATCGAGCCCATCATCGCCTGCCCCATCGCCACGCCTGCGCCGACGCCCACTCCGGCGCCTGCCGCTCCGCCAGGATTGGCCGCCGCCGTACCCAGCGCCTGCGCCGTCTCGAACTGCGTATAGCTTCCCAGGTTCCCGGCCATCTGCACGCCGATCCGCTGATCCATCACCTTCGTCAATTCGTCGGGCAGGGAAATATTCTCCACCGTGAACTGATTCAGCTCCAGACCCAGCGAGGTGAACGATGGCGTGGCGGCAGTGGCAATCTTCTGCGCCAGCGCCGCCTGATTCGCCGTCATATCCAGAAATGGCACATCACTCGCGGCGAACACATCCGTCATCCGCGCCACGATGGTCTCCCGCAGCTGGCTCTCGAGGTCCGCACCATAATACGTGTCCCGCGTCCCGCTCACCTGCGCAAAAAACGTCCGCGGATCCTTGACCCGGTACGAATAAATCCCATAGCCGCGCAGCCGCACCGCGCCAAATTCCTTTTCGCGGATCGTAATCGGCGTCGCCGTCCCCCACTTCTGCGCCATCTGCAGCCGCGTCGAGAAGAAGTACACGTCCGACTTAAACGGCGACTCAAATCCCTTGTCCCAGTTCATCAGGTCGGTCAGCAGAGGCAGATTCCGCGTGTTGAGCGTATGCAGGCCGGGCCCGAACACGTCGGCGATCTTGCCCTCATCCACAAACACCGCCAGTTGCGACTCGCGCACCGTCAGCTGGCCGCCATTCTGAATCTCCATGTCCTGCATGGGATAGCGCCAGGCCAGGATGCCGTCTTCCGTCTCGTTCCACTGGATGACGTCAATCAGTTGTTTGGTCAGAAACTCGCGCAGGGTCACCTTTGCCTCCGGGCATAGTCCGACTGCAATCTACCACTCGGAATTGCTGAAGCCACTCCCACAAACGAAGCAGTTCAATATTGGATACCGTCCAGGGAAGCGATGGAGTTCAGACCGCGCGCTCACCGCTCCAGCGCAAAAGAAAAAGGCGCGAGAATCACTCCCGCGCCCTCGTTCGAAATTTAGCTCCCGGCTCCCAGCTCCTGGCTGCAGCCTGCAGGCTGCAGGCTGCTTTTTCACGCCGTGTGCTGCAGCACCTCTTCGCGCACCTGCTCATCGTGGCGCTCCTCCGCACTCGATCGCGGCAGAGCCACCGCCAAAACATCCTCGATGCGGCTCGCGTAGTGAATGTCCACTTCTGCGATCTGATCCGGCGTCAGGTCTTCTTCCACGTTCAACCGGTTCTCCGCCGGCAGGATGATCGTCTTCACGCCGGCGCGTTTCGCGGCGAGGAATTTCTCCTTGATGCCGCCCACCGGCAGAACATTGCCGCTCAGCGTGATCTCTCCCGTCATCGCGGTCAGCGGATGCACCGGCCGATCCGTCAGCAGCGAGACCAGCGTCGTAGCCATGGTCACGCCCGCCGAAGGACCGTCCTTCGGAATCGCGCCCGCCGGCACGTGGATGTGCAGGTCGGTGTCCTTGAGCAGGTCCTCTTCGAGTCCCAGTTCACGTGCGTTCGAGCGCACCCAGGTCAGCGCGGCCTGCATCGACTCCTGCATCACTTCGCCGATCTGTCCCGTCATCGTGAAGCCGCCCTTGCCCTTCATCCGGTTGGCTTCGATGAACAGGATGTCGCCGCCCGCCGGCGTCCATGCCAGGCCTACGGCAACCCCGGCGCGCTTGGTCCGCTCGGCGATCTCGGTATCCACGCGGACTTTGATCCCGCCCAGGAATTCCTGAATCACCTCGCGCGTGATCACCAGCTTGTCCGTGTTGCCTTCGGCGATGCGCCGCGCCTGCTTCCGGCACAGCGTTCCAATCTGCTGTTCCAGTTTGCGCACGCCCGCCTCGCGCGTGTAGTGCCGCACAATGTAGCCGATCGACTCCTCGGGAAACTCGATGTTGTCCGGCTGAATCCCGTTTTCCTTAATCTGCCGCGGGATCAGATACCGGAACGCGATGTGCTTCTTCTCTTCCTCCGTGTAGCCCTGCAGCTCGATGATCTCCATGCGATCCCGCAGCGGCTCGGGCACCGTATCGAGCACGTTGGCCGTGCAGATGAACAGCACCTTCGACAGATCGAACGGCTGATCGAGGTAGTTGTCGCGGAACGTATTGTTTTGTTCCGGATCGAGAATCTCCAGCAGCGCCGATGCCGGATCGCCGCGGAAATCCCGCCCCAGCTTGTCCACCTCGTCCAGCATGAACACCGGATCGTTCGCGCCTGCACGCCGCAGGTTCTGGATAATCTGTCCCGGCAGCGCGCCGATGTAGGTGCGCCGATGCCCGCGCAGCTCCGCCTCATCGTGCATCCCGCCCAGCGAAATGCGGCGGAACTCCCTGCTCAGGGCCCGCGCAACGCTGCGTCCCAACGACGTCTTGCCCACGCCTGGAGGCCCCACAAAGCACAGGATCGGCCCCTTCATGTCCGCTTTCAGCCGGCGTACAGAAAGGTAGTCGAGGATGCGGTCCTTCACTTTCTTCAGGTCGTAGTGATCCTCGTCGAGGATCTCCCGTGCCTTCGAAATATCCACCGCCGTCCCCGACGATTTCGACCACGGCAGCACCGCCAGCCACTCGATGTAGTTCCGCGTCAGCGAGTAATCCGCGGCCATCGGCGACATGCGCGAAAGCCGGTTCAGCTCCTTCAGCGCTTCCTTCTTCGTCTCCTCCGGCATGCCCGCCGCTTCAATCTTCTGCTTCAACTCTTCGATATCCTTCTGGCCCTCGTCCATTTCGCCGAGTTCCTTCTGGATCGCCTTCAGCTGCTCGCGCAGATAGTAGTCGCGCTGCGACTGCTGCACCTGATCCTGCACTTCGGTCTGGATCTTGTTGCGCAGCTGCTGCACTTCAATCTCTTTCGCCAGATGCTTGTTGATCCGCTCCAGGCGCAGCGCCACATCCGGCGTCTCCAGCAACTCCTGCTTGTCGCCGGTTGCGAGGAAGGGCAGGGAAGACGCGATGAAGTCCACCAGCCTGCCCGGCTCATCGATGTTCATCGCGATCGTCTGCAGCTCGTCCGACAGCGTCGGCGAGGCAGTCACAATCTGCTGAAACTGCGTGATGACGTTGCGCTGCAGCGCCTCCACAGAAGGGTTCTTCGGCGCCAGCACTTCCGGCACCGCGTCCACCGAAGCCATCATGAACGGCTCGATGCGCGAAAACTCGCCCAGCCGCACCCGTTCCGTGCCTTCCGTGAAAACGAAGAGGCTCTGGTTCGGCATCTTCACGACCTTGTGAACCGTCGCCAGGGTTCCGAAGGCATGCAGATCCTGGGGCTGGGGCGTATCCACCCGCGCGTCGCGCT
>JBEKIN010000417.1:0-6371 GCA_050011735.1 Acidobacteriaceae bacterium | reverse complement strand
CATTTCTGGCCCGGACAATCTGCCCTCGGCAAGCGCTTCCGCTTGTTTGACGACCAGGGCAAACCCGGTGACTGGATCGCCGTCGTCGGTGTCACCGCCAACCTCGTGCAGGACCTGACCGTGCAGGATCCCAAACCCCTCCTCTTCGTTCCCATCCAGCAGGAAGACTGGGGCGGCACTTCCCTGGTCGTCGAGTCCACCGCCAATCCCACCGCCGCCGTGCGCGCCGCCGTCCAGGACCTCGATCAGGATCTCCCGCTGCGCGACGTCTTTATCCTGAACGCAGCGGTCGAGCACCAGACCTGGTATCTGCACCTCTTCAGCAAAGTCTTTATGGGATTCGCCATCATCGCGCTGCTGATGGCCGCCGTCGGTATCTACGCCGTGCTCGCCCAGGCCACCAGCCGTCGCACCCAGGAAATCGGCGTCCGCATGGCCCTTGGCGCCAGCCTCCGCAACATCATGATGCTTGTCATGCGCCGCGGCCTCTGGCAAATCCTCGCCGGCCTCGCCCTCGGACTCGCCGCTGCCTTCCCCGCCGCGCGTCTCATGGCCAGCCTGCCCATCGGCGTCTCACCGACGGATCCCACCGTCTTCCTCGCCGTCGCCGCCTTGCTCGCCGCCGTGGGATTGTTCGCCTGCTGGCTCCCCGCGCACCGCGCCTCTCGCCTCGACCCCGTCAAAGCGATCCGCTACGAGTGAGCCTTCACGCGTCCGCTTCGCGGCCTGCGAGACCCCGCTTCAGATCGGCTTCGGACCGGTTTCACTCCGGCTTCGGACCGGCTTCGAGCCAGTTTCCGACCGGCTTCGGTCCGGCTTCAGCCCCTCCCAAAAAAAGACTCCAGCCCCCCACATCGCCCCGGCCAGGTTCACCCCACAGCAAGAAGCCTATGCTCGCACTGCCTACTGCAAGAGGGCCTGAATGCGGGTCTTCGACTCCTTAGTACTGTCTCCGGATCAAAACGGAACGCCACCCGTGCGCGCCTCTCGCCTCGACCCCATCAAAGCCATCCGCTACGAGTGAGCCTTCAGGCGTCCGCTTCGCGGCCTGCGAGACCCCGCTTCAGACCGGCCTCGGACCGGTTTCACTCCGGCTTCGGACCGACTTCGGGCCAGTTTCCGATCGGCTTCGGTCCGGCTTAAGCCCCTCCCAAAAAAAGACCCCAACCCCCCATCGCCCCGGCCAGGTTCACCCCACAGCAAGAAGCTTATGCTCACACTGCCCACTGCAAGAGGGCCGGGATGCCGGTCTTCAACTCCTGAGTACTGTCTCTGGACCAAAACGGAACCCCACCCGTGTGCACCCGTCGCCGTCTCACGACCAGTCCGCAAACCCATCAGGAAAGCGCGTAGAGAAGCGGCCGCTGTCCGCTGCTTCTCCAGAAATAGACCAGCACGATCACACTCGCCAGCGCCGCATACGCGCACCACACCGATGTAAAGGCGTACTGCTTCACTGCGGCGACCACCAGAAGAATCACCAGGTTCGCCACGCCGAAAGCAACCATCGCCCTGACCTTCGAGAAAAACAGCGAGCCGCAGGTGGCGATCACATACAGGATCGCAATGACCATATGGCCTGTCGCCTGATTCGTATAAACGATGCTGTGTTGCCGGACGTAGATTTCCGTTGGATACGCGGTCAGCGCCCACAGGATATAGAGCCCAGTCGCTCCGCCGATTACCAGGAACGGCGCCATCCGCGTCCGGCTCCTGCCGTTCGGTTCGAACAGCAGCACGCTCAGGGGTAACAGAAATGGAAGCAGCCCCTGCGCATAGAGCATGTAGGCAGCGCCCATATCGTGGGTGACGGTGGGCGAGAGTTTCCCGTCCAGTCCGAGCCAGACGAATCCCTCGATGAACTGATGAATGGCGAAAAGCGCGGGCAGCGATGCGAAGAGCAATTCACGCCTGTGCTTGACCTTCGTCAAGGTGACGATGCCGAGTGCCCCAAGAACTCCGCTGCCAACGAAGTTAGCTGTCGCTGAAAAGCACATGGACCGTCTTCTCCAGTGCGTGGATTATACGTATCGTCGCCGATTGCGGGTGCCCGGCTCGTGACAAGTGGTGGAGGGCGGGCCGCGGTCTTTGCCGCGGTGGGATTGTTTGCCTGCTGGCTTCCCGCTCCTCGCGCCTCCCGCCCCGATCCCGTCAAAGCCATCCGCCACGAATGAGCCGCGCCGATAACTGCCTCACGTACCCCGCCTGAGCGTCGCGCCCCACAAAAAGTCCCGCTATACTGGCCATCACCGAGGATCGTCATGGCGGCAAGCCCACATACTTGCTACGAAGCCCGAGACCCCAGAGGCGAGCCCATCTGCGGCCTTCACAACCAACTATTGATTCCCCGGCGCCGCGAATCGCATTCCCACGACACACCCGGGGCTCCCTACTACACAGAGCTCATCTGCCCCGTCAGTCGCGAGCCACTCCGATACCTGTCCCGCTGATGTCCCCTTTGTCCGCTTCGAGGCCCGCGAGCAAAACCGTCCCAGCGAATAACAAGGTGTCGGCAAAGTAGTTGAGCCCCTCCACGGGGTCGGTGTGGAACTCCGACACCAGCAACGGACCGTAGAAGCACACCACAAGCAGCAGAAGAACGATCCCCGCACCCGCAGCCGCGATGCGTACCGTGGAGCGTACGAACAACCCCACTCCAGCAACCACCAGGGTGATGCCGACCACCCACGCAATCGCCGTCGGCGCCGGCATCCACGCCGGCGTGGGCTTCTCCAGCGGAACCCCAGTCACGAACCGTGGAAAAAGAAAATGCTCGATCCCGTAGAAGATCATCGTCGCGCCGACGATGAAGCGCCCGATCCGTTCGAGCGCCGTGCCTGCCAGGCTTCGGCGCGGCCGCACGCTGGCCGCCAGCACCATCGCTCCTCCCGCGAAGACCGTCTCGCGCAGGGTGAGCGTCCAGAAAATCCGGTCATGCACATGCCTGGGCAGACTGGGCAGGTCGATCGTGATGACGATGATCAGGAACAGCAATGCCAGCAGTGCCGCCGACCAGCGCACATGCCGCCACACGATGAAGCTGATCGCCGCCGCCAGCAGCGCCGCCCCCACGAAGTACACCCAAAATAAATGCCACGGCAGCCAGTGCGGCACGATCGGCGCCAGGTCGCGCGCCGCCGTGAAGTGCTCCGCGGCAAACACGGCGAGCGGCGCCGCCTCGAAGACCGGGCCGAGGACCAGAATCTTTCCCGCGCCCGAAGCTGCGGCGAATCGCCTCCGCGCCAGAGCGAGCCCCGCAACCAGCGCGGCCACGCCCGCGCCCAACATCCCCCCAACCTCAACCGTCATGCCCGTCTCCTGTTATTGCGGACCCGCGCGGACGCCAAACGCAGGAGTGAATTCTACAGCGGCAAATGTTCATCGCCCATAGCCACTCAGCGGATCACGAGCCCCGATGCAGCGACCTCAAGACCTGGCTGGCTGGCCCGGGTCTCGATTCTGAGACCCGGGATCCGCGCGCAGACCGGGGTCCCCAGCACGCCCGTGATGGGGTGGGAGACCGGGGTCCCCACCGCCGGGGCCCCCGACATACCCGATGTTGGTGTGACGGGGTGGCAGCACGCCCGTTGTTGGCGTGATGGGGTGGGAGACCGGGGTCCCCACCACCGGGGCCCCCGACATACCCGATGTTGGTGTGACGGGGTGGCAGCACGCCCGTTGTTGGCGTGATGGGGTGGGAGCGCGCCGCCTTCTCCAAACCAGCTACGAACCGTGTCAGGGCACGACTTCAGTCGTGTCGTACAGCTCGCCAATAGAAGCGGGCTTCAGCCCCTGCGGTAGCTTTGAAGGGGCACGCCCTTGGTCGTGCCGTAGCCGTCGTCGATGGACCCGGCTTCAGCCGCTGAGGGTTGCTTTTTCTCCACGCGTGTGTTTGCGCATGGCATGGCCGCAGGGGATCACCGAAATGAGGTTCGTATCAGGGCCCGACTTCACAGCCTGCGGAAAAAAGCACTCCCGCCGCCGCCGCACCCGGCCAGGTTCACCCCATAGCAAGAAGCGTAGGCTCACACCGTGCGCTGCACGTACAACTTTATGCCGGACTTCCACTCCTCAGTACTGTCTCTGATACCGAAACGGCTCTGCACCGTGCCCCAGCCCCGGCCTTCAGGCCGGGAACCAGCCCCCCAAAATGTGATGGCTTCGGCCCGGTGCCTCTGGAGTTCGCCGAAGAGTTCCGTCCCGCATGCGCGACAATGCGTGGGCGAGTTCTCAACACAGGACCATGGGATCCTTGGCCGCACGAAAGAGAGGTGAAGATGCGCAAGCCGGTCCCCGGCGCGGTCAGCACGAGCGACTTCTCCATCCGTCCCCGGCCCGGCTCGCCGGCGATCTCCTACCGCAACGTGCCCCTCTGGGATACGCTCGCCGCCAGCCTCGACCGCTACGAGTTCTTTCTCGTCGAACGCGACTACGCGTGGGGCGACGGGAAGACGACTGCGGCGACTACTTCTCCTCCTGGGGTGAATGGACCACCCTCGCCGCCGCTCCGTCCTGGCTCCATAACCCAGAACCCTGAACCACCGCCACGCTTTGACGAACGCCTCTCACACCGTGCGTGGAAACCAGGTTTTGAACGAGGCGCGACGCCCCCGAATCGTCGGTCCGAAGCCAAAACCCCGAAATGTGGAAAATTTGTCAAGCTTTTCGCGCACGGTACCAAAGTGTTGTCCCACATTCCACACCACTTCCACCACAATACCCGCAAAGATATTTGGCCGATTTTAGTGCTGGACTTGGTATCCTGATAATAGGGGGCAAAGAAAGAATTTTCCCCCGACTGACGCCCTGAACAAGGCCGCTCCCACGAGCGGCCTTTTCCATTTCCGGAGGGAAATCCATGCCACGTTTCTGCACCGCGCTCCACAACGGCCAGCTCTGCACCTTTCGCGCTCTCCCCGGCCAGCCCTCCTGCTACGGCCACCACCCCAACCCGGGCGAGTCCCGACAGTGCGAGTTCTTCAACCGCAAGGGCAAGCGCTGCCGCTCCACCACCCTGCGCGGCCAGAACTGCTGTTTCACCCACAGCCCGCGCAACCGCCGCGCGAAACAACCGGCTATCCCCCTCATCCCCCGTACCAGGCGCCAAAAGGCCCAGGCAAAGTGGCTCATTTTCATGAACTTGCCACAGTCCAAGATGGCCCTCCTGGAAGCCCTGTCAGATCAGGGACTTGCCGGAGCCCTATAGGGGGAGGGGGGGTACCCCCCTTTTGATATCCGCTCAACCGCGCAGGTTCATGTAGCCGCCATCCAGCGGATAATCGACGCCCGTCACGAAGCTGGCCTCGTCCGAGCACAGCCACAGCGCCAGGCTCGCCACTTCTTCCGGCTGCGCCATGCGTCCAATCGGTTGCGCCTGGCCCAGCTTCTCCATCATCTCGGCTTCGCGGCCTGGATAGTTCTTCGCCACAAACCCATCGACGAACGGCGTGTGCACGCGCGCAGGAGAAATGGCATTGCACCGAATCTTGTGCACAAGACAATCCCTGGCCACCGAAAACGTCATCGCCAGCACTGCGCCTTTGCTCGTCGAATACGCAAACCGATCCGGCAAACCGGCGCTGCCCGCAATTGACGCCATGTTCAGGATCACGCCGCCACCGTTTTGCTGCATGTGCTCGACCGCAGCCTTGGTGCAGAGAAAAACGCCGCGCACATTGATCCTTAAGATCCGGTCGAAGTCCTCTTCACCCGTGCTCGTGATCGTTCCGACATGCGCCACGCCAGCGCAGTTCACCAGGATGTCGACTCGACCCTGCGCAAACACCGCGTCGAACGCCTTCCGAACGCTCGCCGCATCGGAAACGTCGCAGCCAAACGCCTGCGCCGTTCCGCCTGAACCCGCAATCGCCTGAGCAGCGGCGACCGCGCCGTCTTCGTTCCAGTCGACGACAAACACTGTCGATCCCTGGCTCGCAAACCGCTTCGCAATCGCCAGCCCAATGCCGCTTGCGCCACCTGTAATAATGGCTGTCTTGCCGCCAAAAGCCAGCGCTGACGGCAATCGCTTCTCGCTCATAGAGTTGCTCGCACCAAACCGGCAATCTTAGTCTTGAGAATTGTAGTGCTCGCTGAATCCAAACTCGCCCACAATGCGGTACGCCGAAGTTGCACTCTGGAGAACCAACGCCCTTGACCGATCTGCGCATCACCGGCGTCCGTGTCATCGATCTTCGCTTTCCCACTTCACGGGAAAGCATCGGTTCGGACGCGGTCAACAAAGATCCCGATTATTCCGCAGCCTACTGCATTCTCGAGACGAATCACGGCCTGCGCGGCTTCGGCCTCACCTTCACCTGCGGTCACGGCAACGATCTCTGCTGCGATGCCATCCGCTATCTGTCTCGTTACGC
>JBEKIN010000416.1:0-3623 GCA_050011735.1 Acidobacteriaceae bacterium | reverse complement strand
CGCATCTTGCGCCGCGGCGTAAGGGCTGTCAACATAGCGCATATGCGTTCCCGGAGCCAGCACCTCTCTGGCCCGTTCCGCGGCTGCCGGATCGTAGGCCGTCACAATCGATCCTTCATGCAGCATCTGGTGCACGATATCGAGGGCCGGTGACTCGCGAATGTCGTCGGTGCCGCCTTTGAAGGCCAGCCCCAGCACGCCGATTTTCTTGCCGCGGAAGGTCCACAGCGCCGAGCGAACCTTCTGGAAAAACCGGCGCTTTTGTTCCTCGTTGATTTTCTCCACTTCCTTCAGCAGCCCGAAGTCCACGCCCATCTGTTCCGCGACATACCGAAAGGCTGCCACATCCTTGGGAAAACACGATCCACCGTAGCCGACGCCTGCCCGCAGGAACTTCGGACCGATGCGGCTGTCCATACCCATGCCGCGCGCCACTTCTTCCACATCGGCGCCCGCTGCCTCGCAGATGTTGGCCACCACGTTGATGAAGGAAATCTTCGTCGCCAGAAATGCATTCGACGCGTGCTTGATGATTTCCGCCGCCTTGGTCGACGTCAGCAGCACTGGCGGCGTGTCACTCTGGCTGCGATGGCCTGGCACCGCATGCGCCGACTGGTAATAGGTCCCGCTGGTCAGTGGCTCATAAATCTTCTTCAGCAGATTCCCAGCCCGCTCCGAGTCGGCTCCCAGAACAATGCGGTCCGCATGCAGGAAGTCCACAACCGCGGTCCCCTCGCGCAAAAATTCCGGATTCGAAGCTACGTCGAACAGTTCCCGCGGCACGCCGTTGCGCTCGATCACCCGCCGGATCCACTCGTTCGTGTAAACGGGAACCGTGCTTTTCTCGACGACCACCTTATATTCGTCAATCGATCGCGCAATCTCGCTGGCTACGGCGTCGACATACGACAGGTCCGCGCTGCCGGTGCGGCTTTGCGGCGTCCCCACCGCGATAAAGATGGCCTGTGCCGCCTGGGTTGCTGCCCGCAGATCGCTGGTGAACTCAATGGCCTGGCCCCGATGCCGGCTCAGCAGTTCGGGAAGATAATCCTCGTGGATCGGAACTCCCCCGTCCGCAAGGGTCCGCAATTTCGCTTCGTCGTTGTCGACACAGATCACGCGATGCCCGATTTCGGCGAAACATGCGGTCGCCACCAGACCTACGTATCCGGATCCGACGACGGCGATGGATATACCCTGGCTCATGGTTCCTCTGACGGTTGGTTTCTCTTTGCAGCGCTGGGGTCCTTCGCAGAAACGAATCGCGCAAATGCCCAGTCAGCGCAGGTTTCGCAATGGTTCTCAAGCCCGAGCAGGCTACGCTCTGCGAGCCCTTCCGATGCCTCATCCTACCATGCTCTGCACGGCTCTCAGCTCAGTCCTGGCTCCCGGCGTGAGCCTGATTTACAATGCCCGTGTGATCGCTCTCGCCCACGCCGTCATGAACCTGCTCACCTATATCTTCTTCGTGGGAATTGCCGGCTCGCTGCTCGTCATCCTGATCAGCTTCTTTGAGGACCTCAACGAACTTGTCGGCAAAGAGTAGTTCCGGATCTCCGGACGTGACCGCCGAGACCCCGAACACCGAGCCGATCCGCTCTTCGCCCTTCACTTTGCCGGCCTCCATTTTTCTCGGCCTCGTCTCCGCCGTCCTGCTCGACTTATGCTTTCCCATCGCCGGCCCCATGCCTCCGTGGCGCGGCTTCATTGCCTGGGTCGCCCTGATTCCGCTGCTGATCGCGCTCCTCAACCAACGTGCGGCGGCTCATCCGAATTATCTTCGCCACGCCGCCATCACCGGCTATCTCTGCGGACTCCTCTGGTACATCCTGAACTGCTACTGGATCTACCAGACCATGCTCCTGTACGGAAACGTCCCTCCCTTCGGTTCTGCCGGCATCGTCTTCCTCTTTAGCGCCGTGCTGGGCCTCTACTTTGGCCTCTTTGGATTCCTGCTCGCCTTCTTTCGCCGCCATTTCGGCCTCGTTCCAGCCGTCATGCTCGCGCCTTTTCTCTGGGTCGCCATCGACCTTGGCGCCGCTCGCATCACCAGCGTTCCCTGGGACCAGCTCGGCTACTCCCAGGTCGACAGCTTTCTGATCACGCGCGTGGCTCCCGTCGCCGGCGTCTACGGCATCACCTGGTTTCTGGTGTTCATTAACGTGCAGCTCGTCGGCGTCTGGATGCCTGGCCGTCGCGCCAACATCCGAGTCAAGGCCATGGTCTCCGGCTTCGCGCTGCTTGCCTTCCTGCTCAACGCTTTCTCCATGCAGCCGGCGCCAGCGCCTGTCGAGACCACCGCCGTTCTTCTCCAGGACAACCTCAGCGTCGATGAGGACAATTCCTGGATCGGCAATGTTTTCGACCCGCAAACCCAGCGCGGCATCCCGCTTTGGGATCGCAACATGGCTCGCTACTCCGACGCCAGCAAGCAAACCTGCACTCCGTACTACATCGGTATGCCGCAGCCTGGCTCTCAGTACATGGCGCATCCGGATTGCTCGCCCAGCTCTATTTCCCTCATCGCGTGGCCCGAAGCACCCTCAGCCCTCCGCAGCGGTGATCCGCGTTTCTTCTTCGGCATGGCCGGCTTGGCGCAGTCCGCGCACGCCGCTGTTGTTGCCGGCAACATTGCCCGTCAGCCAGTGACTGTGCATGGCCGCATGGAAATCGGCGTGTTCAACGCCGCATCGGTCTGGGAAGCGAACGGACGCTTCGGCGGCGTCTACGACAAGATTCACCTGGTTCCCTTCGGCGAATACGTGCCTTACCGCGAAATATTCTTTTTCGCTCACCATCTCACCCAGCAGGTGGGCGACTTCAATCGGGGCATCAAGCGCCTTGTCTTTTCTACCGGCGACACCGGCTCGGGCAATCACAGTTTTGGCGTTTTCATCTGTTACGAATCCATCTTCGCCGACGAGATTCGCCACTTCGCGAAAGACGGCGCCGAAGTGCTGGTGAACATCTCCGACGATGGATGGTATGGCGACACCAGCGCTCCCTGGCAGCACCTGAATATGGCCCGGATGCGGGCTATCGAAAACCGCCGCTGGCTGCTGCGTGCCACCAATTCTGGCGTCACAGCGGCGATCGATCCTTATGGACGAGTCACGCAGTCGGCTCAACGGCACGTCTTTACTTCGCTGGCGGTGCGCTTTGGGTACGTCGAGCGCCGCACGTTTTACACGATTTTCGGCGACGTGTTTGCCTGGCTCTGCGTCCTCGTGGTTCTCGGCGCGATCGGAAAGGTTTACGAACCGCGCTGGAAGGAATACCAGGCGCGGCGGAAAGCGGAAAGGGAAGGGCCTCTGGTTTAGCGTTCGGGCCGCCTTTTTGCCGACCGGTTCTTAGCTAACCGGTTTTTAGCTGACCGGTTTATTGCGGACCGCTTTTTAGCCAACCGGTTTTTAGTTAAACTCTACTTAGTCATGCTCTCCGATCTCGAATTTGCTTACGCTCCCGTCCGCGAAAAAGTCCGCGGTTTGCGGGAGTATCTTTGACGCACCCCGTCTCCGCACTGAACTAGCTGCCATTGAAACCAGGCTGGCCGATCCGGCGCTGTGGTCGAACCCTGCGCTGTCGCAGCCGATCATGCGCGACCGGAAACGGATCGAAGGCCA
>JBEKIN010000415.1:0-3633 GCA_050011735.1 Acidobacteriaceae bacterium | reverse complement strand
GACAGCGCCTCCGGTTCGCCCGTCACCGAGTCCATCACGATCCATGAATTCGGCACGTCCAGTCCCTGGCACGCCCGCGCCGCGCCGATTTCCCATTGGTCGATCTCCGCCGCCTTCTCGAACGCAAATCGCTGGTACACCAGCACGAGCAACTTCGGCGGAGCCGTCTCCGATCCGTTCATCTGCCCTCCCGCAACACTGGCGACGGTCACCATCGACGCCGCCGCAACCATCAGCCTCGCCATCCTCATGACCGTTCAGGTCTCCCTGGAAGAATCGTAGCCTGGCCTGCCGGAAACCGCGCTCTCTTCATCCGCGTTCCTCCGCACCCACGAGCGCTATAACCGGACTTTCGCCGAGCCCACCCTGACCACGGTCATCCCATCTCGTCCGCTTTGCAGCGAAAGGAACGGACAGTCAGGTCGAATCTCGACCGTGACGGTGCTGCCGCAAATTCCAGATCGAAGAGCAGCTACAGGTTATGACTCTGACGTTACTGAAAGAGTTACTCGCACGGCCCAAGGATACCGAAAGTCGGCCCAACATTTCCTTGACATCATTCTCCAGGCACTTGAACATAAGTAGTCTACTTAGCCGCTTTCAATTTCATCGAAACGTAATCGTTGTGTTGCAGCGATGTGTTGAACGCATGGAAAGCCGGGCTCGGCTCTGTCACCCTTCTATCCCCCCATCGAGCGGAGCTGGTAGCAAGGAGCATATGACATGGGTTTCGGATTGGTACTGCGTTCGCTCTTCACTCTGCCGCCATCGGCTTTTCGTTCGAATGCACCCTTTGGCAGAAGAAAGCCGGAACCTCGGCACCGGCTGGCCTTGTCCCTGGTGGGGATGCTTCTGGTGAGCGCCCTGGCGGTGTCGCCGCTTCACGCCCAGACAGCATATTTCGCCGGTGCGGTGAAGACGCTGGGCGGCGGCTTCAGCTCTCCCTATGGCGTGGCGGTGGACGGGAGCGGCAACCTCTACGTCGCCGATAGCGGCAATAGCGCAGTGAAGGAGATCCCTCCCGGCTGTTCTTCGTCCAGCTGCGTGATGACGCTCGGTGGCGGCTTCAGCGGGCCCTTTACCGTGGCGGTGGATGGGAGCGGCAACGTCTACGTGGCCGATACCGGCAACATCGAAGTCAAGGAGATTCCCTCCGGCTGTACTTCTTCGAGCTGCGTGACGACGCTGGGCGGTGGCTGGGATATACCCGTTGGCGTTGCGGTGGACGAAAAGGGCAACGTCTATGTCACCAATGACTCGAACAACAGTCCATTAAGGGAGATGCCTCCCGGCTGCACTTCCACGAATTACAACATCCATGCTTGCACAATAACACCGCTGGGCGGCGGTTTCGACGCACCCGATGGCGTGGTGGTGGACGGGAGCGGCAACGTCTACGTCGCCGATAGTGCCAACAACGCAGTGAAGGAGGTCCCTCCGGGCTGTTCTTCGTCCAGCTGCGTGATGACGCTCGGCGGCGGCTTCAGCGAGCCCTTTAGCGTGGCGCTGGATGGGAGCGGCGACATCTACGTCGGCGACGCCTTCAACAACGCGGTGAAGGAGATGTCCCCCGGCTGCGTTTCCTCCGCCTGTGTCACGACCCTTGGCGGCGGCTTCGACAATCCCTACGGCGTGGCAGTGGATGGGGGCGGCAACGTCTATGTCGCCGATACCAGCCACAATGTGGTGAAGGAGATTATGCCGCACGGCGTGAACTTCGGCACGGTTGCGGTGAGAAGCACCAGCGCGCCACTGACGCTGTACTTCACTTTCATCTCCGGCGGCAGCGGCATCACCGCATCCGTCCTGACACAAGGCGCCAAAGGGCTGGACTTTGCCGATGCGGGTACCGGAACCTGTGATACCAACGGGACGGGCTATTCGTACAATTCTGGCGGCTCCTGCACCGTGAATGTCACCTTCGCCCCGAAATATGCAGGCGCGCGCTACGGAGCCCTGCAGCTGTCCGATGCCAGCGGAGTGATCGCGACGGCTTATATCTACGGCACCGGCCAGGCACCGCAGCTGGTTTTCCCGACTAACACAACGACTACCCAGTTGGGCGGCGGTTTCGACGATCCCTATGGCATAGCAGTGGACGCTGCTGGCAACGTCTATGTCGCCGATTACGGCAATTGGGCGGTAAAGGAGGTACCCCCCGGCTGTTCGTCGCCCAGCTGCGTGACGGCGCTGGGCGGAGGCTTCGACCTTCCCGCCAGCGTGGCAGTGGATGGTGCCGGCAACGTCTATGTCGTCGATTACGGCGATAACGCGGTGAAAGAGATGCCCCCGGGCTGCTCGTCGTCCAGCTGCGTGACGAACCTGGACGGAGGCTTCAGCTCTCCCGAGAGTGTGGCCGTGGATGGGAGCGGCAATGTCTATGTCGCCGATTGGGGCGATGGTGTTATGAAAGAGATGCCCCGCGGCTGCTCGTCGCCCAGCTGCGCGACGGCGCTGGGCGGAGGTTTTGGCTCTCCCTTAGGTGTGGCTGTGGACGGGAGCGGCAACGTCTATGTCGCCAGTTACCCTGCTGACACGGTGAAAGAGATGCCCCCCGGCTGTAATTCCTCCGCTTGCGTGACGACGCTGGGGGGCGGCTTCAACCAGCCTTTCGGCCTGGCAGTGGACGGCTATGGAAACGTCTACGTAGCCGATAGCAATAACAACAAAGTGAAGGAGATTCCCCTCGGCTGCTCTTCCTCCAGTTGCGTGACGACACTGGGCGGCGAGGTCGGTTTCCCCACAGACGTGAAGTTAGACGCGAGCGGGAACATCTATGTCGTGGATCACGAGGATTTCGCGAAGGAGTTGAGCCTTGCGACTCCGCCCATCCTCACTTTTGAGGCTGCAAATGTGGGTGCTCAGAGCAGCGACAGCCCGCAGACTATCACATTGCAGAACATTGGCAATGCAGGGCTCACCTTCCCGGCTCCAGGGTCGGGCGAGAATCCCGGCGTTTCCGCCGGCTTTGCTCTGGATGCCTCAACCACCTGTCCCGAGGTTCAGAGTTCGGGTTCTGCCGCCGCGCTCGCCGCCGGAGCCAGTTGCAACCTGGCCGTCGATTTTTCCCCCCCTGCCACCGGACCGATCACCGGTTCGGCGACCCTGACGGACGACAACCTCTACGTTACCAATGCCACGCAAAGCATAGCTCTGAGCGGAACGGGAGCGACCGGGCTGATCGCGCCGACCGTTGCTGTCACTCCGTCTTCCTCGAGCGTCAGCACAGCACAGGCGCCGCTGCAGGTTACGGTGAGCGTGAGCGGCGGATTCGGGATGCCAACCCCAACCGGCTCCGTCACCCTCAGAAGCGGCAGCTACAGGTCTTCGTCTGCCACCTTGTCTGCAGGTTCGACATTCTTTCTCGTATCGGGCTCGCTCCTGAGCGTCGGCAACGATACTTTGACCGCGACCTATACGCCGGACTCCGGCAGCTCCTCGACCTATAGCGGCGCGACAGGAACCGCTGCCGTGACTGTGACCCAGCCTATCGGATCCTGCACGACCTCGAACCCGAACCCCAACCCGAATCCGGAGTCGTTTGCCGCGGTTCAAGACTTCAACGGCGACTGCAAGAGTGACATTCTGTGGCGCAACAACTCGACCGAACAAGTCTACGAGTGGTTCATGAAC
>JBEKIN010000414.1:0-3650 GCA_050011735.1 Acidobacteriaceae bacterium | reverse complement strand
GGCGTCGGCGGGATTGATGTAGGTGAGGGCGGCATCGAGGCTGCTGACGCGCGCGACGCGGGGAAAGCGCTCCGGGCGCGCGAGATTGGAGCGGTTGTCGGCGACCGTGACACGCCAGCCGAGGGACCAGGCGAAGTCAGCGAGAGGCTGGGTGTCGTCGCCGGCACCGAAGATGAACACGGCGGGGGGCGGGGCGATCAGCTCGACGAAGTATTCGGAACTATGCGATGAACTGCCGGTTTGGAGCGCCTCGCGGGCGAGGTCGAGGAGATCCGGGTCGGGGTGGTGCGCGTAGAGAGCCTCGCCTGCAGCATTGAGGATGAGCGCGGTGCCGGGAGAAACTGTGCCTGTATTGGTTACGATTACGGATCCGGTGCGGTCTTCGACGCTGCGACGGAGGGCGTCGAGAGCCTGAGCCGCAGGCTCGCCGCGTTCGAGGAGAACGAGGACGGTACCGCCGCAGCCGAGGCCGTAGGGCATGTCGCCGTCGTCATCGAAGAAGCTGGAGTAGCGCTGGAGGGAGGGTCCCTGGGCGGTAAGCCACCAGGCTTTTCTGGCGACTTCGGCTTCGAGACAGCCGCCGCTGATGGTTCCGGCGCGCTGGCCGGATGAGGTGAGGAGCATGCGGGCGCCGGGGCGGCGATAAGCCGAGCCTTCGATGGCGACGACGGTGGCGAGGCAAAAGTCTTCCCCGGCGGTGCTGGCGGGCTTCCACAGGTCGAGAATTTGCCGAAGTTCGGACGCCATACTGGTTAGGTGAAGATCAGAATACCCCCAGGAATGCAGTCGAGATGGGGAATTTCGGGGTTACGGTTGAGTCGGGGTTGGTGCTGCCGCCGTGGTGTTGTTTTTCTTTTTGCGGCGGCTGAGAACCATCTTGTTTTCGCGGATGCGCTGGGTCTCGGCGGCTTTATCGATCCTGCGCCAGAAGGCTACGAAGTAGTCGATCGCCGAGACGATGGAGACGGCAGCGGTGTAGTAGATGCCGACTACGGCGAAGAGGTCGACGGGCATGACGAACCAGCCGATGTGCCAGGAGTACCAGGCGTGATCGAGGGTGGCAGCGACGACGGAGACGATCTGGATGACGGTTTTGAGCTTGCCGACGTCGCTGGCCTCGATGGTGAATCCTTCAGTGGAGGCGATGGAGCGGAGGCCGCTGACGAGGAACTCGCGGCCGATGACGACGACGACGATCCACGCCTTGACGACATGCGGATTGAACTCGACGAGGGCGACGTAGGCGGAGGTGATGAGCAACTTGTCGGCGAGGGGGTCGAGGAGCATGCCCATCGTGGTGATCTGGCCGCGGCGGCGGGCGAGGTAGCCGTCAACGCCGTCGGAAATGGAAAGGAGGATGAAGAAGAGGGAGGCGATGACTTCCTGTTCACCGTGGAAGCTGCCGTGTGGAAACCGGGGCGAGAGCATCCAGATGAGCACAGGAATGCAAAAGATGCGGCCCATCGTAATGGAATTGGGGAGGTTCACGCGGGATGCGCCCCTGTTGTCATTATGCACCAGGGAACGAGGGAGTTGCCGGGGCAGGATGCTCGCTGATGACCAGCAGTACCGCGGCCAAGGCGCCTGGGGGAGCGGTGGCAGGAGGGGTTTTTTGGGGGTCTGGATTACCCCGGTACTCCCGGTCGACTCCTGAAAAAAGAACTTTGGAATGTGCGCGATCCTTTGACTATATTGATGCAAGGACTCGCCCATGAATCGGAATGCAAGCGAATCGCCGGTCGACAGGCTGATCGCGCTGGCGCAGCAAAAGCCAGCGAGGCCGGGCGGCGGAGCCAGCGACGAACCGACCGAGCTGGAGACGGTGCCGCTCGGGCTGCCGTCGGCGAGAGAGCTGGAGCACAATCCTATGTGGAAAGCGCTGCTGCAGTTTCGGGCGTTCTTGCCGTATATCGCGCGACTGCTGGAGATGAGCAGCCCGCCGCAGCAGTCGACGGCGGTGTCGACCGAATTGCGGAACGAAGTGCGGCAGAGCGTGGGGGCGCTGGAGGCTTCGCATCGGGATCTTCGACTGGCGGTGCAGGACCAAACAGTCGAGATCAAGCGGATCGAAGAGTCGATAACGCGGACACGCGAGGCGTCAGAGCGGAACGCGGTGGAAGTGACGGAGCTGGCGGAAGACGTGCGGTCGATGCGATCGCTGGTGAAGGTGGCGCTGGGCATCCTGGTGATGCTGTTCGTGACGCTGATCGGGGTGCTGCTGTTCCTGCTGGTTCGGATCAGGCCGATGCTGCACTGATTCTTAGCGAGAGGCTATTAGCGAAAGACGATTAGCGAGAAACGTTTAGCGAAAAAGCGATTAGCCAGGAACGAGCGAAGGGCGAGCGAAAAGCGAGCCTAAGACGAGCAAAAGCCTGTTAACGAAAAACGTTCCAGTGAAAGACGAGCTGAGAAGCGGTCAGTGAGTGCGCCTTGCATTTGCCGGGTTTTCCTGCGGCGAGAGAGCTATACTGCGCGGAGAAACGTCGAGGTGATCGGAAATGTCAACGCTGAGCGTGCAGGAAGCAGAATTGCCCCTGGCGGCGGACGACTTCAGCGCGCTGGAAGAGCGGATTGTGCGCGCGGTGGAGCTGGTGAAACGTGAGCGCGCGGCGCGTACGGAAGCCGAAAAGGGTGCGGCGCGGCTGCAGAGCCTGATGGACGCGCAGGCAGCCCTCCTGGAACAGGCCAAAGAGCAGCTGCGGACGCTGGAACGGGAGCGCGAGCAGGTTCGGCAGCGGGTGGAACGGCTGCTGAAGCAGATCGACGAGATTGCGTGACCATGCCAGAAAACGACAACGCCATTACGGTGGAGATTTACGACCAGACGTACCGGCTGCACGGCAACGACCGCGAGTACGTGGAGCGGCTGGCGGCGACGGTGGATGCGAAGATGCGAGCGGTTGCGACGCAGGGGCGGACGGTCGACTCACTGCGGGTGGCGGTGCTGGCGGCGCTGAACCTCGCCGATGAGCTGGCGCGGCTCGAGGAGCGATCGGCGGTGGCGGTGAGTTCCGGAGACAGCGTGGCTTCGATACGCAGCCGCGCGCATTCGCTGAGCGGACTGCTGGACGAGGTGTTGGGCGAAGAGCGCAAGGCGGGATAAAACAGCCGGTAGCCAGGAGCCTGGAGCGGGCGGGTCGTGACTGGCGCTTGGTGGGTGAGGAGCGCGCGGGCATTTCGTGTCGTAGTTCACGGTTTCTTTTAGGCTCAGAATTCATGGCGAGAAGAGGGTCGAGTGACTCGCGCGAACGCGCTGGAGCTGCGGCGCCCGTATCTGATTCATGGGCTGGTGCTGCTCATCGGGTGGGGTATGTACCTGCTGGACCGGGACGACGTTCTTTGGCGTTTCATTCGGCATTCCTCTCACTCGCGGCTGCTGGAGCACCTCGGCTTCGGGTACGCGGCGGCGGCGATCGGGCTCGGCATCCTGCTGGGTTGCTGGAGAACGGATCGGGACTACCGCGCGGAGGGGTGGACGCCGGGGGTGATCCGAAGAAGGTGCGCGGGGGAGATTCTGCACGGGATCGGGCTGGCTTCGCTGGTGCCGGTGGCCGGCTTTGTGCTGATCGTTTGCGGAGAAGCGATCCGCAGCGTGCGCTATGCCAAGCTGAAACTGCGGATTGCGCGGGAACATGGCGGCGGAGTGCCGG
>JBEKIN010000413.1:0-3680 GCA_050011735.1 Acidobacteriaceae bacterium | reverse complement strand
GCCTCACCCCCATCGACGCAACCCACACCGCCGTCGAAGTCACCTACACGCGCACTGCCCTCGCACCAGTCGCCAACGAAGACGTCACCGCCATGGGAACCGCCGACCGCGACAAGGGCCCGCACTGGCAAACGGTGATCGAAGCCTGCCTCAACCCGCAATCCGCCCAGGCTCCCGCGAGCCACCAGCCATGAACTTCGACCTCTTCCTCGCGCCATCCGACGCAGACCGCGCTGCCCGCACCCTCAGTCACCTCTCCCGCCACGACCTCACGCGCTTCGCTCTCACCGGCGGATTCGCGATTGAGTTGCACGTTTCGGCCCTGCAAATCCAGACCCGCGGCGGCCAGCCCACGCTCCGCCCCCTTCACGACATCGATTTCCTCGTCGACTCCTTCCGCGACCTCCCGCCCTCGCTCGGCGTCGAACTCCTCCTCCGCCACATCCATCCCCACGATCCGCCCGCCAAAACCCTCCTCCAGGGCGTCGACCCCACCACCTCCGTCCGCGTCGACGTCTTCCGCGCCTATGGAAACGAATTGGACCGCGCCCAGCCCGTCACGCTGGCCGGAATCTCCCTCCGCATCGTCTCTCTGCAAGATTTAACCGCGCGCCACACGCGTCTCTGCTGGGACCTCGTCGAAGGCAAGCCGCTCGCCCCGAAATATGCCCGCGACTTCCTGCGCCTTCTAGCGCTCATCCCGGAGAACCAGTTCACAGGCTCCATCGACGCCATCTGGCAGGAGCACCGCAAGCCTCACTTCGCTGGCGCCTTCGCCGAGGCCGCGCAGCAAATCCGCCGCGCCATCGAAGCCCGCCCCGACCTGCTCATCCCGCCCAGCTACTCCACCGACATCCATGAAGTCTGCGAACGCTGCCAAGCGACCCCGGCTTTCCCCCTCACCCCGCCCAGCCAGATTCTCGCCCACCTCGGCTATTGCTGACGCCGCGCGTGACCCCTCACGGTCTCAGCGCGTAGTTCACATTGATCGTTGTGCGCACGTCCACCGGCTCTCCGTTCAGCAGATACGGCTTGTATTCCCATTTGCCAACCGCTTTCAGAGACGATGCTGTCAGCAGCGGCCCAGGGCTGCTGATCACCTGCATATCGTGAATCCGTCCATCCTTCCCGATCTGCGCCTCAATCATGACGGTGCCGCTCAAACGGGATTCCTTCGCTTCGTCCGGGTAAATCGGGTTGTCGCCTTCGATCCGCTGGCCGTTCATCATGCGCTCCTTAACATCCACGAGCAAAGCCTCGCCCGCCTTGGCATCCGCCGGCGGGGTCAGCACCGGATCAGCCGAGTCCAAACCGCCAATGGCATTCACCGTCACCGCAAGAATCCTGCGTCCGTTCACGGCCTCGACCAGGGATCGCGGCAGATCCCGCTCCTGAATCCCGACAAAGTTCCCGTAGCTCTCCGTCACTCCGTCGGTCAGCGATTTCAGGATCAGGATCGGCTGCTGCGGATCGAAGCAATACGTAGCAGGCTTCACGTTATCCAGCGCCTCTGTGTATGGGAACGGCGCGCCGCGCTGCTCGACGAACCGTTTGCCGATAATCTCGACGCAGGGCGCCTTCGTCTTGCCGAGTTCGATGGTATCGCGCTTCAGCCAGGTCTCCTTTGGGTCGTCGTCCTTTGCCTCGGGCAAAGGCGCCAGCAGCTCCTTCGGAAACTCCGTTTCGAAAAGATGCAGCGCGTCGCCGCTGCTGGTTTCAACCCGCCTGCCGTCGGCGGTATGCCATTCCGATTCGGTCCTGCTGCCCCGCGTCCACGTGCTGCGGAAGACCGACGGCGACGCCCACCAGTACTCATACGTCCCCACCTCACCCGCTCTGCCATCCTGGTCGTAGGTCTGGTAGCTCGCCTTAAAACGCCACGGCTTGAGCGCAGGATTGGTGAAGTCGTACCGCGGCGCGACAGCCGCAAGCAGCGCCTTCGGATCCTTGATGGACGAAGGCGCAGCAGCAGGGTTCTGCGCCGCACTCAGCAGCGCGAGCATTGAACTCGAAGCACAGAGCAACCATCGAAGAGTCCGCATCGCGCCGCCAGCTTACCACGCAGCAGAACAGAATTCCGAGGCGCCAACGGGTCTCGCGCGAACTTTGCTACGGCATCGCCAGCCCGCGCGCCCGCAGCATCTTCGCCGTCCACGCCGCTCCCGGCAGTCCGCACGCATCCAGCAGCCTGAGCTCCTGCTCTACGTCGTACTCCACGCGCCGAATCTCCGGCACGCCCTCATCGAGCAGCAAATACGAAGCCCGCGCATCGCCGTCATACGGCAGCCCGACACTGCCGGTGTTGATCAGCAGCTTCGGCGTTCCGCTCAGCCTCCGAATCGATGGAACATGCGTGTGCCCGTACGCGACCACTGGCGCCCCCAACGATCCAAAGATCGTTTCGAGTTCCGCATCGCTCGCGTCCGCAGCGGGAGCCCGCCAGCAATCCCCAGGACGCGCATGCACCAGGGCGAAACCGGCTTCCGGCTTTGCGATCTCCACAGGAAACTCGCGCATCCACGCCAGCCGTTCTTCTCCCAACGCCGCCCGCGTCGCTGCCGCAATCTCTCGGATCTTGTCCCACATTGCGGCCGGCGCTTTCGACTGTCCTGCAAAATCTTCCAGCGCCCCCAGCCGCACCAGCATCTCGTCCGTATTCCCCATCACGCCGGCCCAGCCCAGCTCCCGAATTCGGTCCGCGACTTCGACCGGACTCGACCCGCCGTCCGCCAGATCGCCCCCATGCAGCACCAGGTCCGGCGCAGCCTCGCGCAGATCGGCCACCACCGCCTCCAGCGCCGTCCGATTCCCGTGAATGTCCGCAACCACCGCGATCTGCATCGTCTCTGAACTTTCAAAAACTCGAAGATTTGTCTCAACCGGGCATTTCCTCAAAATTTGTCAAGCTTTTTGGCTACGGTGCCAAAGTTCTGTCTCTCATTTCACACCATTTCCATCACAATACCGTCAAAGAATTTTGGCCGATTTCTAAGCTGGACTTGGTATCCTGATAATAGGGGGCAAAGAAGCAATTTCCCCCGCAGATAGCAAAGCAAAAGCCTCGCTTCGCAGGGCGGCCTTTCTGTTTCGATACCCGCATCTCGATCGCTCTCCGCTCGCCTCTCGCTGAAAACTTCTCGCTCGCCTTTTGCTCGCTGTTGCCTCGCTTTTCGCTCAACGCTTCTCGCTAAAAGTCTCTTGCTAAGAGTCTCTCGCTAAACGCCTTTCGCTCGCCCGGTGGCAGCGGCCTGCTCCTGCCATTGCTCCTCGTTCACGCCCATCACCAGCAGCCACAGCATCGGCAACGCCTCCCCGGCGAGGCCCACCGCTGTGTTGTACGGCGCCAGATGGTGGGCCAGCGGCGGTAACAGATAGAGCAGCCAGACCAATCCGGCAACGGCCATCGGCACCCCCAGGATGCGAGGCAGAAACGTCGAGCGCAGCATCAGGAAGCCGAGCACCACGCAGTAAAATCCGTGGAAAACCATGCCGATGTTCACGCCCCGAGTCTGCAGTTGCAGTGCCTCACAGAGAAGCCCCGCGAGGCCGAAGAACACAAATACCCACGAAAGCCTCTTCTTCACCACCCGAAAAATGCCATACAGCAGCAGCACCACGGCGATGTAGCACGACACCGGTACCACTACCGCCGCGAAAAAACCCAGCCGACCGTGAAAAAT
>JBEKIN010000412.1:0-3684 GCA_050011735.1 Acidobacteriaceae bacterium | reverse complement strand
ACGACGACTTCGGCCTTCCCGCCTACCACTACACCGGCCCCATGCGCTTTCCTTCGAGCCCCATCTATGACAACGCGCCCATGCTCCCCGACGATCCATATTTCCTCCTCGGCAACTACCGCGTCACCCTCTTCGCCCACGCCAGCGGCGCTCTGCAGCTCCTCACCGGCGAGCGCGCCTGGGGTCGAATGAACCAGGGCGAAGCCCCCTTCAGCGGCGCCTATCAGGCCAGTGTCGAAATCAACGGCAAGAAGCACAACCTCATCGGCATCGACGAGCCCGCCGCCCTCGCCGCCAACAAACGCTTCGGCGTCGGCTTCGCCCGTTACGACTACGCCCTCGATCCATCCCTCGCGATCACCCGCCGCATCTCCGTTCCGCCTTCCACCCGGCTCGGCCAGGGCCCCTCTGGCTTTCTCGTCGAAGTCCGACTGCACAACTCCGGTCCCGACCCGCTCAGCCTTCACTACAACGAATCCATCTTCGCCCGCTATCGCCCCATCTTCCCCACCTGGAATAACGATCAGCACGAAGTTGCCTACGCCGCCGAGCCACCCGCTGAAGACGGCCGCGCTCTCCTCGTCCGCTTCATCCCTCACCCGAAGCGTCGCCTCGCCTTCCCGCCGCCCGGGCAAATGTCCCGCCTCGAGCAGTTCCCTCCCGCACTATTCGTATCACCCGCTGATACAAATACCCTGCCCATCAACATCGATAGCGGATCCCCCAACCCCTGGATCGGCGCTCTCTGGAAAGGCGTCCTCGCGCCCGGCGAGGAACACCGCCTCGCCTTCGTCATCGGCTACTCCCGCGACTCGAACTCCGCCATGCATGCGCTCGCCGCACAACTCGCTCCACCCGTGGCCGGCTCAGCCCATGACGCTGTCGGCTCCGCCTTCGCCCAAGCATGGCGCGAAAAAGTCCCCACCTTCACCAATGAACCCGACCCCATCCTCCGCCGCGAGATGCGCTGGAACGCCGCTGTCCTCGAACAGATGGCCACCTGGCGCGAGTACTACGACGAAACCATCATCCCCCAGGGCACCATCTACGACTACACCTGGGGCATGGTCGGCTCCATGCGCGACCAGGCCCAGCACGCCCTGCCCTTCTGCCACACCAACCCCGCCATTGCGCGCTCCACCTTGCGCTTCATCATGAAGCGCACCCTCCCCGACGGCAACATCCTGCTCAACGACGGCGGCTTCGGCTGGTCGCCCTCCGGCGCGCAGCAAACCAGCGATCAGCAGCTCTTCTTCTTCATGCTCCTCGCTGAATATCTCCGCGTCACCCGCGACTTCTCCGTCCTCACCGACCCCATCGGCTACTACCCGCTTGAAAATTCCGGCCGCGACTCCGGCCTCGCCCACGTCCGCCAGGCATTCCTCTTCCTGCGCGATCGCATCGGCGTCGGCCCTCACGGCATCGTCCTGCGCTGGAACTCCGACTGGAACGACATGTTCGGCTGGTGGCCCTCCGCCCATCCCTACAACGACGTCTTCGTCGTCTCGGAAAGCCACATGAACTCCGCCATGGCCGTCGTCATCCTCGCCGACCTGGCCAGCACCCTCGACGCCGCCCAGCTCCCCGAATCCGCCGAGTTCATCGCCGCCCTGCGCGAATACCGCAACCAGCTCCGTGATGCTTTCATGCTCGACCTCGGCGACCGCTCTTTTCCGCGCCGCGCATGGGCCTGGCACGACGAGCCCCTCGGCGAAAAGGAAATGTGGCTCGAGCCCCAGGGCTTCACCCTCCAGATTTCCGAGTTCCCCGCCGATCGCAAGCGCCGCCTCTACGCCGAGCTCCAGAACCGCCTGCTTGCCCAGGAAGCCATGGGCCCGCGTCAGAACGAAAAGCCGTCCGTCGAACCCGGCACGCCCCAGGGCTCACGCGAAAATGGCGGCTTCTGGTACGCCCTCAACGGTCCCGTCATCCTCGGCCTCGCCTCCTTCGACCGCTCCGCCGCCGAAGATCTCCTCCGCCGCATGACCTTCGCCAATTTCGCGCAGAAGTTTCCCGACTACTGGACCGGTCAGTGGAGCGCCTCCGACTCCCTTGACTCCTCGTTGCTCAAAACCAACGGCCTCTCTTCAGCGATCCCCTGGTGCGCGCACGCCCATGCCTGGCCGCTCTACTGCTGGCTCCGCCTCCGTGAATCCGCCAGCTCCGCCTGACCCCGCGTCAACCTCTCTCCACCGGCGCAGGCTCCGACTGCCTCCTTGTGTATCCTGAGTGCGCAGCATCCCAGTGCTCTCTGTTTCTTTTGCCCCGGCCCACCCGGCTATCCTCCCCAGGAGGCGGCTTCGTGACGTTTTTATCCCGGCTTACGGTTCCGCGCCGCTATGCCGTTTTTCTCAATCAGTTCTGCGGATACGTCGCCGCCATCGTCCTTCCCTGGCTCGCCACCATTCTCACTATCCGCATCCACGCCCTGCATGGCACACCACTCGCTCTCAGCTTCGTCTCCGTTGCCGCCATCACGCTTTTTTGCGGCCTCGGACCCGGTGCCCTTGCCGTCGTCTTCACCGCCCTGATCTTCAATCACCTCGTTCTCGCCCCCCCGCACTTCCTCGCTTTCGATCTGCAGTCTCTCATTTACACCGTCATCATCCTCGCCGTCGGCCTCCTCATCGCCTGGCTCTGCGAACGCCAGCGCGTCACCGGCAGTCGCCTGCGTGCCGCTCTCACCTCTCTGCAGGTCCGTACTGACTCCCTCACTGAAGCCCAGCAGGCCAGCAACGCCGCCGCTTGGATGTACAACATCGACGATGGCCGCCTTCAATGGGCCGTGGGTGGCGCGCGCGTCTTCGGCCGCCCGTTCTCCGACGATGACCCGCTCCACGATGCTCTCAGCTTTATCGTCGACGAAGACCGGGACCGCGTTCTTCAGGAATACGCCGCCGCCATCGCCGCCGGCCACGCCTTCCAGTCGGAGTTTCGCGTGCGCTGGCCCAGCGGCGAAATCCACTGGCTGGAAAGCCGCGGCAACCCCTCCGTCGCCAATCCCAAAATATGGCACGGCGTCACTCTCGACATCACCGATCGCAAGAATGCCGAGTTCGCCCTCGTCCGCTCAGAAAAGCTCGCCGCCGTCGGCCGCCTCTCCGCCACCATCGCCCACGAAGTCAACAACCCTCTCGAGGCCGTCACCAACCTCATCTATCTCGCCCAGTCCGAGCCTCTCCCTCCCCAGGCCAAAGCCTACCTCCAGCGCGCCGATCAGGAACTTGCCCGCCTTGCCTCCATTGCCCGCCGCACTCTCACCTTCGTTCGCCCCAAATCCTCCTCGGGCCCCCTCAACGCCATCGAGGTTGTCGAAAGCGTCGTCGCCATGTTCCAGCCCCGCTGTACCGCGCGCGGCGCGCAAATACGCATCCGCTGCAACGCCGAACTCATCCTTCCCCTCCCCGCCGACGATCTCCGCCAGATCCTCACCAACATCGTCTCCAACGCCTGCGACGCCCTTCCCCGTTCCGGCGGCATCATCGAAATCGAAATCGTTCGCCACGACAAAACCGCCTCTATCTCCGTCCGCGACAACGGCCTCGGCATCTCTCCGGAAAACCTGCCTCGCGTCTTCGATCCCTTCTTCACCACCAAAGAAGACGTCGGCACCGGCATCGGCCTCTGGGTCACCAAAGACCTCGTCGATAAAAACGGCGGTCGCATCTCCGTTCAAACCCGCTT
>JBEKIN010000411.1:0-6769 GCA_050011735.1 Acidobacteriaceae bacterium | reverse complement strand
GCCCGGGCAGAATGCCCCGGGGCAACCGTCTCCCAATCCGAGTCCCGCTCCGACGCCGCCTGGGCCGACCGATCCTACGGCTCCGCAATGAAAATGGCCCGCTCGATGGCGGGCCATTTCTCTTCTCAGGAACGAAACACTTAGACGTTGAAGGACGAGCCGCAGCCGCAGGTGCTCTTGACGGTGGGATTCTCGAACTTGAAGCCGGCGGCTTCGATGGTCTCGACGTAGTCAACGACACAGCCGTTGAGGTACATGAGCGAGGTAGCGTCGAGGAAAACTTTGAGGCCGTTGAAGTCGTAGACCTTGTCCATCATGCCGGACTGGTTCTCAAAGGACATGGAGTACTGGAAGCCGGAGCAGCCGCCACCGACGACGCCGATGCGCAGACCGGCGGGGAGCGGATCCTGGGTGGCCATGATTTCGCGGACCTTGCTTACGGCGCTATCGGTCAGCCGGACGGGGGTGGCCTTCGGCGCGGGAACCTCTTGGGGAAGGGGCGTAGTGGTGGTAACTGTGCTGGTAGCCATGAATGGAAATCTCCTGGGGAAACGCCTGCCCTTTGAGTGTACCGCAGGACAGGCAAAAATCACCCTGTTCTTTAGATGCATTTGAGGGTACGGGGTCGCAGGTTTGGGGCGCGGGCGCAGATTCTGAGGGCTTTAGACCGCTTCCACAATGACTATGCTCTCGAAGGATTCGACGCTGTGCAGCCGATCTTCGATGGATCGGCTGCGTTAAGAGCCGCTATCCCGGGTACAGCGATTGTGGAAGCGGTCTATCGGCGAATGCCGCGAAGGATGCGGGCTATCGATTCGAGGACGCGCTCGGGGGTGACGCCTTCGGGCATGGCGATGCCCATTTTCGCGGTCATCTGATGGGCGAGGCGCTCGGCGAGGGCGTGGCGTCGGGCGATATCGATGTCGATGGCGCGGGCGAAAAAGTGGTCGATGACGTTGAGGTCGTCGGCGGTGAGGCGGGCGACGGCATCGGCGGGAAGATCGACTGCGTTGGGATCGGCGACGGGCGGAGAGATGGGCGTGGCGGCGAAGGCTCCGGCGGTGATAGTGCGGGAACCGGAACCACCCCAGAGCGGCGGTTCGGGGGCGCGTTCGTGGACAACAAGGGTACCGGCGGCGAAATCGCCAAGGCGCTTGCTGCGGCGATTGCAGAGCATGGTGATGATGCCGATGGCGTAGAAGCCGGGAAGGCTGTCGATGGCGCGGATGAGGTTGCGCGTCAGAGATTCGAAAAAGGTGATCTGGCGGCCGGAGTCGCGGATGACGCGGAGCTTGCAGAGTTTTTTGCCGGGGGTTTGGCCGTTCCAGAAGGCTTCGAAGACGGTGTAGTAGCCCCAGCGGAGGAGAAAGACAACGAGGAAGATGGCGGCGATGAGCCATTTCTCGCCGGCGCGATCGACGATCATACCGGCGAGGCGAGGCGCGGAAGTGAGAATCAGGAAGAAGATGAAGAAGAGGATGGCGTACGCGATGAGCTGCACGACGGTGTCCGCGAGCAGGGCGAGGAAGCGGCTGCCGATGCCGGCGATGGGGAAGCGGATGGCGACCTGCTCCGGAGTGTCGATGGTAAGCTGGTCGGGAGTTTCGGTCATCGCCGCGCCTGGTGAGCTGGTGGGTAGGGTTTCGGGGCCTGTTCTCGCATGATTTCGAACCGCTGGATCGAACAACGGCAGGGACTGTGGCAGCGCCTGGACGCGCTGCTGGTCCAGGCTGATTCGTCAGGGTTGAAGTCGCTTTCCGGCGACGAGCTGCGCGAGCTGGGGCTGCTCTACCGGCAAATCGCCCAGGATCTGTCCGCGGTTCGTGCGGATCGCGGGTCTCGCACCCAGGAAGAATACCTGAACCTGCTGCTGGCGCGGGCGCATAATCGCGTGTACTCCGGGAGGAAGCTGGAGGCGCGGCAGGTGGTGCGATTTTTTGCCGTGGAGTATCCCAGGATTTTCCGCAGGCTGTTCCCGTATGTAGCGGTGGCGGTGATGATTTTTCTGGCCGGGGCGGCGCTGGGGGCGCTGCTGAGTTTCGCGCGGCCGGCGTTCGAGCGGATGATTCTGGGGCCGGCGCTGATCTCGTCGATCGAGCGGCACGAAATGTGGACGCACAGCCTGGTGAGCATGAAGCCGCAGGCGTCAACGTGGATTATGACGAACAACATCAGCGTGGGTTTTATGACGTTCGCAGGCGGGATCGCGGCCGGCCTGGGCACACTGTATTTGCTGTTCTACAACGGGCTGCAGCTGGGGGTGGTGGCGACGGCGTGCGCGCAGGCGCGGATGGCGCTGGACCTGTGGAGCTTTGTGGCGTCGCATGGGGCGCTGGAGCTGCCGAGCATTTTTATTGCGGGCGGGGCAGGGCTGCGGCTGGCAACGGGGATGCTGTTTCCGGGGATTTACACGCGGAGCGATTCGCTGGCGCGAGCGGCGGTGGATGCGATCCGGCTGGTGGCGGGGACGGTTCCACTGCTGGTGATTGCGGGGACGCTGGAGGGGTTTCTGTCGCCGTCGGGCGCGCCGATGACGGTGAAGTTTTTGACGGGGGCGGTGCTGTTGCTGGGGCTGGGGTTGTGGCTGACTTCTCAGGGTACAGGGTACAGGGGACAGGTTGCAGTTGAGGCACGGACAGGCGAGGCATCTCACGCTGCGCCGGGCCTGAAGGCCCAGGTTTGATTGGGCTCGTGACGCCGGGTTGAAACCCAGCTCTTTTACCGTCGTGCCGCTGCGCGGCACCTTATGTGCGATAGGCGCAGGTTTCAAAGGGGCTGCGATGCGCAGGAAGGGCTTCCCTCAGCGGCTAAAGCCGGACCGATTTTGCGGTTCTTACGGCACGACTGAAGTCGTGCCCTGACACAAAACCTGCTGAGTTCATCTGCGGCCGGTGAGGTTGTGGCCTGCACGCGCGATCGACATTTCGCAAGGGGTGCGATCCTGTGCTTTTGAGAGAGCGCGACGGGTGCGGGCGGGTCGCCGGACTACAGCAGGCCTCGGGCCTTCACTTCCAGATACTCATTGATGGCGTCGGTGCGGAGCGCGCCCGGTGTGGTTTCGACGACGAGCACGCCTTTGGAGCGCAGGCCGGCGAGGGTCTGACGGCGGCGCTCGATGACTTCCTGGGCAGCGGCGGACTCGAACATCTGGGCCGCGGTGCGGGGCTCGCGGGCGGCGGTGGCGCGGATCTCGGGGTGGTTGAGGACGACGAGCAACACAAGGTGACGGCGGGCGAGATCGACGGCGGCATCGGCAACGTCGGGACGGCGAGCGCTGTCGGCCATCTCGGTGATCCAGAGAACGAGACTGCGGCGGCGCTGGAGCTGACCGAGGCGGGCGGCGGCGCGCAGATGGTCGGCCTCGGAGCCTTCGACGCGCGCCATGGAGAGCGAGTCGATCATCACGCGCAGCGCGGTCGCACCAGCTGCGGGCAGAAGCTGCTGTTGGATGGCGCGGCCATACACCATGAGGCCAGCCTTGTCTCCGGCCTGCATAACGGTTTGCGCGAGGGCGATGCCTGCGCCGCAGGCCTGGTCGAGCTGGGTGAGGCTGAGGAGGAAGGACTCGTCGAGGGCTGCGTCGCGGAAGGTGAGGTTCGGTGTGGATGGGCTGGAGGCTGAGATGGCGCGGCGGAGCTCGAAGACGGTTCCGGAGGCGCGGCGGGCGGTGGCAGGCCAGGAGATGTTGCGCATCTCGTCGCCGGCGCGGTAGTCGCGGAGATGGTCGAACTCGCGGCCGGTACCGGTGAGGCGAAGACGGCGGCGCTGCAGCTCGATCTGGCGAATTCGTAACAGATACAGTGCCGTATCGTCGTCGGAACGGTCCATGGCGGGATAGACGCGGATTTTCTGCTCGGGCTGAGAAAGAGCGCGGCGCTCAACGAGGCGGAGACGGCCGGGCCAGCGGAGCCAGACCGCGCCCAGAGGAAAATCGCCGCGGCGATTGGGAGTGACGGTGAAGAGGAGGCGGGCGGGATCGCGAGGGTAGACGGTGAGCGATCCGGAGGGCGGAAGCAAGGCAAGGGCGGGATGCAGGTCGTCGGCGAGATGGACTTGCAAGATGCTGTGGGTGGCGTGCTCGACGACCAGTTCCATACGGGTTTCGCGGCCGAGGACGGGCGAGTCAATGAAGGCGCGGGTGATGCGCAGCGCGTGCGGCGGAGGCAGGGAGGACAAGTCGAAGAGGACGAGCAGGAGGACGAGAGCGTCCCAAACGAGCATGAGGGCGAGCCAGTGGAGGCCGAAGAATCCCGGGATGGTGCAGAGCAGAGCGGCGAGAAACAGAAGGATGGAGCGCGCGGTGAGCGTCGTGTTGCTGAAAACTCCCAGGCGGCCGGGAGAGCGCGCGTCGGCCGTCGCGGGCGCGGGGATGAGAGTCTGGATCATTTATTTGGGCAGCGGCGTGGCGGCGAGCACGTCGGTGAGGATGCGATCGGGATCGAAGCCTTCGAGCTCGGCTTCGGCTTTGAGGATGAGGCGATGGCGAAGGCAGGGCAGCGCGGCCTGCTTCACGTCGTCGGGGATGAGGAAGTCACGGCCATCTTTCGCGGCATAGGCTTTGGCGACGATGAGGAGATTGGCGGCGGCGCGGGGGCTGGCGCCGAGGGTGATGGCCGGCCACTCACGGGTGCGGCGCACGACGGCGAGGAGGTAGTCGAAGAGAGCGGGTTCGACGCGGACGGCGCGGAGCTCACGGCGCGCGGCAGTAAGTTCCTGCGGGGTGACGGTGGAGATTTCGAGCGCTTCGAACTGGGGCGAGTCGGCCTTGGCGTGGTGGCGCTCGAGGACGGTGCGCTCGTCGGCCGCGCTGGGGTAGTTCACGCGAATCTTGATGAGGAAACGATCGAGCTGGGCTTCAGGGAGCGGATAGGTGCCTTCGAACTCGAGGGGGTTTTGCGTGGCGAAGACGGTGAAGAAGTCGGCGAGGGTGTGCGTTTCACCGTCGACGGTGACCTGGCGCTCTTCCATGCTTTCGAGCAACGCGGCCTGGGTGCGCGGGGGCATGCGGTTGATTTCGTCGGCGAGAAGAAACTGGGTGAAAACGGGGCCGCGGTGGAAAGTGAATTCGCTGGTCTTGAGGGAGAAAACGCTGGTCCCAAGGATGTCGGCGGGCATCATGTCGGGCGTGCCCTGGATGCGGCGAAAGTCGAGTGCGAGGAAGCGGGCGAGGGTTTTGACGGTCATGGTCTTGGCCACGCCGGGGACGCCTTCGACCAGGGCGTGGCCACCGCAAAGGAAGGTGAGGATGGCCTGCTCAATTAGCTCGGTTTGGCCGGCGATAATTTTGCCGAGCTCGGCCTTCCCTTTTTCAAAGATGGCGAGGACGGCGCGAACTTCGCTGTTGCTTTCGACAGTTTCCGTCATGCATTTCCTTTTTGCGGCGGGTTACGAATCATTTCGGTCAGGGTTGCGATGTGGTGGTCGAGGCGGCGGACCTGAGCGAGAGCCAGGGCGGGACTGGGACTATCGTATTCCGCCTGACGCGCGGCTTCGAGGTCGGCGGCGAGGACCGTGGTGTCGCAGCCGAAGCGTGCCTTGACGGCAGCGGCGATGGCGGCAGAGCCGGAGCGGAGAGTTTCCGCGGGAAGGCCGCCTTCGTGCGCGAGGAATTCGGCGAGGCGGCGCTCGGCGGCGGCAATGGCGACGCGACCTGCTCCGGCTTTGGCATAGAGAGCACCCATGGACTCGACGAATTCGAGGGGCGAAGCGTGCGGCGGCTGGACGAGCGCGCGATGCGGACCACTGCCGCGGGCGAAGCTGAAGAGCAACAGCGCGGCGACGCAGCAGGTCTGCACAATGATGCCGGTGAGCGGGGTTCCGTGGGTGGCGGTCCAGGGACTCGTGTTGATGCCGTGCATGTACTCATCGAAGTAGACAGTGCGATCGGTGCCGCCGACGCTGGCGAGCAGCAGGCGCAGGTTGCCATCCTGATGGAGGCCGAGGTTGGTGAGCGGGGTGGCCGAGGCCCACCAGACGACTTCACCGCCGCCGACGGGGTACGAGACGACGACGGCTCCGTCGCCGCAGGTTTGCTCGACGCGAACGGAGGGATCGTCTCCACTCCAGCGAACGGGCGCCGCCATTTCGAGTTCGCCGGCACGGGCGAGAGGGCCAGGGCCCTCGGGCGTGGTTAAGCAAAGGTCTGTGTAGATTCGATCAGCGGGGTCGGCCTTCGCACCGGGCAGAAAAATGGTGGCTGTGGCGCCGGTCGCGACGATGCGGCCGCCACGGTGGAGGAAATCGACGAAAGGCTGCTGGCGATTCTTATCAGTGAGCGCGGCAAAGGAGGGCGAAGGCTCGGCGACGACCAGGGTGGCATGGGAGGCATCGATGCCGGAGAGTTCGGATTCAGGGCGCTCCCAGCGGGCTTCGTCGTAGCCGAGCTGGCCCAGGAGCAAGTATGCGGCTTTGGCACCGGCGGCGCCGCTGTTCCAGGTGCGGGGCGTGGGATCGCGATCCTGGCGATTGGGCGCGAGGATGCCGGTGATGACGATGAGCGCAACCACGATGCCAGAAAAAGTGAGGAGAAATTTCCAGTCGCCGCTGAGTTTTTTCATGTGGACCTCAGTCGGCGGTGGAGGTCGAGGGCGTGGTCGTAATCGGGACGAGCCGCGGGGCGCAGGCCGTACCAGATGGTCTCAAAGGAAAATGTCTGGCGACGGAGAAGCGGCGACACGGGCGATGCGGGATCAAGCAGGCGGAGGTATTCGCGCGGGGTGCGGGCGCGGTCGGGCTGCCAAAGGCGGCGGCCTTCGAGGGTGGCGATGCT
>JBEKIN010000410.1:0-3707 GCA_050011735.1 Acidobacteriaceae bacterium | reverse complement strand
AGCGCGAAAAGCGCCGCCCACCGAATCGCGCCAAACCACACAACGAGCGTCCCGCACAGCGCAACAATGCGCAGCAGCTGCAGCACGATCATGGCTAACCAGCGTCGCGGCGTCTCCGGCCTGTAGACCCGCAAAACTGAGCTGCGCCCCAACCCAGCAGCCACAGCCCATGCCAGCATCGAAACAGGCAGCAGCCACGCAGCAATATGCAGCACGGGAGCCCTCAGCACATCGATGGCGTCCGATACCTGCACCGCTCCCTGCATCGGATCCTGCAGCGAAAACTGAAAGACGCCGGTAGCCCCAAGCTTCGCCGCCGTTTCCGCCCAGATGTCCTTCCCCGCGAACCAAAGAACAACCAGCAGCGGAATGCCGTAACTCCAGCGCCACAACAGCTCCAGCCCCAGCAGCGACGGCCGCCGCCAGCACAGCGCCAGGATGTGCACAAACGACTGTGTCCCGCGCGCCTCGCCGCCGCCGGTTTTCTCCACAATCGGCGCAGCCGCGTCCGGAGCCGCCATCGCCGCCTACTTCACCACAATGTTGATCAGCTTGCGCGGCACCACGATGATGCGGACAATCTCCTTGCCGGCCAGCAGCGCTGCGATCTTCTCGTCCCCGAGAGCAGCCTCGCGCAACGCGTCCTCATCGGCATCAGCGCCAACCCGCACCACCGCGCGCAGCTTCCCGTTGATCTGCACGGGAATCTCAATCTGCTCCTCGCGCGCCAGCGCCTCATCGAACTGCGGCCACGGCGCACGCAGCAATTGGCCCCTCTCGCCGATCCGCTCCCACAATTCACATGCCAGATAAGGTGCGAACGGCGCAAGCAGCAGCGTCAGGCTGCGCAAGATCTCCGCCAGCACCGCGTCGGGCACCTTCCCCGCGTTGATGGCCAGCTCCGCCGCCGTCAGCGTGTTCACCAGCTCCATAATCGCCGCGATGCTCGTGTTGAAATGCCACCGTCCGCCGAAATCTTCCGTGATCTTCCGGATCGTCTGGTGCAGCTTGCGCAGCAAAACCTGCGATTCGGGTGACAGCTCCGTGCTCCGGCTGCCCCCCGCCGCCTTCGCGCGATCCGCATATTTCATCGCAAAGCGATAAACCCGGCCCAGGAACCGGCTCACCCCCGCAACCCCATCCTCCTGCCAGTCCAGATCGCGATCCGGCGGCGCGGCAAACAGCGAATACATCCGCGCAGAGTCCGCGCCAAAGCTCCCGATCATCTCATCCGGCGACACCACATTGCCCTTCGACTTCGACATCTTCGCGCCGTTGCGGATCACCATTCCCTGCGTGAACAGCCGCTCCACCGGCTCGTCGTTGCGCACCAGGCCCAGGTCGCGCATCACCTTCGTCCAGAACCGCGAGTAGATCAGGTGCAGGATGGCGTGCTCCACGCCGCCGATATACTGGTCGATCGGGAACCAATACGCCACAGTCGCCGTTGCAAATGGAGCGCTGCTGTTATGTGCGTCCGTATAGCGATAAAAATACCAGGAAGAATCGACGAAAGTATCCATCGTGTCCGTCTCGCGCCGCGCGTCCGCCCCGCATTTCGGGCACTTCACGTTGACGAACTCCGGCATCCGCGCCAGTGGCGATCCGCCCTGCTGCGTAATTTCCACGTTATCCGGCAGCAGCACCGGCAATTCGCTCTCCGGCACCGGCACGATCCCGTCCTTCGCGCAGTACAGCATCGGAATCGGCGTGCCCCAGTACCTCTGCCGGCTGATCCCCCAGTCCTTCAGCCGATAAGTAACCGTCGCCTTGCCAAATCCATGCTCCTCGGCAAACGCCGCCATCTTGTGCTGTGCTTCTTTGTTCCCCAGCGAACTAAATTCGCCCGAGTTCATCAGCAGGCTATCCTCCTCGGTATAGGGCAGCAGTGGCTCCTGCTCGCCGTCCGCCGAAGAGTCGACCTGGCGGCGCGGCAAAATCACCACCCTGATCTCCAGCCCGTACTTTCTCGCGAAATCGTAGTCGCGATCGTCGTGCGCCGGAACCGACATGATTGCGCCCGTCCCGTAGTCCAGCAGGATGTAGTTGCCAACCCACACCGGCAGCCGCTCGCCGCTGAAGGGATTGATCGCGTAATGCCCCGTGAAGACGCCGTGCTTTTCAATCTCACCGACGTCGCCCTCCTCGCGCGCCTTTCTCTGCTGATCCAGCAGTGCCGCCACCGCGCTCGACAATTCCGCATCGGCCGCCATCTCCTTCACCAGAGGATGCTCCGGCGCCAGCTGCAAACTCGTCGCCCCATAAATCGTGTCCACCCGCGTCGTGAAGACGGCAACCTTCTTCCCCGTTCCCTTCACGCCCTCGCGCGCCGGCAACATCGCTGTCCCGGCTTTGCGTGCTTTCTCCTCGTCCTCCGTTGCGTCGCCCACATCCTCCAGTTCGAACTCGATCTCCGCCCCTTCACTGCGCCCGATCCAGTTGCGCTGCATGGTCCGTACCTTCTCCGGCCAGCCATCCAGCTTCGCTAAATCGTCCAGCAGCTCCTGCGCGTAATTCGTGATGCGCAAGAACCACTGTTCCAGATCGCGCTGTTCCACCGGCTGCTCTTCATGCCGCCAGCAGCACCCATTCACTACCTGCTCGTTCGCCAGCACCGTCGCGCATTGCGGACACCAGTTCACCTTGCTCTTCTTGCGGTACGCCAGCCCCCGCTCGTACATCTTTAAAAAGAACCACTGGTTCCAGCGGTAGTAATCCGGCAAACAGGTCGTGATCTCGTTGCGCCAGTCGTAGCTCAGCCCAATTCGATTCATCTGCCGCTTCATCGCGGCGATATTGCCCAGCGTCCACTGGCGTGGCGGCGTGTTGTTTTTGAGCGCCGCGTTTTCCGCGGGCAGTCCGAAAGCGTCCCACCCCATCGGGTGCAGCACGTTGTAGCCCTGCATCCACATGTAGCGCGCCAGCGCATCGCCGATCGAGTAGTTGCGCACGTGGCCAATGTGCAGTTGCCCCGAAGGGTACGGCAGCATCTCCAGCACGTAATACTTCGGCTTCGTCGAAGAAGCCGGCTCGGTGGCATACAACTCCGGCTGCGACTCCCATCGCGCCTGCCAGCGCGCCTCAATCTCGGCGAAATTGTACCTGCCCTCGGAAGGTGAGGATTCTCCGCTGCCCCCCTGCTGGGCGGCTTGTGCTTGTTCTTTTGTCGCCATATCGGACTCAGTATCGATTGTAATGCGGACTCACCATAGCCCCCCGCATTGCCACGCTGCCTCACTTCAGTGCCTGTACTATGGGCGGCGGCTGGATTTTCTGAGCGCCGTGCTCTGCGCTCTGATCACTAAGCTCTTCATCGTCTCCACATTCCGCCGGTCGTCCTCCGGTTCCTCCACCGGCGTCTCCGCGATAAACGCGCAATGCGCAAACCGCGCGTCGTTCAGCAGCCGGCGAAACGGCTCCAGCCCCATCGTCCCGTTTCCTATATGTTGATGCCGATCCAGCTTCGACCCGCGTACAGCTTTCGCGTCATTCATGTGCCAAACCCGAACCGTCTCCAGCCCCACGCTGTCCCCAACCCGCTCCACCGTCTCCTCGTACCCCTCGCCACTCACCAGATCGTAGCCCGCCACATGGCAATGGCAGGTGTCGAGGCACGCGCCCACCGGAACCACCGGCCTCAACCGCTCAATCAGCTCCGCCACCTGCTCAAAACTCCCGCCCAGCGAAAACTCCGCGCCCGCTGTGTT
>JBEKIN010000409.1:0-3729 GCA_050011735.1 Acidobacteriaceae bacterium | reverse complement strand
GGAACTTGAAGAGGCCCGTCTCGCCCGTGAAGGAACGCTCTGCCGCGAGTCGATGCCAGAGCCTGAGCGCGTTTGGTTAAGGTCAAATCGTCCTGAAGCCGCTGCCCATTGGAGCCTGCTGACCGGCCTCTCAGCCGAGCAGTTACCGTATGCCGCGTATTAAAGAGCCGCATTGCTGCGGCGGCTTCGTCGTGACACAACTCTACGGCGCGGCCCGCACCACGAGCGACGTCGATTTCCTGGGCGTCGTGCCATGACTTGACCCTTCAACTGTGGCTTGAGTACTATTGGCCGCTTTGAACGACGATGTTGAGGCTCCGCGGCCTGGTTGATGCGCGCCGTCCCGATTCGCCCGCATGATTCGGGAGTGCATCCCGCGCAGCAACCGAATCGCGTGGATGGCTCATAGACGCGTGCCCGCGGATCGGGCGTGACCTCGACTTTTTATATCCGCGTCGTCTGCATGCGCGACGAGCTTGGTGACGTAATTCTCGCCCCTCGGCGTGGCCCGACTCACGCGCGCCGGGGATACCACGGCAGCTTGTCTCGGCGACCGGCTGCATGGGGCCAATCTCCGTCAGCCATTTTCTTGCGTCGCGTCGCTCGCTGGCCTGTTCGCGGCGCAGTGCCCGCACGCAATCGCGACGCACTTGCGCGTGGTGCTAAGAGTCCAATCGCTGACTCCATTTGGGATAGGTGCAGTGGTCGGGTTCGGCAACATCTGCGACAAGCTCGCGGCTACCCCTTTGGCCGATGGAGGCGTAAGGCGATGGCCTGAAGCGTTCTAGTACTTTGAGATCCGAATTACCTTGACGCGCGTAATTCGTTCGTGATACGCTCGCTTTTTCGTGCCGCCTTCGTAGACGCGACGATCGCGTTTACAAATGTGCATCTGGCATCTCTTGCCAGGCTCTTTAATTCCGGTCCGATGTGACCCAAAGGGCGAAGCTGTCCCCAATAGAACTCTCCCAAGTGCATTAACTCTAGGGTCTTTTGGGCCAGATTGAGCCCGCAGATCAACGCCCGTCAACACTGCCTGAGGGTAGCTCATGAATAAAATACGAAAGCGCCTCATCAACTTCCGCGTCACCGACGAGGAGTTCGAGCGGATCAAGACCGCTTCAGACCGTCAGGGAGCCCGCTGCGTCTCCGAATTTGCCCGCACCGTTATGATGGGCGGCGGCAAAGCATACGCCGAATCGAATTTCGACGGCTCCTCTGACGTCAACGATAAGCTGCTCACCGTCGAGCGCCGCTTGGCCATGCTTGAACTCTATGTCTCGCGCTTGAGCGATGCGGTTTCGAGTGCACAGAACGGGCGGATTCGCTCTGAAAGCTAAGGTGCTGTCATGCGTTTGTTACTCTCAGTAATATTTTTCGCGGTAGCCGCTCTGGCCCAACAACAGCAGCAGTCGAACCGCGCCGCGACCATTCCCGAACAAGGCGCGAACCTGCCCGCCCAGGCCGTTGGACCGAACGACCTCATCGCCGTCTCGGTCTACGATGCCCCGGAACTCAGCCGCACCATCCGCATCGGCACCGATGGCACGATCCGCCTGCCGATGGTGAAGCAGCCGTTGAGCTCGGGGCCGAATGGGCTGCGCAAATAACTCATTCTATTGCAATGTTTTTTTTCGCAAACAGCCGTCAGCTGTTGAGGCTTCTTGAGTTTTGGGGTTCCAGGGTGCGACTCACAGCTACAGAATTAACTACAGTCCGATATTCGACGATTTGCCAGAAATAGGTAACCGCTATGCGCTTGCTGGTCTCAGTTTTGCTTCTCGTTGGCTGCGCTTCGGCGCAGCAGACACAGACAAATCCCAACCGCGCCGCGACCATCCCCGAGCAGGGGGCGAATCTGCCCGCCCAGGCGGTCGGGCCCAACGACCTGATCGCCGTCTCTGTCTATGATGCCCCGGAGCTCAGCCGCACCATCCGCATCGGCACCGATGGCATGATCCGCCTGCCGATGCTGAAGCAGCTCATCAAGGCGGAAGGCCTCTTCCCGGCCGATCTCGAAACCGCCATTGCCAAGGCGCTCCGCGAAGAGCAGATCCTGGTCGACCCCTTCGTCACCGTCACCATCGCCGAATATCACAGCCGTCCCATCAGCGTTTCCGGAGCGGTCAAGATGCCGCTGGTGTTCCAAGCCGAAGGCCCCGTCTCGCTGCTGGAAGCCATCGCTCGCGCGCAGGGCCTCAGCGAAGTCGCCGGCCCCGAAGTTCTGGTCAGCCGCTCCCAGCTTGGCCCCGATGGCGCAACCGTCATGCTCACCCGCCGCGTCACCGTCCGCAACCTGATCAACGATGCCGATCCGGCGGTCAACATCAAGCTCACCGGCGGCGAAGAGATTCGCGTCCCCGAAGTAAGCAAGATCTACGTGGTCGGCAACATCATGAAGCCCGGCGCCTACCCCGTCCAGAATGGTTCAGAAACCACGATCCTGCAAATGCTGGCGCTGACCGAAGGGCTGGCGCCATTCGCGAACAAGAACGCATTTATCTACCGCCGCGAAGCCAACGGCAGCAAGAACGAAATCCCAGTGCAGCTTGACAAGATCCTGGCGCGCAAGTCCCCGGACGTCCCGCTGATCGCCAATGACATCTTCTACATCCCCGATAACAAAGGCAAGCGCATGGGCGTGAAGGCTATCGAAGCCATCGTCGGGTTTGGCGTCGGCGCCGGATCCACGGCACTGGTATACGGAGCAATCCACTAAAACCATCGAGTGAAATAGAAACACTAGAGGCGCTAAAAGCTTAACCCCATGTCTGAAGAAAAAGAACTTCGCGCGCTCCCCGCTCCGGCCAACGGCGGCAACGGCAACGGTTACGGCAACGGCCATGTGCCGGCGATCCCCGACCCCATCACGGTCTACCCCCCGTACGCCTACGCCCAGCCCGAGCCCGAGGAAGCAGTCGTCCCCCTCTCCCACTATCTGTGGATCCTCAAGCGCCACAAGTGGCGGATTCTGGCCTTCGCTTTGGTCTCAGTGATCGCCACCGTGGTGGTATCTTCGCGGCTTACTCCTATCTACGAATCCACCGCGACCATCGACATTGACCGGCAGGCGCCCGCCGGCGTCGTCGGCCAAGATGCCGCGCGCCTCGCCCCTAACGACTCCGATCAGTTCCTGGCCACCCAGATCAGGATCATCGAGTCCGATTCGGTGCTGCGTCCCGTCGCCGAGCGCTTCAAGCTCACCAGCGATGTCATCACCCTGCCGGGCGAGTCCAAGCTTCCCAGCGCCCGCGCGCAGAATGCCCCGGTCACCCTCAAGAAGCTCAAGGTCACGCGCCCGCCCAACACCTACCTTCTGCTCATCAGTTTCCGGTCGCCGGACCCGGAACTGGCCTCGGATGTCGCCAACGGAATCGCCGACAGCTACATCCAGCACACCTACGACATCCGTTTTCGCGCCACCGCCGGCCTTTCCGCCTTCATGGAAAAGCAGATCGAAGAGTTGCGGGCCAAGATGGAGCGCTCCTCCGCCGCCCTGGCGCAGTTCGAAAAAGATCTTAGCGTCATCAACCCCGAGGAGAAGACCAGCATCCTGTCCTCCCGCCTGCTCCAGCTCAACACCGAGTACACTACCGCCCAGGGCGATCGCGTCCGCCAGCAGGCCGCCTTCAATTCCGTCAAGAGCGGTTCCATGGAGGCCGCCCAAGCCTCCACCCAGGGCGAGCAACTCCGCCGGCTCGCCGACCACCTCGACGAAGCCCGCGAAAA
>JBEKIN010000408.1:0-3735 GCA_050011735.1 Acidobacteriaceae bacterium | reverse complement strand
CTACGAAGACCTGCTGAAAAACCCCGAAGACGAGCGCTTCTTCGATTACTACGCGACCGCGCAGGTGCGCGCGGTTTCTCTCGCCGGTCCCTCGAAGCCCGTCGGCAAACCGGGCGTGATCGATTCGGTCGAGCCGTCTCCCGATGGGCACTACGCACTTATTACCGAGACCCATCACCCGTATTCCTACGAGCTGCCGTTTGAGAACTTCCCGAAGAAGACCGAGGTCGTCGATCTGCGCAACGGAGCGGAGAAGCAGCTCTCCGACGTCCCGCTCGCCGACAACATCCCCATCGCCAACGACGCGGTCGCGACCGGCCCCCGCGACTACGAGTGGCGCGCCGATGCTCCGGCAACCCTGTCGTGGGCGGAAGCCGGCGACGGTGGCGATCCGAAAAAACCAGCCGCCGTGCGGGACCGCGTCTATCTGCTCGACGCGCCGTTCACCGGATCGCCGCGCATGCTCGCCGAGCTGCCGATGCGCTGCACAGGCGTCGAGTGGGGCAACGCGCATCTGGCTCAGGTCAACGAGCGCGAGTGGAACCATCGCCGCCGCGTAATCGCCGAGGTCGATCCTTCGGCCAGCGCGCCGAGCGTCACGAAGCTCTATGAGGGTTCCTCCGAGAATCGCTATCAGGATCCCGGCCGCGCCGTGCTCGTTGAGAACGCCTCGGGTCATCGCGTGCTCGAACTCACCGCCGACGGCGCCGGCATCTACTTCAGTTCGCCCGGAGCCAGTCCGGAAGGCGATCGCCCCTTCATCGCCGTCATGAACGCCTCGACCGGCAAAGAAGAGCAAATCTGGCGCTCCGCCGCTCCTTACTATGAACTACCCGCCGCCATCATCGATCCCTCAAAACCTGTTCTGCTCGTCCGCCGCGAATCGCAGGAGCAGCCGCCCAACTACTTCCTGCGCGATGCCGCCGGCCAGCTCACCCAGGTCACGGATTTCCCGAACCCCTACGGCGATACACCTCTCCCGAAGAAACAAATCCTGCGCTACAAGCGTGCCGACGGCCTGGAGCTGAGCGCGAATCTCTATCTCCCGCCTGGCTACAAGACCTCTGACGGACCGCTACCCACGCTCATGGAGGCCTACCCCGTCGAGTACAAATCGCGCTCCGCCGCCGGACAGATCACCGGCTCGCCGTATCAGTTTCCGCGCTTCTCCTGGGCCGGTCCCGTCTTCTTCGTCACCCAGGGCTACGCGGTGCTGGAGAACGCCGCCATTCCCATCGTCGGTGAAGGCGATGCGCAGCCCAACGACACTTACGTCGAACAGCTCGTAGCGGGCGCGAAAGCCGCGATCGACGAGGGCGCGCGCCTCGGCGTGGTCGACCGCAACCGCGTCGCCGTCATGGGCCACTCCTACGGCGCCTTCATGACCGCCAATCTGCTCGCCCACAGCGACCTCTTCAAAGCCGGGATCGCACGCAGCGGCGCCTACAACCGCACCCTCACCCCGTTCGGCTTCCAGAATGAGGAGCGCACCTACTGGGAAGCGCCCGACATCTACTTCAAAATGTCGCCCTTCTCCTACGCCGACAAGATCAAGGCTCCGCTGCTCCTCATCCACGGCGAGGCAGACAACAATCCAGGCACCTTCCCCATCCAAAGTGAGCGCTTCTTCGACGCGCTCAAGGGCCACGGCGCGACCGTCCGGCTCGTATTCCTGCCGCTCGAGGCGCACGGCTACGCCGCCCGCGAATCGCTGCTGCACATGCTCTGGGAGATGAACAACTGGCTCAATACCTATGTAAAGAACCCTCCGCCCGCCGGCGCAGCGGGCCAATAACAGGGGTTTTCCGCGCAGGTCATGGGGCGCGCTCTTTCCCGCATCTCAAGTGGCTATGGACCCGTCGAGCGGCCTTGAAATTTCCTCGAAAGAGGCCCATGCTGGTGAAGTCTCGTCACCCACGTGAATAGGCGGATTTATGCCCAGGTCCATGCGTCCCGGTAGATTCCCCGTGCTGGCGGCATTCTGCGCGCTCCCTCTCCTGGCTCTTCCCCTGCATTCTCAGGTCTTTACGGTCGAGGCCGAGCACGTCGAGAAGCACTACACTGAGTTCCCGCCCACCCACGTCCGCTACCCCGCTGATCCCATCACCACCCTGGGACGCGAAGAGCTGATCCGCTTCATGCAGGCCGAGCAGGGATTCGCGATGCGCCCACTGCCCATCGCCAACCTCACCCTCCACGCCAACGGGCATATGGATCCCACCGGCGACAAGTACGTCGACCAACTCCACCAGAAGGGCATCTCCGTCAAGCCGGGCGATCGCGTCGTGGTCACCGACATCAGGATTCACGAGAAGAGCATCGAGCTCGACCTCAACGGCGGCCCCGAGCACAAGCACAAATATCTCCGCCACATTTCCATCGGTGCAGGTGCTGCCGAAGTGCCGCTGGCCCAGGACAGCGGAGCCCCTCCCACCGGATCCCGCCTGATCCTGCTCTTTGAGGAGCGCGTCCCGGACGTGAATGGCGAGCAGCTGGAAGCCCTCCTCAAGCCCATGATCGACTTCGGCGTGAAGTCCCCTGCCGAAGCCTTTGCCGAGTCGCTGCCCGATTTCCTGCGCAAGGCCGTTGAAGAGCATCGCGTGCTCGTGGGCATGGATCGCGACATGGTTGTCTACGCGAAAGGGCAGCCCAACCGCAAAGTGCGCGAGACGGACCCCGACGGCAAGGCGTTCGAGATATGGATTTACGGCGAAGCGCCCCAGCCCGTGGAGATGATTCGCTTCGAGGGCAGCTTCGTGGCCCGCGTCCAGCTGGCCAAAGTCGGTGAGCCCATGCAGGAGCGCAGCGAAAATGAGATGGGCGACTACTGGGGCAATCAGCCGGTCGTCGCGAAGAATCAGCATGAAGTGAAGCTGGGCGACGCGACCGATGCCGACCGGAGCGAGGAAAATGCGCCGCGATCGGCGCCCACCCTGCGCAAACCCGGAGAGCAGCTGCCCGCTGACAATGACAAAGACCATCCCGTCGGTGCGATGCAGCCGGTGAACATGCCGCCGGATCAGCGGAGACCGGGCGACCCGGGCTACACGCCGACGGTTTCAGCAAAGCAGCCGCCGTGCTCCGGACAGCAGGCATCGGGCCAAGGTTCGAGTCAGGGTTCGACCCAGACTGGTTCGACGCAGGCTTCGGGTTCGGGTTCCGGCTCCGCATCGGGCGCTACGCCGTGTGCGCAGCCGCAGAGCGGAACCTCAGGTTCCTCGCAGCCGCAGTCCGGCTCCGCGAACAGCACCCAGCAGAAGAGCGGTTCGACGTCGAACCAGCAGCCCCAAAGTGGGTCGAGTCAGGATCAACCCAACCCGCTCGACAAACCGCAATAGCCCAGCGAAAAGCCAGCTCAATCAAGCCAAAATCGAGCGAACACCGAGTTCTCGCTTTTCGCTCGCCGTCCGCTCGCTTTTTCTCGTCTTTGGCTCGCCTTTCACTCGCTTCTCGCTCGTTGTTCGCTGCCTTTAAGATGTCTGGAGAGGATTTCCCGGCTATGCGCCTCTGTCTGCCCGCTCTCTCCGCCGCACTCCTCAGCGCCTCCATCGCCGCTGCGCAATCCGGCTGGCCTCCCGGTCCTTCTCACGCAACGGTGGCGCTCTGGCCCAACGGAGCGCCCACGCCGTCCACAACGGCTACGCCCGGCCCGACGGCAACGCCCGCGACTCCTGGCCCCGAGCACGACACCACGAAGCCCACCGACCGACTCATCGCCGGACGCCCGGTCGTGCG
>JBEKIN010000407.1:0-3765 GCA_050011735.1 Acidobacteriaceae bacterium | reverse complement strand
CCTTCACCGGCCGCGCTGGCCGCAGCATCGCCAACCGCTACGCCGAGGCCTGCGCTGCAGAAGCACCGCCGTCGGCCCCATACCCAGTCCAGCGTGGACTCACGCGCCTCATGCGCGAAGAGGCCGCCAGCGCCGGCGATCCCGAAAGAATGCAGATGTGGGCCGGCCAAGCCACAAAATTCGCGCAAGCGCGACCCGCAGCCAAAGTCGCACGCCAATTATGGGACGAGGCCTCGCGCCTCCTGTCGTGATCACCCCTACTCAAACACCGGCGTAAGCAGCCGCACCAGATGCTCCGGTTCCGCCAAAAACGCGTCGTGTCCGTGGTTCGACGCCATCTCCCGGTAATCGCAGCGCGCTCCCGCCGCCGCCATTACCACCGCCATCGACCGCACATCCTCCGGCGGAAACAGCCAGTCCGTCGAAATCCCCACCATCGTCACATGCGCCTGGATGCGGCTGTACGCCGCAAACGGCGACTCATGCGCGCGCACCGGATCGAAGGTGTCCATCGCCCGCGTTATCGAAATGTACGAGTTCGCGTCGAACCGCTCGTTGAATTTGTGCCCCTGATAATCCAGGAACCCCGCAATGTCAAAGCGCCCGTTCTGCCCCGCTACCGTCGAGATCCACGGATTCTCCCCCGTCCGGTTCGGCTTCCGCCCAAACCGCGCCTCAAACAGCGGTACGCTCTTGTAGCTGATCACGCCCAGCGCCCGCGCAATCGCCAGCCCTCCGTGCGGCTCGTCGTCCGGCTGGTAATAACCGCCCGCCCACTTCGGATCGAGCATAATCGCCAGCCGTTGGAGGTGATTCAGCCCCAGTCCCATCGCCCCCAGCGGAGCCGCGCCGATGCTGATCGCCCGAGCCACCCGCTCGGGAAACAGCACCGCCCACTCCAGCACCTGCATCCCGCCAATCGATGCCCCGATCGCCAGCTTCAGCCGCCGAATCCCCAGCGACGCAATCAGCTTCTCCTGGGCCCGCACCATATCCCGCACGTTGATCAGCGGAAACGTCGGCCCATACAATCGCCCCGTCTCCTGATCGACGCTCCCCGGCCCCGTCGATCCATAACACGACCCAAAAATGTTGATCCCGATCACGCAGTCCCGATCCAGATCCAGCAACGGCTCCGGCTTCGTGAACAGCTGCGGCCACCACGTCGCCACGTCCGCATTCCCCGAGAGCGCATGGCACACCAGCACCACGTTGTCCCGCGCCGCATTCAGGCGCCCGTACACCGCGTAATGCTGCGTCGGCCGCACCAGCACCTCGCCGCTTTCGAGCGGAACCACCTCATCGATGACGTAGTCTCCCTCGAACTCCGGCTGGATCGCCGCTGCGGTCCTGACCGCACTATGCGCTTCCGTGCTCATCGTCTTTCAGCCTGCGTAAGAAAACCTCAGCTTGCGTATGCAATTTCAGCCTGCGTAAGAAAAACCTCAGTTTGCGTATGCAATTTCAGCCTGCGTAAGAAAAACCTCAGTTTGCGTATGCAATTCCAGCCTGCGTAAGAAAAACCTCAGTTTGCGTATGCAATTCCAGCCTGCGTAAGAAAAACCCACCCCCCAAAAACACCGACGGCCAGGTTCACCCCACAGCAAGAAGCTGATACCCCGGCCGCCCCGATATCAACGACAATTCAATTCCGGGCACACCAAAAGTACTGCCCTGCGCCCATTTCGGGAAAACACACCTCAACTCCGTCCGGGCACTCGTCCTGACCCGCCCTCATCGCGCCCCGACCAGCTCCGGTGTCGGCACTGCGACCACCAGCGCCTGATCGATGTCCGCAATCAAATCGCGCACATCCTCAATCCCCACGGACAAGCGAATAAGCTCCGGCGTTGTTCCGGTCGCGGCCTGCTCCTCCTTGCTCAGCTGCTGATGCGTCGTTGACGCGGGATGGATCACCAGCGACTTGGCGTCGCCCAGATTCGCCAGCAGAGAGAAGACCTTCAGCGAGTTGATGAACGTCTTCCCCGCGTCGTAGCCCCCGCTGATCCCGAACGTAATCAGGCCGCTCGCTCCGCCCGGCAGATACTTCTTCGCGCGGGCCGCGTACTTGCTCGAAGCCAGCCCCGGATAATTCACCCACGTCACGCTCGGATGCTTCTCCAGATGCTCGGCCACCTTCAGCGCATTTTCCGAGTGCCGCTGCATGCGCAGATGCAGTGTCTCCAGCCCCTGCAGGAACAACCATGCGTTGAATGGCGACATCGCCGCGCCCGTGTCGCGCAGCCCCTGCACCCGCGCCTTCAGGATGAACGCCAGCGGCCCAAACGCCTCGGTAAACGACAGCCCGTGATACGACGGATCCGGCTCGACAAAATCCTTGAACCGCCCCGACGCCTTCCAGTCGAACTTGCCAGCGTCCACAATCACGCCGCCAATCGACGTCCCGTGCCCACCAATGTATTTCGTCGCCGACTCCACCACGATGTCCGCTCCGTACTCGATCGGCCGCAGCAGCACCGGCGTCGCGCTCGTGTTGTCGATCATCAGCGGCAACCCGTTCTCGTGCGCGATCTTCGCCAGCGTCTCCACATCCACAATGTCCAGCTTCGGATTCCCCAGCGTCTCCGTGAACACCGCCCGCGTCTTCGGCGTAATCGCCTTCCGCAGCCCGTCGAAATCGTCCGCGTCGACGAACTTTACGTTGATGCCCAGCTTCGGCAGCGTGTAGTGGAACAAGTTGTACGTCCCGCCGTACAGCGAGGTCGTCGACACGATTTCGTCGCCCGCATTCGCCAGAGTCAGAATCGCCAGCGTCTCCGCCGCCTGCCCCGACGCGGTCGCCAGCGCCGCCGCTCCGCCTTCGAGCGCCGCCATCCGCTTCTCAAACACGTCCGTCGTCGGATTCATAATCCGCGTGTAGATGTTCCCAAACTCCTGCAGCCCAAACAGCCGCGCCGCATGATCCGCATCCTGGAACACATACGACGTCGTCTGATAAATCGGCACCGCCCGCGCTCCCGTCGTGGGATCGGGAACCTGTCCCCCATGGACTGCCACCGTCGCCAAATGCTGCTTCGCCTCTTCCGCCATCTCTCTCGTCTCCTTTTCTCGCTCGCTTTTCGCTCGTGTTTTTCTAATCCCTAAACTCTAAACTCTGCTGTAAATGAAAACGGCCCGCGATCTCATCTGACCGTGGGCCGCCGGAACCTTCTCGGATTCGCGCTTATCGCGTTCGTCCGCTCCCGCGCACGGTCTCGCTGGACATGCCCATACATATGTCCAGTGCCAGCGCCGCGCTGCCGTTGCGGGAAACCATGGTAGCCAGTATCAGGCCCGGTTTCCGATTCGTCAATGCTGGCCATCGCCCGGCTCCCCAAAACTTGACCTCCAGCCCTCCCCGCGTCTACCGTGGGTGCGCAAGTAAACGTTATCTCAAAATCCCAATTTCGCCCCTCCGAACCACCCCATGCGCCTCGCCCTCTCCATCTTCGCCCTCGCCGCCGCCAGCGCCGTCGCCCAATCCACCGCCACCCTCTCCATCGATGCCTCGCACCCCACCGCCCCCGAAACCATCCGTAACGTCAGCCCCACCCTCTACGGCATCATGTCCGAGGAGATCAACCACTCCTACGACGGCGGCCTCTACGCCGAGCTCATCGCCAACCGCACCTTCCAGAGCAACCGCCGCCGCAGCCTCGAACGCTGGATCCTCGTCGAGAAGAGTAACTCCGCAGCCGCCATCTCCCTCGACACCACCACCGGCCCCAGCGCCGCTCTGCCCAACAGTCTCAAGCTCGTCGTCAC
>JBEKIN010000406.1:0-3766 GCA_050011735.1 Acidobacteriaceae bacterium | reverse complement strand
ATGACCGATCGGTGGGTGCGTGAGCCGCCCATCTTGTTTGGGCCGACAGACAGCCAGATTGAGCGCCTCTCAGCGCTGGATAAGGTTCGATTCGGCAAGGCGGCACGATTGCTGGGCGAGCGTTACCAGGCCGGCAACGGAGTCCGGAGGGACCTGTTCAGCGCGCGTCAGTGGTATGGCAAAGCAGCAGCCGCGGGAGATAAGGTGGCCGAAGCGCGGCTGGCACAGCTCCCTGTGGAGCCGCCGAAGCTTGAAATGCCGAAACTGGAGGCCGGCGTGCGCTCGGGTAGTTACGGGGCGGCTGGCATGGCTGCGGGCGCTGCGTCCGCGAACGTCGCCAGCGCCGCCCCGGCGCCGCAGCGGGTCGTCGAAGAGCGCTATCCCAATATCGAAGCTCCTGACACGGTGCATCCCGCGCAGGAGTTCGCCGTCCAGGTGTCGCTGACCGGCGAACAGCTTTCTCCCGAGACACGCATCATGAGCGGGCAGCAGGAGAACGGAAAGCTCGTGATTCCGATGCCTCCCGGGATGACCTCCATCGACCTCGAAGTGAATCTGACCGCGCCGGGTATGGAATTCATCGGCGGATCGAACATCGGGCAAATCGAGATGACCAAGGGCCAGGATTCCACCGTCGCCCAGTTTCATCTGCGCGCCAGCACCGCCGGCGCCACCGACAAGCCCGCGCGGTTGATGGCGACCTTCTGGTACAACCACGGCTTTCTGGCGCGCGTGGAGCGCGACATCCGCGTGACGCCGGACGTCTTCGGAGGCGCTCCTGCTGCGGTTCCCGAGGCTACTCCGGCTGCCACCGGCGAAGCGCACCCCGTCCACAGAGCCTTGAGCCCGGCGGAGAGGAGCGCGGGCATCACGCTCGAGCCTCAGATGGCGGCGCCCGATCTGACCATCATCGAAAGCCGCAGCGACGATACCCTGCACCTGACCTTCGTGACGCGTTACGCCTCGCCCGTGGAAGCGGTGCTGCCGAAAGCCGCGGAGATGCGCGCTTACATCGCGACGAAGCTGGCTGAACTGGCGCGCCACGGCCGCGGCGTCACCATCGAGGGCGAGGCTCCTTCTGCGCAGCAGGCAGAAGACCTCGCGCGCGGCTTCGGGGCTGACCTCTATGACCGCTTCACGCCGCCGGAGTTCAAGCAGCTCTACTGGCAGCTGCGCGATGCAGGCATCGAGCTGCGTTCCGTGCAGGTGCTGAGCGACGATCCCATGCTGCCGTGGGAACTGATGCGCGCCGCCCGGACCGGCGGGCAGGATCGGCAGGAGTTCCTCGGACTGACCGCCCGCGTCGCCCGCTGGCAGTTAGGAACCACCGGCCTGCCGCGGCCTCCGCAGTCTTTACAGGTACACAAGCTGGTCGTGATTGCTCCGCATTACGCTGGATCCATGGCCCTGGATGCGGCACAGCAGGAAGCCGATTCGCTTCGCAGCCATGAGGGGTTCGAGAACGTGAAGGGCGACTACACCGATGTGCGGGCGCTGGCCGCGGATCTTCCCGACGGCATCGTTCACTTTGCCGGCCACGGAGCGGTCCGCGATGAGGACGGAGGGCCGCAGTTCGCCATTCTGCTGGAAGACAGCGAGCTCGCGCCGGCCACCTGGAAGTCGCTGGCGACCGCGAGCCATACGCATCCCTTCTACTTCTTTAATGCGTGTGAGGTGGGACAGGCGCGGCAGGCGGTGGGCGCGCTGGACGGCTGGGCGCCGGCGCTGCTCGATACCGGAGCCAGCGGATACCTGGGCGCGCTGTGGCCCGTGTCGGACCAGGTGGCGGGCGTCTTTGCCGCGAATTTCTACAAGATTCTGCTCGAGAATGCATCCGCGCCGGTCGCCGAAGTCGTTCGCCAAACAAGGCAACGCACTTTCGACGACACCCACGATCCGACCGCGCTGGCGTACGTTCTGTACGCCGACCCGTTCCTCGAAGTCCATCACTAGACAAGGCAGTCGCCCTCTTACCTCCGCGCCAACAGATCGGCGTAAAATTCGCGCATCCAATGTTCCGGGGCTCAACGGTGCATCGGAGATACAACTCCCCGCTCACCCTGCGCCTCTGAACCACCAAGGAGACACCATGTTCAAATTTAGAGCCCTTGCTTTCGTCGCCCCGGCAATTCTGCTGCTCAGCTGCGCCCTCGTCGCGCCGGCACATGCGCCAGCCCAGGTTTCCGTCGACATCGGGGTTGCCCCCGTCTGCCCCTACGGCTACTTCGACTACTCTCCCTACGACTGCGCGCCCTACGGCTACTACGGGCCCGACTGGTTTGCGGGCGGGTTGTTCATCGGAGCCGGCCCCTGGTTCCACGGCCCTCGCGGCTTCTACGGCCATGTGGATAACCGCTATGATCCGCACCAGGGCTACAACGGACCGATGCCTGGCCGCGGGGCCAGGCCGTTCTACCACTTCCAGGGCAACGAGGCGCGGGACGGACGAGGCCACGTCGGCAATGCCGGCCATGAGGCAGGCGGTGAACATGCCCTCCCCGGATATCGTGGCGGCGGCGCCCGTGGCGGACACCCCCGCTAGGGCTCAATCCTGTTGAGGCAAGAGACGAGATAAGGCGCGCCGGGCGTCTTATCTCGCTCGGGCCGCGATCCAACGACGCTGTTCAGGTGATCTTCAGTTCGCGCTCTGGGGTTGGTCGGCCAGGCTGGACATCTCCTCGGCATCCTTCCAGACGCCGGCGCTAACGCAGTTACGGCCCAGCCGCTTTGCGCGATACAGGGCCTCGTCCGCCAGGTTAATCAGCTCTTCAGCCGGCATCGCTTCGTCATGCGATGCCACGCCGAGACTACAGGTGAGGGTCAGCGCGCCGGCAGCCGTCGCAACCGGCGTGTCCGCGATGGCGCGCCGGAAGTCCTCCGCGCGGTGGGCGCCGTTGGTCCGGGAGCAACCGGGAAGGACGATGAGGAATTCCTCGCCGCCATAGCGTCCAACAAAATCATAGGGGCGCATCAGGTCTGCAATGCGCTTCGCCGCCTCCTGGAGCACCGCATCTCCGGTTAGATGGCCGTAGGTGTCGTTGACCAGCTTGAAGTGATCCAGGTCGATCATCACGACAGCGATGGGCATCTGATCGCGCTGCGCCCGGGAAATCTCCTTCTCCAGCATCTCGAAAATCGTCTTGCGGTTCCACAGATCGGTCAGGCTGTCCTTCATGGCCTGCTCTTTTGCGGCGCGATGCGCGTCGTTGGCGACTTTGATGGCGAGTTGCAGTTCAGCCTTTCCCCGGTTTACCTGCTCCTGGAGCTTGTGGGCATGCGCGACGAGATAGCGAACGCGCAGCTTGTAGAGAGTGAAGCTCAGGATCACCAGGAAACCCGCGACCACGCTCCGGAACCATCCCGTTTGCCAATACGGCGGGATCACGGCGATCTGCAGGCTGGCCATCCCCAGGCCCCGCACGCTGCCGCTCTCTGTGGCTTCGTACTCGAACAGGTAATCGCCCGGAGGCAGCTTGTAGTAGAGGGCCTCGCGCTCTTTCCCGGCTTCGGTCCACGCCGAATTCAAGCCGAGGAGCCGGTAGCGCAGGTGGTCGGGCGCGGCGGTTTCAGCGGGGGCGAACTGAATCTCCAGATCGCCGTCGCCCGGACCGGCCGTCACTCCCTCTTCGAAGGAGATGGGCCGTTGATTGAATCGCACCTGCTCGATCAGCGCTCGGGGACGAGTCGTTTTCTGGCTGTGTGCAGGATCAATGGGGCGGTCGGCGCTGGCCAGCAGGAGATGCGGGTCCGACGCCGGCGCCGTCGC
>JBEKIN010000405.1:0-3766 GCA_050011735.1 Acidobacteriaceae bacterium | reverse complement strand
TCAGTTGCATCCTGACCGCGTTTGATGCACAGTTGGCCGAGTTTGACGGCGTCTCGACCGAGTTTGCGTCAAGGTCGGCCGAGTCTGCGTCAGAGGCGGCCGCGTTGATGGACAAGAAGACGGGAGACAAGCAAACAGTGTAAGACGGCGGTTGCAGGGGACCCCGGCTGCAGTGCTGCGCCTAGTACAGGTTGGGGACACCTCGAGTTGCTGAGTCCGGGGCAATTTGGTTTCTCCTTTCCAAAACAGAAAAGGCCGCGCGGGGCGGCCTTTTTCTTTTTCTACTCTATAAGTTCAGAATATCAGATTGAGAGCATAAACCGGCCAAATATCTTTGCGGGTATAAGGGTGTAAGTGGCGCGGAATGTTGGGTCATTACTTCGGTTTTTGGAGCTCCCTCTTGACAAATTTTCCACATTTCTGGATTTGAGGAAATTTCCACCGCAGAGAGCACGGAGGGGCGCGGCCGCTCAGTTGCTTTTGAGGAGATGGAGGGTGAGGTTGCGAGGGCGAGGGCCGTCGAGCTCGACGAGGATGACGCGCTGCCAGGTTCCGAGGACGAGCGAGCCGGATTCGACGGGGAGGGTGAGCGCGGTACCGATGAGGGAGGAGAGGATGTGATCGGGAACGTGCTCGGGGTTGTGGGGATGGCGGTAACGGAGCTTCGGCATCATGGCCTCGAAGGCGTCGAGCATGTCGAGGTCAGTGCCGGGATCGAGATCGGCAGTGGTGAGAGCCGCGGTGGTGTGCAGGATGTTGAGGCAGACGATGCCGGTTGAGTCGAGCAGGTGCGATTCGAGCTGCTCGGTGATGTCGAGGATCTCGCGCTTGCGATGGGTGGCGATGGTGAGTTTGGACATGGGGCAGTTGCGTCGGTTCAGGATCTGAGAAAAGGGGCGGATTTTTCCGGGGCAGGGGACGATGCGGGTTGAAACTTCCGAATTGGCCGGTGATACACCCGTTGGCGATTGCAGAGCCCGAGCCGGAATTGGCTGCGGCAGCATCGGGAAGACCGGAATCTGCTCTATGGGTTTGGCGCGTAGCCACCGCATTCGCGCGGAGTCTCCCAGTTCGACCCGTTGCCGATGATGTTAGCGTCTGCGCAAGCGAAGCCTATATCCGATACACGCTGGTTATTCGCCATCGCCCTTAGGAACATTTGGGTCTCGTCCGGCCCGCCGAGCCCTGGCTGCGGCGCTGGCGAGGCTGGCGGCGTGAAGGGGGAAAACATCTTTTGCGCCCAGCCAGGAGCGATGGTGTAGCTCTTAAAAACGGCCTCAACCGCCGGCACCGTCTGGACTGCTATGGCGTTGGGCGCACTTCCAACGATCAAAACGCTCTTGAAAAACTGGACGCGGTCGTCCGGGAGCGAACAGAACATGCCGATTCCCTTTGCCGGCTGCGCGCCCCCGCTGGATTCCGCAACAAACATCCCGCATTGGCCCATGGCCGCCGGCACTTGAAGAGGCGCCGCGTAAAGGAATGTAATCTGAGGAATCGGCTGTCCGTTGAGCGACGCAATCTGCTGCAGAATCATGACCAGCTTGTCGGTAAGCTTTGCCGAGGAGGGCATGGTCATAAAAGCGCCTCCGGGGCCCTTCTGTCCCAATTGAAATGGACCGTCGTGCGCGACGAACACATTCCCGAGGGTGATGCCTTCGCCCTGCGGTCCGGACATTACGATCGCACCGCCCACGGCACCCGTGACTTTCCATCCCTGCGGTACACCGGCAGAGGCGCTTTGATCGGGTGCGGTATAGGGCTGCAACTGGACTGCGGGTGCGGCCGGGGCCGTAGACGGCTTCGCCTGCGCTCGAGCGGAGACAAAGGCCGGGATGAGGATGGTCGTCAGGATCGCCGGCACGGCAGCGATCCGCAGGAATCTCATGGCACCGCAAACTCGCATCGTACAGTTCCCTCCACCGCGGATTTAGCCTCCCTCGCCTGGCGAAGAGGCACGAACGCGAGGGTAATTCGGCTCAGTTCTGCGCTCGGGTTTGCTCAGGGTAGCATTCACAGACGGCGGAGGGCTAGCATCTTTGAGCGCGAAGACGCAGAACGTAAAAGGCGAGCCGTGGCGAGCAGGAACCGCGATTGCGGCTAACCGTAAGGGACCAGTCGGAGCCGGCAGCGTGGCCTAAGGCAGTCTGTCGGCACCACGCGAAGCTCCGTCCGAGCTGGTGCCCGTGCAGCACGAGTGGATGAGGCCGTGCCCTGACACAAAGTGCAGGCGGGGCTCAGCTGGCGGACGAGTCGTCGTCGACCGTCGCGAGGGAATCATCATCCACGGCGGTGTCATCGACTGCCGGGGCGGAATCGTCGACGGCTGGAGCGGTGTCATCCACGGTTGCGGTGGAATCATCGACAGGCGCATCGTCGACAGGAGTATCGGTCGCGACGGCGGAGGAGGGGTCGGTTTCGGCGAGGGGGTCGCCGTATTCGCCCAATTCTCCGGAAGTATCGGCGTTGGCCTGTTCGTTGTCGGCGGCGGCGGAGTAGACGCCAGCGGCGTTGGAATCGCCGGAGTCGGCGTAACTTTGGGCGGTCGCGGAGTCCTGGTCGGCGGTCTGCTGGTCCCAGTTGGCCCAGCTCTCGTTCTGGGCTTCGTCGTAGGCGGTGCCGGAGGTGTCGGTGCCGCCGGCATTGTCATCGGCGGCGACGGTAGTGGAATCGGCTTGCTGGGCATCGGTCTCAGCAGTGGCGTAGTCGCCGGAGGCGGCGGCCTGTCCTTCGGCCTGCTGGTCCTGGGTGGCGGTTGCCTGCTGATCGGCGGCGGTTCCGAGCTGGGTGGAATTGGAGCCGGTGAGCATGTCGGTGTCGCCGGCCTGGCCGGCTTCGGTCTCGGCCTGCGCCTCGTCCTGCGCCGCGGTGGCGTAATCGCCGGAAGCGACGGCAGCGGTGGCCGAGGCCTGATCGGCGGTGGCGGAATCGATAGCGGCCTGGGTGTCGGGGTCTACGGCATCGGCGGTTCCATCGGTCGTTGTGGCGTCGGGATCGTAGCTTCCGACCTCGAATGCATTGCTGGCGTCATCTGGCATGGCTCAACCTCGCTTTGGTGGGCGGCCCAATCAGTTTTCCGCAGTGGTGGCCGCGGGCTGCTGGGCAACTGGTTTTGTTTCCACGCCCGCAGGAGCCGGGGAGGGAGCAGCCGGCTTCGGGCGCAGTGTAAGTACGTTCTGGCACTGGGGACAGCGGACGTTCAGGGAAGATTTGCCGCGCAGGACAGCGAGCGGAACGCGCATGGCGGTCTGACATTTGTTACAGACAACGCGAATGGAGTCGGCGGGGGCGGGCGCGGCGGGCCGGGAAGCCGCGGCCGGCGGAGCAGGGGCGAGGCGCTTGCGAGCGTCCTGGATGCTCTGGCTCCAGCCCATGAGGTTGGTCTCTTTCGCGGCCTGGCCTAACAAGCGCAGGCGACGTGTGGTGTACATGGAGGACGAGGTTGTCATTTCGGAAAGACGGGTCACGGTGTCGTCGCTCGCGTCTTCCTGCTTCATCCATTCCTCAATGTTCACCTGTTTGAGCAGCCGGGAGGAATGGATCGACCACCCGAGCAGAACGCGGCGGGCAAGGAGCTCGTTGCCGACGGCGAGCAGACCGGCGCGGTCGGCGGTGATCTCGGACTGACGTTGCCAGGCCATGAGCGGGATATCGACCGCGCCCTCGAGCCATTTGGTGGGACTGATGGCGCCCATGATTCCGCCGGACAGGGGGCCGCTGTGCGTACCGTCGCCGCCGGTGAGGAAACGAGTGGCCGTTTTCCAAA
>JBEKIN010000404.1:0-3790 GCA_050011735.1 Acidobacteriaceae bacterium | reverse complement strand
GTCAGCGAGTCAGCGACCCCACCCTAGGCGCAAGAACAAAGACGCGCCGAGGGTGGGGCACCCAGGATGCGCAGGTGGAGGACATCCCGCGGATGGCGGTACGGAGGGTAAGGCCGGCGCGGGCGGTGCGGGTTTTGGTGGCCCCCGCCACTGCGCTTAAAGACGCGACACATCGTGCTATCCCCGGTCCGAGAATCCGGACCGGGGGCACCCAAGCAAGTTCTTATCTCACTCAGAGGTCGGTGCTCAAGCCGGTGTCGTTTCGCGATGGAGAGCAGGCATACGTTGTTGCAGCGGCATATGGTCCGTGGAGAACGAGCGGATGCTGGTGGGCGGTAGACGCGTGGGATACGGATGAGTGGGATGTGCTGGCGGTGCGGACGGAGGAGCTTGCCTCAGGGGCTAGTCAGGGCTCAAAAACAAATATCCAGCTTGCAGAGGAAAAGCAACCGCAGATCCTTCGACTGCGTCCCGCTGCGCGGGGCTTCGCTCAGGATGACAGGCAAGAAACGATGGCATGTCTGCTGGTTCATGACTGGACACGGAATGCGTGGCGGCTGGAAGCGTTTTATGACTGAGGGCGGCATTCGCGTTGCGAATGAACGATCGCCCGGGACGCCTGTATGCCACCCGAACGATGAGCACAGGCCGAAGCAAGCGTGGCGTTCATTGGACGAGCAGAAATCGCAAAATGCAGGTCCTTCGACTCTGTTTGGCGCAAGCAGCGCGCCAAACTGCGCTCAGGATGACAGGGCGAATGAGTATATCGAGCTGCACGCGACGAGCGCGTTCAGTTTTCTGGCTGGAGGGTCGCTGCCGGAACGGCTAATGGAGCGGGCCAAAGAACTGGAGATGCCGGCGATGGCGATTGCCGACCGCAATGGAGTGTATGGCGCGGCGCGCTTCCACACGGCGGCTCAGGGGTGTGGAACGAAGGCGCACATCGGCGCGGAGATTGCGGTTTCGAGTTTTGGCAATCGGCTGACGCCACCGGGTTGGCTGCCGCACCAGTTTCCTGACGAGCCGGCGCGCGTGGTGCTGCTGTGCGCTTCGCAGGCGGGCTACCAGAATCTTTGCCAACTGATTACGCGCTTCAAGATGCGCGAGAAAACAAAGGCTGAAGGCGCTGCGACGGTGGAGGATCTTGAAGAGTTTGCCGGCGGGTTGATTTGCCTGACGGGCGGCGACGAGGGCCCGCTGGCTGCAGCGCTCGCGCGCGGCGGCGAGGGCGAGGCGAGAAAAATTGCGGATCGGCTGGCAGCGATCTATGGGCGCGGAAATCTGTACGTCGAGTTGCAGCGCCACCAGGAACGCGAAGAGGAGTGCCGCAACCAGGCGGTGCTGCGCATGGCAGCCAGCTTGGGCCTTCCGGTAGTTGCGACGAACGGCGTGCGCTATGCGGAAGAGACAGACCGCGAGCTGCTGGATGTTTTCACTTCGATTCGTAATCACACCACGCTGGACAAGGCGGGACGGCTGCTGACGGCGAATGCTGCGCGGCACCTGCGCGCGGCGCGCGAGATGGCGGAGTTGTTCCGCGACATTCCCGAGGCGATTGCCAACACGCGCATCGTGAGCGAGAGGCTGGAGTTCACACTGGCGAATCTGGGCTACGAGTTTCCGCATTATCCGATGCCGGAGGGCGAGACGATGGACAGCTTTCTCGCCAAGCGCGTAGAGGAGGGCGTACGCAAGCGGTATGGGTCGCCAGCAAAACGGCATTTGCTCGACAAGGCGCGGACGCAGGTGAAGCGCGAGCTGGATTTGATTGCGAAGCTGGGATTTGCCGGCTACTTCCTGATCGTGTGGGACATTATTCGCTACTGCCAGTGGCGGGGCTTTCTAGTGCAGGGGCGCGGGTCGGCGGCGAACTCGGCGGTGTGTTATGCGCTGGAGCTTACGGCGGTGGATCCGGTGGGGATGGAATTGCTGTTCGAGCGCTTCCTGAGCGAGAACCGCGGCGAGTGGCCGGATATCGATCTCGACCTGGCATCGGGCGACGAGCGCGAGCAGGTGATCCAGTACGTGTATGAGCGCTACGGCGCGCTGGGCTCGGCGATGACAGCGAATGTGATCACGTATCGCGGGCGGTCGGCGGCGCGCGAGGTGGGCAAAGTGCTGGGATTCGAGGAGGAGCAGTCGGCGCGGCTGTCGGGACTGATAGGCCACTGGGAGTGGCGCGGCGAGAACGACACGATGGAAAAACATTTTGCGCAGGCTGGGTTCGACGTTCGGCATCCACGGATTGCGCATTATCTCGACTTGTGCCTGCGCATGAAGGATCTTCCGCGGCATCTGGGGCAGCACTCGGGCGGCATGGTGATTTGCGCGGGAATGTTGAATCGCGTGGTCCCGATTGAGCGTGCGTCAATGCCGGGACGAACGGTGATCCAGTGGGACAAGGAAGATTGTGCAGACATGGGACTGATCAAGGTAGACCTGCTGGGGCTGGGAATGATGGCGGCGCTGAAGGAGTCGATTGAGCTGATCCCGCGGCACTACGGCAAGCAGGTGGATCTGGCGCTGCTGCCCGAAGATCCGGTGGTGTACGAGACGCTGTGCAAGGCGGACACGGTGGGGATGTTCCAGGTGGAGAGCCGCGCGCAGATGGCGTCGATTCCGCATAACGCGCCGGTACGTTTTTACGATCTTGTGGTGCAGGTGGCGATCATCCGGCCGGGGCCGATTGTGGGCAAGATGATGCATCCATATATGCGGCGCAGGCAGGGCAAGGAGGAAGTGACGTATCCGCATCCACTGCTGGAGCCGGTGCTAAAGCGAACACTCGGCGTGCCGCTGTTTCAGGAACAGTTGTTGCGCATGGCGATGACGGTGGCGAGCTTTACGGGCGCTGAGGCAGAGGAGCTGCGGCGCGCGGTGGGCATGCGGCGGTCAATGGAGCGGATGAAGGACCTGGAGGGACGGCTGCGCGAGGGGATGACGCACAATGGCGTGGATGCCGCGGCGCAGGACAACATCGTGCAGGGGATTTCGTCGTTTGCGATGTACGGATTTCCCGAGAGCCACGCGGCGAGCTTTGCGCTGATCGCGTACGCGTCGGCGTATCTGAAGGTACATTTTCTGGCGGCGTTCACATGCGGACTGCTGAATAACCAACCGATGGGGTTTTATTCGCCGGCAGTGCTGGTGAAGGATGCGCAGCGGCATGGGCTGCGGGTGCGGCCAATCGACGTGCAGCGATCGGAGTGGCTGTGCACGCTCGAAGCGGAGGAGGATCGGTCGATTTCGCTGCGGCTGGGAATGAATTATGCGAAGGGATTGCGGCAGAGCTCGGCGGAGACGGTGATTGCTGCGCGCGGCTCGGGAGGGTTTGCCAGCGTGGACGATCTGACGCGGCGCGTGCCAGAGCTGAATCGGAAAGAACTGGTGGCGCTGGCGCAGATTGGCGCGCTGAATGCGCTGGGCGAAGTGGAACACCGGCGCGATGCGCTGTGGCAAGTGGAGTGGGCGGGAAGGCCGGTGGGACCGCTGCTGCGCGGGGTGGAGGCTGGACGCGCAGAACCGCAAGCCGGCCAGCCAGCGAGTCAGCGAGTCAGTAAGTCAGCGGTTCCCACCCATCGCTGCGCGAAGGATGGGGCACCCGCAGAACAGCGTGGCGCGACAGCGGAGCCAAGCGAGAAAAATTCCGGCGGCGAGGTGGCTGCTGTAGATCGCGCGGCCGCGATGCCGCTGAGGCAGATGACAACGGAGGAGCGGCTGGCGGCGGATTATGCGGGGACGGGATTGACGACGGGGCCGCATCCTATGGCGTACACCCGAGCGGAGTTGC
>JBEKIN010000403.1:0-3796 GCA_050011735.1 Acidobacteriaceae bacterium | reverse complement strand
AGTTCACCAGCGCCGCGTTCACCGGCAAGCTCGAAGCCGCCGGCGTCGCGATCTCCATGGATGGGCGCGGGCGCTTCATGGACAACATCTTCATCGAGCGGCTGTGGCGCTCGATCAAATATGAAGAGGTCGTGTGCTGTGAACGTCACCGTTCCATCGCGGAACGATGGCGATGCTTTACCGGAGATGAGGGCAGGCCCCTCGAAGTCGGCTTGCAGGAGCAGGCTTCAAATCGCCACGAGCTGCATCGGTTAAGAGTCGATGTGGTGAACGTCGCTGGAAAAGGCGGGGCAAGACTCCGTCAGGTGAGGGTTAAGGAGACGAACGGAAGTGAACCGCTGATGACGTGTCGAAACGTATTAAGTGACGTCGAAAACGGGACCCAGACTTCTGTCCCGCGAGGAAAGATTGAGAGGAGCCTGTTTGCTGCTCAATCGGCGTCCGGCATGGAGGCGGCGTGACCTTGATTCAGGCTCTGGTAGGGAACTCAGGAACCTGTCGTCCCGATGCTAAGGGAGAAGCGCAAGCGGATGGACTCCGCGAGCGCGAGAGTACCGATGCGGGGCACAGGGGCGGAGCCGCTCGTGGTAGGGATGAAGGCCCCGTAATGGGGCTGGACCGAAGGAGCGGCGTCGCCCGGCTTTACTACGTTGGCAACCCGCAAGGGGAGGACCCGCGTGGATAAGGCAAAACCGTTTGGGATTTCCAAGCGCGAAGTATGGATGGCCTATAAGCGAGTGAAGGAAAACCGCGGGGCGGCGGGCGTCGACGATCAAACGATCGCGGAGTTCGAGAAAGATTTGAAGAACAATCTTTATCGTCTCTGGAATCGGATGTCGTCGGGCAGCTACATGCCGCCGCCGGTCAGACGAGTAAACATCCCAAAAGGCGATGGCGGCACGAGACCGCTGGGAATCCCCACGGTTTCCGACAGAATCGCACAGATGGTGGTGAAGCGATACCTGGAGCCTTCCTTGGAACCCGTTTTCCATGAGGACTCCTACGGATATCGCCCTGGTAGGTCGGCGCACGACGCGTTGGCCATGGCGCGGCAGCGATGCTGGCGCTTCAACTGGGTGCTCGATCTCGACATCAAAGGCTTCTTCGATAATATCGATTGGGAGCTGCTGATGCGAGCGGTGCGACGTCATACGAATTGTGCATGGGTGCTGCTCTACATCGAAAGATGGCTGAGGGCGCCCGTGAGCATGCCGGATGGCGCGCTGGTCGACCGAGAAAAGGGGACCCCGCAAGGGGCCGTCGTAAGCCCGATCTTGGCTAACCTTTTCCTGCACTACGCGTTCGATCGTTGGATGAAGGACAACCATCCGGACATCCCGTTTGAACGTTACGCGGATGACGCCATCTGCCATTGTCGCAGTGAAGCGCAGGCGCTCTCACTGAGGCAGGCGCTTGAAGCGCGACTTGCGGCGTGCAAGCTAGAACTGCATCCGCAAAAGACGAAGATCGTTTACTGTAGGGATTCGAACAGGCTCTGCAGTTATCCGGAGCAGCGCTTTGATTTTCTGGGCTACACGTTTCGGCCTCGGCAATCGATGAACCGCGATGGAAAGCTGTTCGTCAGTTTCTCCCCCGCAGTGAGCAACAAAGCGGGCAAAGCGATGCGCGAAGTCGTTCGTCGCTGGAAGCTGCATCATCGCAACGATCTTAACTTGGAGAAGATCGCTCGTTGGACGCAACCTATCCTTATTGGTTGGGCCAACTACTACGGGCGTTTTCACCGTTCGGCGCTTCGCAAGGCCCTGCGCACGGTAGACTCATTTATCGTACGTTGGGCGCAGCGGAAATACCTAAGACTCCGAGGGCGGGCAAAGCGAGCATGGGATTGGCTGCGCGGGGTCAAATCCCGACAGCCAGACCTGTTCGCCCATTGGCTCACGGAGACGTCGGTTGGGCGATAGGAGCCGGATGAGTCGGGAGGCTCACGTCCGGTTCTCGGAGGGCGTGGGGGTGAGAGTCCCCCGCGCTACTCGACCATCTGAAGGCCTACGCGGACGGCCGCGAGGCGCGAGCCGGCATCGGATCTTGGATGAACTTCTACAATCACCGCCGCCCTCACCAGGCGATAGACAACCAGACACCGATGGCCGTGTGGCGCGAAGGCATGGAACGCGTCGGCGAACCGGCTGAAGCTGTGGATATGCCGCTTCGCTTGGACAACGCAAGCGCGTTGCCCACATACCCACAGCAGCGACAGAAAAAACAGCAGAAAGCGGCTTGAAGAATTTTGGGAAGAAGAACAAGAAAGAAAGGGCAGGCGCAGCGCACCTTAACTCAAGCGGCCCTTGGTCCCACGAATGGGGTCCACCTCAGACCGCCAGCACGCGTTGGGCGTCGACAATATTGTCGAACGCCATGATCGCGTCGTCGGCAAACCGGACAAGGGTGCTTTCCCCTTTGAGGCGCGGCCTAACCTCGATCTCGAACCATTCGTCCAGCACGTAGTGCAGAAAGACGTTCGAGAGGCAGGGCGAGATCACGCCCCCTTGCGGGGAACCCTCGGTCGTGCGGCGCAGGAGTCCATCTTCGACGGCCCCCGCATTCAGCCATTTGTCAATCATCCGTCGGATGACGCCGTCCGTGACTCGTTGGTCGAGGAACGTCCGGAGGTGAGAGTGCGGAATCGAATCGAAATACTTGCGTATGTCAATGTCGACCACCCAATAAAGTCGCTTGGCCCAAAGTACGTTCTGCAAAGTGCGGAGCGCCTGGTGTGCCGAGCGACCCGGGCGGAAGCCATACGAACAGGGTAAGAAGTCCTGTTCGTAGACTGCCTCCAGCATCATCGTCACTGCGCGTTGCGCCACCTTGTCCTCGAAAGTTGGAATGCCGAGCATCCTTTGCGAGCCATCCGCTTTGGGGATGTACGCCCGGCGGACCGGCGGCGCGCGATAGCGGCCGGACTTGATGCGTTCGAGAAGGTCCAACAGGTTGGCCTCCAGGTTCGCCTCATAGTCCTCCGCCGTGACGCCGTCGATGCCGGGAGCCCCGTCCTTGCGGGTCAGCCGAAAGGCCTCCCTCATCCAATCCAGATCGATGACGTGGTGGAGCGAGCACAGCGCCGTCCCCCGTTTCGTCCTCGCCAAATCGGCTATCCGTTGTCGGTTCGTAGGCAGGTTTGTGGGGTTCAGAGCCCCCTCCCATGTTTCAGGTCAACGGTTCTCTACTCATGGCGCCTCCCTTCCCTCCGCCGGGTCCCGGCAAGCCCGGTTCCCCGTCTTCACAGGTAATATGGAGGCGCTACGACTTCCCGCTCGCGCAATCCCGCTCCCTTATGGCTTCGGTCACGAGTCCCACGCGCTCCTCCCTTGTTCGTGCCCGCCGAAGCGCTCCCGACGGACGCGGAGGTCGCCGCCGGGCCTGGAACATTTGATCAGCCGGCGTTCCGCGTTCCGGCTTGTCGCGCCCGTGGACGCGAGCGGGATCTCACAGGTTCCCTGGCGGTCCATCCTATGCCTTTGCCCTGCTCCAAGACCCCGGCCGAGCCTCCAGGACCTCGCCTGTGGCGGTCCTGTAGACGCCGCCCCCGGTCAACCCAAACCGAAGGCCTCAGCGGGTACATAATCTCGAGGCTAACACAGGGCTTCAGCATCCGTTGTCTACGCTTCACGAGTGACGTCGCCGCCGCCCATGCAAGACTCGCTTCCGGCTGGCGGGCTGCGCCTTTGCCGGGAGGGGGTCGAACCCTCTGGATCGCTTTGAAAGGTTTCTGGTTACATTCCCATTCTCCTTTCCAGGACTTTGCCTGTCGCAAGGGTCGTCTACGCCAAGCGGC
>JBEKIN010000402.1:0-3804 GCA_050011735.1 Acidobacteriaceae bacterium | reverse complement strand
CAACACCGGGATGGCCGCAGCTTCGCCGGATCGGCGGCAGTTTTTCGCGCTGGAAGAGCTCGTCCGGCGCCGCTATTTGTACGCGGCAAAACTGTCGGCGCCGCCGCCCACCCTGAATGCGTACCTCACCCAGGTGGTGACGCCCACGCTCGAACGCCAGAAGGCCGGTGGAGCGGTCGCCGAGAAATTTGAAGTGGCGTATCTGCGCTCATTCGATTTCAGCGATCCGCCGCGCGCCCAGGTAGAGAACATTTACGCTCGCTGGATTCGCGGCGGCACACCCGACGCGAACGACTACAAGCTCCTGCAGGATTTCCTGTTTCGCTACATCGCTGCCGAATGCGGCCGCCTCGGCATGGCAGTCCATCTGCATGCGATGGCCGGAGCCGGCAGTTACTTTTCCATTACCGGCGTGAATCCTCTGCTGCTCGAACCGGTCTTCAACGACCCGCGCCTCCGCCGAACGAACTTCGTCCTGCTCCACGGCGGCTGGCCGTACGTGCGGGAAGTCGGATCGCTCCTGCAAAAACCGAACGTCTACCTGGATATTTCCGGCCAGGATCTCCTGCTCACCCCGCGCACCGAGGCGCAATGGCTGCGCGAGTGGCTCGAGTCTGAACCCGAGAAGGTTCTGTTCGGCAGCGATGGCTATCCTTACTCGGACGAAATGGGCTGGCCCGAATCCACCTGGATCGCCAGCCGAAATGCGCGTCAGGCGCTCGGAATCGCCCTCACCGGAATGCTCGAAGACGGCGAGATCACCCGCAATCGCGCCGAAGAGATTGCCCGCCGCGTCCTGCGCGGCAACGCCGAAGCCCTGTACCACTTAAAACAATAGCGCGATCATCGATACTCCGCGGCAAATCGATCCGCCTGCCGATTCATTTCTTCCGCCGTCACCGCGTGCGTGTAAAGGATCACCCGATACCGAAACGTAGCGGTCTGCCCTTTGCCGATTGTGAAGTTGAGTGCCGGCGATGCAGGATCGAAGATGTGCCGGCCCAGAGGATTGGCCGCGAACAATCCATACCCGCGCGCATGCCAGTAAGTGGGATATCCAGGATTCTCGGGATGATCGAGAATCGCGATCACAAATGTCTTGCCCGCGTTTGTTCCTGTGAGCGTGCACCATCGCCCGCGCGTGCCCCACGCCGCGTCTCCGCTCTTGCCCTCGCTGGTGAGATAGACGCCGCTCGCCCCGGCTGAACCCGTCGCCGATACCTGCGTCGCCTTTCCGCTCGCGTCGGTAAAGGTGCCGCCCTTTTCGGTGGGCGACTCCAGCCAGCTGGCCACGCGGATCCCCAGCAACCCTTCCTTGTCGTCGTTGAAAACTGCGGAATCGAGCGCGCGCAGCGTCGTGATCCGGTCGATCACGCGCGCATCGCCCAGGGTCGAGAAAACCAGTCGGGTTGTATCGTCGAGAATCGGCTGGCCCGCACCCGTAACCCATTCGGATTCGACGCCAAGTTCGCCCTGCTCCGCTCCGCTCTTCGCGTAAAGAATCTTCTTCTGGAAAACGGACCCCATTTTCGGCCGTCTTTCCGGTGGAATCGCGTCGGAATTGTTCCAGAAATCGAATCCGTTGACGTTGCCGTAGTTGAACCACATGCCCGCATGGTGTGGATGATCCGTGCGCTCGCCCGGGCGCGGCGCGAGCGGATAGCCGCGCGTCAACACCGTGCCGTCTGCGGCGATCAGCGGATACAGGACCGGCTTGGTCAGCGTGTCGGGCCAGATGTAAGACGTGAACGGCGCGCCGTCGATAGTGATATAGACCCGGCGCTGCGCTTCCTCGACGGTGACCTGCACACCCTTGCCGGTTTGGGCTGCCCGGACATGCGCGCCTGACGCCATCAACACCAGCAATCCGCTAAGCGCCAACCTGGACCACATACGGCTTGCCTCCCACCATCACTTCCTGCTTCTCGTCGTCGAAGGTGACGCGGCTGCCGGTCTGGATCGCCGCAATATTCATGCACAAAGCAACCGAGTGACTGTAGCCGGCTTCGATCGGCGCGTTAGGCGTCTTGCGCGAACGTACGCATTCCATCCAGTTCTTCATGTTCGCTGAGGTCATCGGATCCTTGCCTGTATCCGCTCCCGTCGCAGCCGGAGCCGCATCGCCACCCAGCGAATAGTTTCCGAGCAGGTTCTGCTTCATCCCCATTTCCGCCGCGTATTTCGCTGTCAGCCCACCTTCTGACGAGACTTGCTGCTTATCCATGTCGATCATCCCGCCGGTGGAGTAATACAGCTCCTTGACGCCGCCTGCGGAGTTCGTCATACGCGACGTATACAGCACCTGAAATCCTTTGGAGGGATCGTTCGCGGGTCCGTAGTCGAACACCGCCGTCATCGTGTCCCAGTTGCGGCGTCCATCGTGCCAGGCATAAATTCCGCCATTCGCCACCACGCTGCGCGGATGCGGGTATCCACTGAACCAGTGCACCGTGTCAATCTGATGCACCAGCCACTGATCGGGAATGCCCGACGAGTAAGGCCAGAACAAACGGAACTCGAGATACTTCCTCGCGTCGAAGGGTTCGTACGGAAGATTCATCAGATAGCGCTTCCAGTCCGTATCTTCTTCCTTCAGCAACGGCACCACGCTGGGGCGGCGCCAGCGGCCGGGCTGGTTCACGTTCCATGTCATCTCCACCATCACGATGTCCCCGAACTGCCCGGACCGAACATACTCAGCCGCCTTTTGATACGAGGGCGTCGAGCGCCGTTGCGTTCCCACCTGCACGATCTTCCCGGTTCGTTTCACCGCGGCCAGAAAAGCGCGCGCGTCCTCCATGCGGTGCGCCGTCGGCTTCTCCACATAGGCGTCGCGCCCAGCGTTCACCGCCTCCACGCCGTGCATGGCATGCTGGAAGTCGGCGGTCGCCACCAGCACCGCATCCACATCTTTCCGGGCGTAGAGTTCGTCGTTGTTGCGAACCGTATCGACTTTGGCGCCGCTCAGTTTTTCGATGTACGCCGCACCCTCTTCCCGCCGCCGGCTCCAGAGATCCGACACCGCGACGAACTCGAAGTTCTGCTCTTTGCTGTTTTCAAGGAACGCGGGAATGAGCGACTGCTTCATGCGATCGCCGCAGCCCACCACGCCCACCCGCACACGGTCGTTCGCGCCCACAATCGCCGCGTAACTGGAGGCATTCCACGCCACGGCTGTGGCGGCCAGCGCCGCGCTGCCCGTCTTCAGAAATTCCCTGCGATTCGTCTCCGGTGTTGTCATTTGGTCGCCGCTCCTCTCGCTCGCATCCCAGCGCTGGGGCCATCCCGCACCCGCGATTGGCTCCCGCCGCATTTTACGTGGAATGCGGTGGAGATGCGTATTGACAACGGCACGCCCGCAATTTTCCCCAGCGTGGCACACTGGATGCATGAAGGCGCTGCTGCTCCGCGAGTACAAACATCTGGAGTTGCTCGATCTGCCCCAGCCAGCGCCGGCTCCCGGCGAGCTTCTCATCCAGGTGGCTGCGTGCGGCATCTGCGGCAGTGACGTCCACGGCTACGATGGTTCCTCGGGCCGGCGCATTCCCCCGATCGTGATGGGTCATGAAGCTGCGGGAGTCGTCGCCGCGGCCGGCGAGGGCGTAACCGCTTTTCAGCGCGGTGACCGCGTCACCTTTGATTCCACGGTCTACTGCGGTGCGTGCCCGTACTGCCTGCGTGGAGAGATGAACCTGTGCGATCGCCGCCAGGTCATCGGCGTTTCCTGCGGCGAATACCGGCGCAACGGGGCCTTTGCGGAATATGTAACCGTGCCGGAGCAAATTGTTCACCGGCTGCCGGATT
>JBEKIN010000401.1:0-3809 GCA_050011735.1 Acidobacteriaceae bacterium | reverse complement strand
GCGTTTGCCTGGCCAGATCGCGAAACTCGTTGGCCACGTCGCGCGCGGTCTGCACGCGATGGCGGGGATCTTTATCGAGGCAGCGGCGGACGATGCGCGCGAGGTCGGCGGGGAGATCGGGGCGGAGTTCGGTGACGGGAGCCGGCGTGTCGCGCAGGATCGCAGAGATCAACTCGGCGGCGGAGGCTCCGGCGAAGGGCTGGCGGCCGGTGGACATTTCGTGGAGGACGACGCCGAGGGAAAAGATGTCGGTGCGGTGATCGAGGGGGCGGCCGGAGACCTGTTCGGGCGACATGTAAGCGGGCGTGCCCATGACCATGCCGGCCTGGGTGTTGCCGAGCGAGGTGCGGGTGGCGGTGTTGGGGGAGGCTTCGGTTACATCTTTAGCGAGGCCGAAGTCGAGGACCTTGACGCGGCCATCGTGAGCGACCATGACGTTGGCGGGCTTGAGGTCGCGATGGACGATGCCCTTGTCGTGCGCGGCGGCTAGCGCGTCGGCGAGGGAGCTGGCGATCTCGACGATTTGGTTGAAGGGCAGGCCTTCGGCGGGGATGATGCGGTCGAGGGGCTGGCCGGTGACCAGCTCCATGGTGAGGAAATGGACGCCGGCGGCTTCTTCCACTGAGTAAATGGTGACGATGTGCGGGTGATTGAGCGCGGCGAGGGAGCGGGCTTCGCGCTGAAAACGCGCGAGGCGGTCGGGATCGTGCGCCATAGCGGCGGGCAGCACTTTGATGGCGATGTCGCGGTTGAGGCGCGGATCGTGGGCGCGAAAGACTTCGCCCATCCCGCCGGCACCGATGGGCGCGAGGATTGCATAGGGGCCGAGAATGTCGCCCGCAGACAGAGGCATGAGCGTAGTTCAGGCAAGTCTACGCGAGGGGGGATTCGGTTGGGCAGGCGCGGGCCGCGAGACTGCGAGGGGGGAGGCGTCGGACAAGGGGAGCGCAGCGTTTTACTGCGGAGGGGGATTCCCGTTGTCTTTTGTTGCGGCTTTCGATGCGTCCGTGTCATCGGGGGGACTGGAGAGATGGAGCTTACTCATCTCTTTGGCTCCGACGGATGGATCGACAGGCGTGACTTTGATGCCGGTGGCCATGGCTCCGGAGGTCCATTTATAGTAGTAGGTTTTGCCAGCCTCGGCCTCAAACCGAGCGCGCTCGTTCTCTTTCTTCCTTGCCTCGGCGAGGGCCGCTCCGGTGGACTGGATGATGCCTCCGTAGTACATCTTGGGCAATCCGGCAATGACGACGGTCCCGGGCGGTACTTCAAGGAATTCGTATTCGCCGTTGAGTAGTTTGCCGAGGTGAGTGTCGTTGACAAAGATCTCGTCGTGCGCGGCGGAGCCGGTAAATCTGGACACGCGATAAATACAGACAATGGCCTTGCCGCTGGACGGCGCGGGCAGCGCGGCGGGAGTTTTGGAATCCTGTGCTCGAGAGACAGGCGTTGTGAAGAGAAACGCGATCGCACTGGATGCGAGCAAAAGGCTTGCGAGCGAATTGCAAGCTCCCCTGAAGCAACGCGCTGCGACGCCGCTGAAAGCAGTGTTACGCATGGGAGCGCTCCTTCCCCTTTTCCCAAAATCTGGGACGACACTGTAGCAGATTGCGGATGGGAGCGCGGTGATGGCTGGCACAGCCGTGCAGCGAGCGTTCAGCGTTCAGCGTTCGGCGTTCAGAAATGCGGCGCGCTGCGCGCGATTCCCGGGTCTCAGAGTCGAGACCCGGGGCAGCGAGGACGCATCAGATTATGAGACGGGTTCGACGGTGACTTCGACTTCCTCGTGGCGGGTGGTGCCGGGGACGTCGATGGAACCGAGGACGAGAGGCTTGCCGGGCGTTAGCTTCGAGGTGACTTCGAGAGTGGTCTGGTGGAGGACGGGGTCCTGCGCGGTCACGCCGGATTTTTCGTCGGCGATGGAGGACTGCTCGACTTTGGTGTGGAGTTGCAGGCTGTCGGCGGCTCCATCGATGTTGGCGTAGATGCTGAGGCCCACGTCGACGTACTGGATCTGCGAGCTGGCCTGGGGCGTGTCAGAGGCGGTGGCGCCGGTGACGATGGGGACGCGGTTGCCTTGTTTGAGGTCGGATCGTTCTCCGGAAGCGACGATGAGGGAGATGTGCTGCGAGCCCACATCCCCAACGGCAGGGATGTGGGGCACCCGGCCGTTGTCGGCTTGGGTGAAGGAGTAAGTGACGCGCCAGGTTTTGTGGGGACGATCGAAGTCGGCGATGATTTTTTGCGCGAGCTGGAGATCGGCGGAGCTGCCGCAGATGGCGAGGGCGTCCTGCGCGGGGATGCCGCTGATGCGGGATTCCGGCAACATGTTGCGGAGGACAGTCTGAATCTCAGTGAACTGGTTCTGCTCGTGGGTGTGGGTGAGATAGAAGGTCTGGTAGGTCGAGGTTTTTTTTGTGTCGGCACAGGCGAGGCCGGTGGCGGGTTCGCTCTGGGCGTGGGCGGCGGTGGCAACGAGGGCGAGGGTGGTGAGAACGATGACCAGGGCGGAGGTTTTCGGGGCGACTGCGTCAGGGATCGGTTGCATGTCTTGCCTCTCAGAAATTGATCGCGGCTCGGCGAGATCCCACATCTGCGAAAACCGCGCAGATATGGGGCACCCGGCGTTCGACGATGGTTGCCGTGGCCTTCTGTGGAGACAGACGCGGGGGACGGCGGAGCGCTCGGAAATTTTGGGACAGGAGACAGGAACGCTAGCCGGCCAGGCGGGTTGAGCGGCGCGGGGTGTCGTCGTTGTCTGTGCTGGAGCTGGGTTCGGTGTTGGGTGCGGATGAGGGCGCGTCCGGCGGCGGAGGCTCGTAGGAGAAGGAGGCGCGATGCCAGGGAGTTGCGGCGCTGGGGTTATCCGTTTGAGAGGCGCGCGCGACGGGTTCGTTGGGGGTAATCATTCGGAAGCCGGTGGGGCGGCCGGGGTTTTCGTAGGCCGCATCATTGCGGGAGGGACGGTAGCGCCATGCGGCGATAGCGAGATAAACCAGGAAGCAGGCAAGACCGGCGATGACGGCGGGCAAGAGCGGCGTGTGCGGAGCGGCGTCGGCCGGCTCCACGAGGGTGAGCAGATGCGGCGAGGATTGCGCGTCGACGGGAGCGGTTGGGGGAGCGGCTTCGGGCGACTGCTGAGAAGAAGGCGCGGGCAGATTCGACTCCGATACTCCAGAGGCGGGCGCGGGCGCGGTGGTCGAGGCTGATGCGCCGGGGGCGGGCGCGGGGTTGGCTGCTTCTTCGGCCTGGAAGGCGTGGCGCTGTTTTTCGACGATAGCGATGGCGCGGGTCAACTCTTCGCGTTCATCGTGTAGTTGCCTGGCGCTGGTGCCCGCGGCTTTGGAGTGCGCGGACTGCCGGGGTGCGCCTGCTGGCGCTATGGAAACCAGAGCCTGATGGATTTCATCGAGCCTGGCCTTTGCGCCGGGAGAATTGGCGGAGGACTGGGTGCGCAGATCGTCGAGATGATTCTCCGCGGCTCGGATCCGGGTGTTGAGGAGCTGCTGTTGTTTCGCGAGGGCGTGCGAGGCGGGTTCATAGCCATGGCGTGCGTGGCGCGTTGTTGAATTGCGGGTCGAGCTGAGCTGATTGAGCTCGCGACTGGTGGTGGACAGTTGCTTTTCGAGCTCGGCGAGAGAGGCGGAGAGGGAGGGACCGGGCCGGGTTGCTGATGCGGGAGCGAGAGACGGAGTTTGCGTCGCCGACGGCGGCGCGGTGGCGGCCCCGGGCGTCCACGCGGCCAGAATGTTCGCTACGGCGTTCGCAGCGGCCGCGGATCTTGCAGGGTCGGCGTCAGTGAACTGAAC
>JBEKIN010000400.1:0-3834 GCA_050011735.1 Acidobacteriaceae bacterium | reverse complement strand
GTCGCGACGGCGCACCTCGAAGCCACCTCCAGTGGGAGGCGTGGCGTTCGCGGCGATCTGAATCACGCTGCCGGTGACGCTGGTGACGACGAGCGCGTTCAGGCTGGCGAGGGGCGTGGCGGACTCCGGTTGTTGCGGCAGCCACGCATCGGCCGGCTCGCTGGACGAAGTTTTGATGGCCAGATCGTCGGCCCAGTCGTTGGCGAAGGAGAGGGTGTACTTTGCAAGACTGGGTTGCGTGCCGGCCAGGTCGATCTCGACGGTGCGCACAACCAGGTTGGCGTTGAGGCCGGCAGATGCGGATGCGACAGCGAGCACGTCGCCCGGCCACACATCGCCCTGCTGATCGGCATTCCACTCCGTGTACTTGCCGGTCCACGCCGCTGCGCGGCTGGTAGAAACAGCCAGGATGGAGCTGGCGGCATTTTCGCAATCGACGGAGCTGCGCGGTACCGGGCAGGTTACGGAGCCCATCCAGCATGCGGTTCCGGGCAGCTTACCACCGTTGCTTTCAGTGGCAATGCTGCTGGCGCTTGCGAGGCGCGCGACGGAGCGGCGGCTGGTGCGATAGGAGACAGCGATCAGCTCACCGGCCTGCGGCGTACTGGCTGGATAAAAGCGCAGCTTGCCCGTGCGCGAGAGCGTGCAGTCCGCGCCCTGAGCGGTGGTTCCCAGCCGACGCACGAAGGGCGAGCCGTTGGAGGGCGTGCTCGTCACCCAAACGGGTCCCTGCTGCTCAATGGTGACGTTGCCGATGCTGCACTGCAGGTAGCCCGCGTCCAGCGGAGCGAAGAGGCAGTACGGCGCGGGCGGGTTTGTAAAGCTGCCGGAATAGAGAACGGTGGGCGTGCCGGCGACGCCGTTGGTGGTGTCCTGCACCTCGAAGACGATGCAGGCGACTGCGGGCAGCAGATTCCCGCCAAAACGCTCCAGGCCATTCGCGGTACCGACGGCGTAGTAAGCCTGCAGCAGCCGCTGGATGTCGTTCGCATAAAAACGTAACCGCAGCGTATACAAATGGCCGGCGGTCGCGGTAAAGGTGCTGCCGGCAACGAGGCCGTTCATGATCGGAGCGATGGTCGTCGCACCGTTGGACTGGCCGATCTGAAAACCGGCGATGCAGGCGGAGAGGATGGTCTCGCCAGCTCCGAAAAAGCCATTGATGATGCCCGAGGTGTTCTGGCCGAACTGGACGCCTCCCGCTTCGATAACGAGACCACCGCCGAGCTCCAGATTGGAAACCGCCGAGACGCTGGTTGTGCCAAGAATGCTGCCGCCTCCGCCGCAGGTGAGGCCGGCCGAGGTGAGCGCGAGCGCGGCGCCAGGATCGGCGACGTTCCAGAGCTGCGGGTCGATCCTGGGTCCCTGAAAGTTGTCGGAAAGCGGCTTCGTCTTCGAGGGAGGAGGCATCCAGGGATCTTCGGTCAGATCGAAGAGAACGGTGGTGCCGTCGCCCTGAAAGAATTCGGTGACGTAGGCGCTGGGCTCGACTTCTCCGCAGACGGTGACATCGTTGGCCAGGGCTTTGACCATGGCAACCTGGAGCCCACTCAGCGACAGCGTTCCCTGCGACTCGCTGAGCGAATGCGTGACAGTGCCAACGGGCGTCATGCTCAACGTGCCGTTCATCAGCAAATAGGCGCTGCGAACGCTGGCGGCGAGGGATCCCGCATTTTCCGACCAGGTGCAGTTGCTTTCGGACTGAAACTCCGACACGTTCATGGTGGCCAGCGCGACGGAGGATGTGATGGCTTCGATATCAAGGAGCGCGAGCATGGCCTGGATGGCCTGGCCGCCGGTGGTTCCGCAAAGAGGCGCGGTTTGCGGGATGCTCTGGCGGTCGAGCAGGATTTCGTCGCTGATGGCGGAGACCACCGCCTGATACACCACGCCGATGGTTCCCTGGCCCACGAGCTCGAGTGCGGGTTCAGTGGCCACATAGCCGGTGAACAGAACGTTGCCGCTGTCGTCGCCGACCACTACGCGGCCATTGCGGGCTGGCGTGGCCAAACCGGAAGCGGGCAGCAAGGTGACGCCGCAGGTGACAGGCTGGTTGAGCCTGCGCACAATGCGAAAGGGCTGGCCGGCGACGATCGAGCTGGTGTAGTCGATCGGGCCGTTGCCGTCGTTATTGTCGATGGTGAGTTTCAACTCGGCCTCCTTGTCAGATGAGCGTCACGGGGCTGGGCAAAAAGCTGCGAAAGCAAACGACCTGCTCGCCGTCGTTGGCATCGATGACGGGTAGCGCGCGAAAGGCCGCGCTAAGCGCGATGCGTTCGAGTGGCGGAACGAGTGCGGTCGCGCTCTCCGCCGGTCCGGCCATGGACTGCAGGCGCGGATAGTGGAAGAGAATGCGCTCGCCCTGCTCGCCGTCGACGACGAAGAGCGCGGACCACTCCTGAAAGAAGCTACCGCCCTCGCGATCGACGAAGCCAGAAATGGGCTGCACGCGCATGCCCGCAACGGGAACGCCGGCGATGAGCGGTTGCGCGAGCTGCAGGCCCGTCGAAGAACTCGAAGCCACACGCGCAACATTGAAGGAGACGCGGCGGATGTAGTCGGGATCACTGTTGACCGCAGCCGCGCTGGTGACGTACGCGGCACACACGCCGCTGCCCACATAACCGGTCTGTGCGGCGTAGTCGACGTCGACCGTGACCAGCGATCCGGCGGCGAATCCCGCGGCATCGGAAGCGGCGAGCGCGAGGAAAGTCGCGGTCGATCCGGTGGCGAGGTTTATCGGAGGCACGCCTTTGCTGCCGGAGCCGTTGGCCGCGCCTCCCGCAGCGGGCACGATCAGGTTCATGTGCTGCGATCCCGCGGCCAGAGCCATGGAGAGCTTGCTCCACGCCTTGAAGCGCAAGGAGACGGTGGCGTCGACGGTTTCGCGGACCTGAAACTGCGTGGCGCCGGGACTGCCGGTGACGAGCTCGCCGAATTTGCTGGTGGATTTGCGGGTGAAGTTTTCGATCCATCCCAGAGAAACCCAGGGAGCTGGCGGCGCGTTGACGGAAAAGCGCCCGTTGACGGAAGGATCGAAGAGCGTGGGCAGGCGATGGACGCGATCCACGGGCGCAAAGTATGCGCGCACGGATCGGCCTACCGGCGGCAACGCGGGCATTGGCGTAACGGTGGATGTGCTCATTGCTCTCCCTGCTCCTCAAACGCGAAGATCGTGACTTTGGCAGTGCGGCTGAGGCGATCGCGCAGCGTCACGATGGGGCCGAACTCAGGCTCGGACCAGAACACCATCGTCTCCAGAGCGGTGGCCGGATTCTGCGTGTAGTTCATCTTTTGTGCCGAGTACGGATACAAAAGCTTGAGCACCTCGTAGTCCATCTCTTCGAGGCAGCGGCCACGATCGAGGCCGGCGTTGGTCTGTGTGCCGGCCGTGGAGTATTGAATTTCGCAGGTCATCTGCGTCAGGATCGCGGGCAGCTGCAGATCGGCCTGCAGGGCGGTCCAGCTCAGCGTGAAAGCGTCGAGCATCGGCTGCGGCAACGGGGCTTCCGCTTCGCCCACCAGGATGCCGGGCCGCGTGACGGCGCGCAGCGTCATGGTGCGGGCCGGGTTCATCGCCGCCAGGCGGCTGCGCAGCGTGATGTAGAACGTGTCTTTTGTATTTTGCATAGGTCACCTTGAAAAACAGGGCTCAGAGCACCGGACATGGACCCTGGTTAAGCCGGCCATTCGCCGCACGCTTCCTGTAACAGCAACCGGTACAAATAGGCTGCTCCCTGACTTTCCGAAGCGGAGACCGCCTCGATGAGGAAGAGCTTGCCGGCCACGACGACTCCGCAGGCCATGGAGAACAGCGTTTGAGCGGAGCTCAGC
>JBEKIN010000399.1:0-3840 GCA_050011735.1 Acidobacteriaceae bacterium | reverse complement strand
GAAAAGGCAGCTGGCTCCTGAAGCGCCCCTATGGACAGCATCCAGGAATACGCTGACTCTTCGGGAGCGGAGCCGGTGCGCGGGTTCCTGCACACGCCGTCTGCTCCTAATGGCGACGGCCTGGTTCTGACGCACAGCGCCGGCGGCAACTGCCAGGCACCGTTGTTGGTCGCGGTGGCGGAGGCGTTTTGCGCCGCGGGGTTGAAGGTGCTTCGCTGCGATCTGCCTTTTCGGCAGGCGAGACCGCATGGCCCGCCGATTCGCACTGCGGAGCGGGATCAGGCAGGACTGCGCGCGGCGGTTGAGGCGATGCGGCACCGCCTGACGTCACCGAATGTCCAGAGCCGTGGGCCAGCCGCTGCGCGCGTTTTTCTCGGCGGGCATTCTTACGGAGGACGGATGGCGTCGATGCTGGCGGCCACCGAACCCGGGCTCGCGGATGCGCTACTGCTGTTGTCGTACCCGCTGCACCCGCCCCGACAGCCGCAGCAACTGCGCACGCAGCATTTCCCGAAGCTGCAGACGCCGGCGCTGTTCGTCTCCGGCGCGCGGGACGGCTTCGGCACTGTTGCAGAGATGGAAACAGCGCTCAAGCTGATTCCGGCGCAGACCCGGCTCCTGACGGTCGAAGGGGCCGGGCATGAGCTTCTCTCGAAGCGTAACGGCGAAGCTCTGCCGGGGCTGATCGTCGAGGCGTTTCGCGATTTTGTTACGGCGACCTGAGAGCGCGATGGATCCTCAAGGGTCGCATTTACTCTGAGGTAATTCAGTACCGAATGGTTAACACGCACTCGGTATGGTAACGCCACCTTTCAGGGATGGGTCGTCGATGGCTGACGCGGGTACGCTGTGCGCGTAGGGTTTGGCCTGAGGGAGCGCAAAACGAAGACCTGCGCGAGCTGGAAATCAGAGGTCAGCCGTGTAACTGCAGTGAGGGGAGATTGAGATGCTTTGGGGAGTGGCAACAGGAGTAATTGCGGTCGGGCTCGGTCTTTGGGCGCTGGCTCGCAAATACAGAAATTCGCGAGGCCTCTGGGAAGCGGAGTAGGCCTCGGATGTCCGGCTCGCGCGCGGAGAGAGCGGGACTCATCGAAACTCGACACAATTTCACAAGACGCGGAGCAGCCTTTGCGACTCGCTTCCCGATTGCCACGCTCCGCTCAGGGGGATCTTCGTTCCTGTTCTAGCTGCCGACTCTTGCGTGGCGGCGCCTGTCGGCGGTTCGGCGGTCGCCCTTGCGGCCGGGCTTGGCGGCCTTGTCGTGATGGTGCGGCGTGGTTTCCGTGAGGCGGTCGCCGAGGACGTGGAGGCGGAGGAAATTCGTCGAGCCGGAGCGGGTTTGGGTGCCGGCGACGATGCCGAGGATTTCCTTGGGCTTGACGTAGCCGCCCTGCTCGAGGGTGGTCTCGGCGTGGTCGACCATCTGCTCGGCGGTCTGCAGCTTGGGACATTTGATGGGGTGCACGCCCCAGAGCATGGACATACGGTGAATGACCGCGTCAACGCTGGAGAGCGCGTAGATGGGCGGCTTGGGGCGGTACTTGGATAGCTGGCGGGCGGTGGTGCCGGACTCGGTGAAGACGGCGATGGCGCTGACATCGAGGTCTTCGGCGGCGTGGGCGGCGGACTCGCAGATGGTTTCGGCGATGGAGAGGCGGACACGGTTGTGGGGGATGTCCCAGTGGTCGGTCTCGCGGAGGTTGGACTCGGTCTCGCTGACAATTTTGGCCATCATCTTGACGGCTTCGACGGGATACTTGCCGGCGGCGGTTTCAGCGGAGAGCATGACGGCGTCGGTGCCATCGTAGATGGCGTTGGCGACGTCGGAAGCCTCGGCGCGGGTGGGACGCGGATTTTCGATCATCGACTCGAGCATCTGGGTGGCGGTGATGACGGGCTTGCGATACTCGGCGGCGCGGCGGATGACGTGCTTCTGGATGGCGGGAACTTTTTCGGGGGGCATTTCGACACCGAGGTCGCCGCGGGCGACCATAATGCCGTCAGCATTTTCGAGGATGGCTTCGAGGTTTTCGATGGCCTGGGGTTTTTCGAGCTTGGCGATGATCCAGGTTTCGAGGCCGAGGGCGGCAACGCGAAACTTGACGTGGCGGACGTCTTCCGCAGTGCGGACAAAGGAGACGGCGATGGCGTCGACGCCGTGCTTCATGCCGAACTCGAGGTCTTCCTCGTCTTTTTCGGTGAGTGATGGGACGCGGACGGCGATGCCGGGAAGATTAATGCCCTTGTGCTCGCCGAGCATGCCGCCGTTGATGACCTCGCACTCCACTTCTTCGCCGGGAATTGCGAGAACGCGGAGTTCGATGAGGCCGTCGGAGAGGAGAAGGCGCGCGCCGGGCTCGAGGTTTTCGGCGAGGGTGGGGAAGGTGGTGGCGATGACGGTGGAGGAACCGAGGATGTCGCGAGGAGTGATGGTGAGGCGCTGGCCGGCTTTGAGCTGAACGGGGATGCGATTTTTGAGGCGGCCGGTGCGAATCTTGGGACCCTGGAGATCGCCGAGGATGCAGACGCTCTTGCGCTCTTCGCGAGCGATCTTGCGGACCATTTCGATGAGCTTGAGCTTTTCGGGGAGAGTGCCGTGGGAGAAATTGAGGCGGGCGACGTCGAGGCCCGCGCGGAGCAGCTCTCGAAAGATGGTTTCGTTGGAGGAGGCAGGCCCCAGCGTGGCGACGATTTTGGCGCGGCGCAGGCTGTCGCTCACGAGGCCCGGACCTGACTGCGAGAAGTTCATCCAACCCCCAAAACGTTTGACTGGAGAAGCATGGTGCTCGGGTGTGTTGCCGGGTCCCGAACCGATTTTACCGTGCGCCCGCGGATCGGGCGGCCTGGAACGGGCCGGCAGGCGGATTGGCGGGGAGGAGTGAGGGGTCGACGGGGAACTCTTCGCTGGTGACGGGGACGGGACGCAGGTCGGGGAAGGGGAAGAGCTGCGCGTTGAATTCAGCCCCGATGAGGACACTGAGGGAGATCATGTAGAGCCAGACGAGGGTGGCGATGCCCGCGCCAAGGGAGCCGTAGACGATGGAGTAGTTGGCGAAACGAGTGACGTACCAGCCGTAGAGAAGGGTGGCGAGGAACCAGCTGGCAGTGGCGATGGTGGCTCCGGGAAGGGTTTCGCGCCAGCGGCCACGGATGAAGGCCATTTTGCCGCCGCGCTCGGGATGCTTATGGCGCGGGATGCCGAAATGGTAGATGAGCACGAGCGACATAATGCTGGCGAGCAGAGCAATGCCCCAGCGGACGAGACGCCAGAAGAGGATGACGTAGAAGTGGAGTTCGTGGGTGGAGTTGTCGATCATCCAGAGCTCGATGAAGTGGCCGAAGGCGAGGAAGGCGGTGGCAGCAGCCATGGGCAGCATGGTTCCGGGGACGAGAAGAATAGCGGCAATACGCTCCTGCCAGAATCCCCATATACCGCGGGGGAGACGGTAGGCGCGGCGGAAGCCTTCCATGAGGGAGAGCAGGACGCCCATGGCGGCGAAGAGGCTGACGAAGACACAGCCCCAGACGATGCGGACGGAGCGGGCGTGGTAGTTGATGAAGTAGTTCTGGACCAGCAGCATGGTGTCGGGCGGGAGAACCTGCTGCAAGGCGGAGCGGATGACGCCGCGGATGTCGTCGCCGGAAGGCATGACGGCGAAGAGCGTCGTGACGACGACTAAGGCGGGGAAGATGCTGAGCATGGCGGAATAGGCCGCGGCCTTGGCCATGGAGAAGGCACTATGGCCGAAGGCAGACCAGAGGGCTTTCCGCAGATACTGAACCGCGCGCAGCATATAAGACAGGGTACAGGGGACAGGGTGCAGGGTACAGGGGACAGGG
>JBEKIN010000398.1:0-3870 GCA_050011735.1 Acidobacteriaceae bacterium | reverse complement strand
CCATGCTCGCCGGCGCGGGCGGCTTCGATGGCGGCGTTCAGGGCCAGCAGGTTGGTCTGCTCGCTGATTTCCTGGATCACGTTGACCACGTTGCCGATCTCCTCGGAGCGGCGAGAAAGGGAGGTCATCCTTTCGGAGACGGAGTGGGTGGCGGCGGCAATCTCTTCCATAGTGTGGGCCGCGGCCTGCATCACTTCACCGCCGCGGGTCGCGGTTTCAGCGGAAGTGCGGCTGGCGGTGGCGGCGCTCTCGGCGTTGCTGCTGATCTCGCCGATGGTGGCGGTCATTTCCTGGGCGGCGGTGGCGATCTGCTGGGTCATGCTGGACTGGGTGTTGGCGTTGGCGGAGCTTTCCGCGGCGCGGGCGCTGATTTCGGTGGTAGCGGCGGCCAGGGTATCGGAACCCTGGGCGACGGAGCGCAGGACCTCGCGGATGGCGGCGACGCTTTCGTTCAGCGCCTCGCCCATGCGTCCGATCTCGTCGGTGGCGGTGGGTTGGACGTACGCGGTCATGTCTTTGGCGGCGAATCTCTGCACCATGGCTACGACGTTGCGAATGCGGGGGGTGACGAAGCGATTGAGCTGGGTGCCGATCACGACGCAAAGGGCAACGATGGCGAGGGTCATGAAGAGATTGATCCAGATGGCACGCTGGCTGGCGGCAGTGGCTGCTTCGGCATTTTGGGTTCCGATGTTCGCGTGGACCTGAAATCCATCACGGGCTGCCGCGAGCGCCGTTCCCAGCGAAGTCACGACTTCGTCGCCCGAAAGCAGGCCGAGCGCATCGTTCATTTTCCGGGCGGCCAGCAGCGCGACGCCGCGATCGCTCAGGTCCTGATACTTTTTGATCGCCGCCACGAATGCCTGATAATGTTCGCGCTCCTCGGGAATAACGAGCGGATCCATGGCGCGCAGCCCGTCCTGGTACTCGGCAACGGCCTTCTGGCGCAGGGCCGCGTGATCCGCTATACACGACGGCGTCGGACACAACAGCAGTTCCAGATCCTCACGCCGCTCAACGTTGACCCCCTCGCGGATCGTGGCAATGTTGATCAGGGAGGGCAGATGGTTCCCGCTGACCTCTTCGGTCTTGGCGGCCATGCTGCGGAATGCGAGAAGGGTGTACGTTCCCAGGCTGGCGCAGAGCAGGGAGATGATGCCGAAGGCGTAAGTAAATTTGCGGGCGATGGGGAAGTTGCGGACAAGGGACATTTTTGGCGGCACCTTTCGTGATGAGGCGAGTTCGCCTTCTGCAGCCCGCATCGCGCCAGGGCGTTCGCCTGGTGGAGCGAATGCGGACAGAATCGTTATCGGCAGACCCTGGCAATCCTTGATATGGACTTTTGACTCGGGGCGGTTTGCCCTGCGAGCCGCGACGGCCGATGCAGGCGGCTCGCAGGGATGGGAAATCCGATGCCGAGGATCAGGCGTTGGGGTCGATTTTTTTCTGGATCCAGCCGATGGCGCGGGGCTCCCAGTCCGGCTTCAGGGCGGCATTGATGTAGCGCTCGACGGCGAAGATCCCCGACTCGTGGGCGATGCGCTCGAACTGCATGGTCACGGTGGCGGACTGCAGGATGACGCAGCTGCGCTCCATACCCGCCTGTTTGAAGAGCCCCTGGCCCTCAACCATGACTTTCTGGGCGTCGGGCTGGATGCCACCTGGCTTCAGGGTGCGCATATCGATGAGAACGCCAAAGGATTTGGGAGCGCCCACCAGCGCGGCCCTGGCTTCTTCCCGCCAGCGCATCATCTCGGGGACATCGATGTTGTCACCAAAGGTCAATTGAAAGCCGAAGTCCTTCTTCGCAATTTTGTGCATAGTTCCTCTCCGCGGTCCCGCTGTTGTGAGCGCGTGGCCAAAGAGGATATCGGCAGAGAGAGGTTGCGGATGAGAGGAGGCGGGGAAGGGGCCGCGGGTGCCCGGGTGTGGAACACCGCGCCGGTCGAGTGCGACGAACGGAGCCTGCTGGGGCTGAGCGGGCAAAAAGAGGGCTCGCAGCTTGCGCGGCGAGCCCGGTGAGGTAGATGCACCCTGGGGCGATCAGGCCAAGTGGCACCGCACCCCTGGGTCTTTGAATCGGGAGAAGTCAGGCCGAACGGCGCTGACGCTGCCGATCCTTGAAATTGTCGATGCGGTCGTTGGCGCTGTTCTTAGCGTCCTCGACTCTGGTTGTGACATTGTCGCGCATTTCGTCGGCCTTGTGTTGCTTTTCCTGTTGGCGGGCTTTGCCGGCCTCGTGGGCGGCATCTTTGACGTTGCCCCAGGTCTGCTGGGCAGCCCCCTTCACCTGATCGGCGACGCCGCTGTTGGCAAGTCGATCATTTCCGGTCATTTGCCCGGCTTTCTGCTTCATTTTTCCGACAACCTGGCTAGCTTTTCCCTTCACCTGGTCTGAATTCACTTAGGTCCTCCTTGTGGACAACAACTGGCTGACTGTTTCGGTTTGAGCTGCTCGCCTGGCCGCGGGGGATAAGGCCGTGGCCCTGGTCCGCCGATGGGCTTCCGTTTTCATCTCGCCACTATGGGTAGAGGACGGACGGGCGATCGGGGTTGCCGTTGCGGTACAAATGAAGCGGAGGTTCACGCAGGTTGCGCATCGCGATCCAGGGCGAGCCGGGATCTTTCAGTCACGAAGCGGCGCTGAAAGCGCGGCCGGAGGCAACCATTTTGTCGTGCACGCTTTCGGCGGAAGTGTTCGCGGTGGTCAATGAAGGCGCAGCGGACGCGGCGATGATCCCGATTGAGAACTCGCTGGCCGGGTCAGTGCTGGAGCATTACGATCTGCTGCTGGCGCACGATGTGGCGGTGGAGAGCGAATGGCTGCTGCGGATCCGGCATAACCTGATCGGGGTGCCGGGGGCGACGTTCGAGAAAATTCGCCAGGCCTGGTCGCACCCGGTGGCGCTGGCGCAGTGCCGGCGATTTTTCGTCGAGCACCCGCAGATCGAGGCGGCGCCGTTCTACGATACGGCGGGCAGCGTGAAACAGATGATGGAGCTGCGCGACGCGGGCACGGCAGCGATCGCCAGCGCGGGGGCCGCGGCTTATTATGGTGCCGAGATTCTGCGCCCCGGGATCGAGGACAACGCGGAGAACTACACGCGCTTTTTTCTGATCCGCAGGCGGGAGCGGCTGGAGGCGGAGGCGCGGCCGGACAAGGTGAGCCTGGCGTTCAAGGTGGAGAATCGGCCGGGGAGCCTGGTGGAGGCGCTGCAGGTTTTTGCCGGGATGGGGACAAATATTACAAGGCTGGAATCGCGGCCCGTGCCGGGACGGCCGTGGGAATACGTTTTTTATGCGGACTACCAGCTGGGTGAGCCACGGACGGCCGATCTGGCCCTGGAAATGCTCGCGAAACACTGCTCGATGGTGCGGGAGCTGGGACGCTATCGGGCGGCGGCAGGTGTCTAAAGGATACGAGCAGGGCTGGCTGCAGGGGGTATCTCACCCCGAGCGGGGCCTGGCCGATAAAGAGGGTTGGGAGAGGGCCGCCAGGGCGGCGGCGAGGGCGATCCAGACGTAAGCAGTTGATGAAAAGGGTGTTGAGGGGAACCGGTGATTGGGTGTGAAAACGATTGGGCGCGGAAGTCGTGGAGGGAATGCTACTTTTTGAAACTTGCTGAATCCAATGAGTAATAATTTGATATAAGGACACTCATGGCTAGCGATTTTATCAGTGTTATCCAGCCAGGCGACCCAAAGCAGCGGGAGGGGGGATCGGATCGCATATTGCCGGTTTTGCCGGTGCGCGATACGGTTCTGTTTCCCCATGCGGTGCTGCCGCTCACGGTTGGACGGGAAAGTTCGATTCAACTCATCAACTCTCTGGGTGAGGAAAAGAGCATTGTGGTGGTGGCGCAGCGCGAC
>JBEKIN010000397.1:0-3908 GCA_050011735.1 Acidobacteriaceae bacterium | reverse complement strand
CGGCTGGAAAGAATTCGAGCTGGAAGTAATGCGCGACCTGGCCGACAACTGCATCATTGTCTGCTCCATCGAAAATTTCGACCCCATGGGTGTGCACACCGGCGACTCCATCACCGTGGCCCCGGCGCAAACCCTCACCGACCGCGAATACCAGATGATGCGCGACGGCGCGCTACGCTGCCTGCGCGAAATCGGCGTCGATACCGGCGGCTCCAACGTGCAGTTCGCCATCAACCCCGCCAACGGCCGCATGGTGATCATCGAAATGAACCCGCGCGTGTCGCGCAGTTCCGCTCTGGCCTCCAAAGCCACCGGGTTTCCCATCGCCAAAATCGCCGCCAAGCTGGCCGTCGGTTACCGCCTGGACGAAATCCGCAACGATATCACCCGCAAAACGCCCGCTTGTTTCGAACCCACCATCGACTATGTAGTCGTCAAAATTCCCAAGTGGGCCTTCGAGAAATTCCCCGGCGTCAATAGCACCCTGGGAACGCAGATGAAATCCGTCGGCGAAGTCATGGCCATCGGCCGCACCTTCAAGGAAGCGCTGATGAAGGCCATGCGCTCGCTCGAAACCGGCAGGAAGTCCGGCTCCGAAGTCCTCGACGCGCGCCGCATGACCCAGCGCCTCGTCACTCCGCAACCCGAGCGCCTCAACTACATCCGCTTCGCCTTCCGCGAAGGCCATTCGGTGCGCGAAGTCGCCCGCATGACCTCCATGGATCCCTGGTTCCTCTACCAAATCAAAGAAATCTCCGACGCTACAGCCGCGCTCCCCGCAAACCCCGAGCAAACGTCACCGGAACAGTTACGAAAAGCCAAGCGTCTCGGCATTTCCGACGAGCGCCTCGCCGAAATTTGGTCGCTCCCCGGCAACGATGGCATCGAGCAGGTTCGCACCCTCCGCCGCCGCCATGGCCTGCGCCCCGTTTTCAAACTCGTCGACACCTGCGCCGCCGAGTTCGAAAGCTTCACGCCCTACCTCTACTCCAGCTACGACGAAGAAGACGAAGCCGCGCCCACGCCCAACCGCAAAGTCATCATCCTCGGCAGCGGTCCCAACCGCATCGGGCAGGGCATTGAGTTCGATTACTGCTGCTGCCACGCCGCCTTCGCGCTTCGCGAGGACGGCTACGAGACCATCATGGTCAACTGCAACCCCGAGACCGTCTCCACCGACTACGACACCAGCGACCGCCTCTACTTCGAGCCGCTCACCCTCGAAGATGTTCTCGCTGTTTATGAGCACGAGGCTTCCGGCGGAGCCGAAGTCGGCATGATCGTCCAGTTCGGCGGACAAACCCCGCTCAACCTCGCCCTCCGCCTCAAAGCCGCGGGCGTGCCCATCATTGGAACCTCGCCCGAGTCCATCGACCTCGCCGAAGACCGCAAGCGCTTCGGAAAGTTACTGGAACAGTTACAAATTCCTCAGCCGCCCGGCGTCATCGCCACCAGCGTTGAAGAAGCCATCGCCGGAGCCGAGAGCATCGGCTACCCGGTGCTCGTGCGCCCCTCCTACGTCCTCGGCGGCCGCGCTATGGTCATCGCCTTCGACAGCGAAAGCGTATCCCGCTACATGAAGGAAGCCGTCGAGTACTCGCAGGAGCGTCCCATCCTCGTCGATCATTTCCTCGAGGACGCCGTCGAAGTCGACGTCGACGCTCTCTGCGACGGCGCCGATGTCGTCATCGCCGGCATCATGCAGCACATCGAAGAAGCCGGCATCCACTCCGGCGACTCCTCCTGCGTCCTGCCCGCTGTCGATCTCGCTCCCGCCACACTCGACACCATCCGCGGCTACACCCGCCGGCTCGCGCTCGCACTCAACGTCATCGGCCTCGTCAATCTGCAGTTCGCCATCCAGCGCAGGCCCGGCCAGCCCGACAAAGTCTTCGTCATCGAGGTCAATCCGCGCGCCTCGCGCACCGTCCCCTACGTTTCCAAGGCCACCGGCATCCCACTCGCAAAAATTGCCTCGCGCCTCATGACCGGCCGACGTCTGCGCGAATTCCTCGACGTCTCCGGCAAGCACGACCTCGAAACCGGCTCGCACTACTACGTCAAGTCGCCCGTCTTCCCGTGGAACAAATTCCCCGGCGTCGACACCGTCCTCGGCCCCGAAATGAAATCCACCGGCGAAGTCATGGGCGTGGCCGACAACTTCGGCGAGGCCTTCGCCAAAGCGCAGCTCTCCGCCGGCCAGCAGCTCCCGCTCAAAGGCACGGTCTTCTTCAGTGTCAGCGATCGCGACAAGACCAATCTCGTCAACCTCGCCCGCCAGTACATGGAATTAGGTTTTCACCTGGTCGCCACCGAAGGCACCGCCAACGCCATCGAAAAAGCCGGCATGACCGTCGATCGCGTCTACAAAGTGAAGGAAGGCCGCCCCAACATCGTCGACCTCATCAAAGGCGAGCGCATCCAGCTCATCGTCAATACGCCGCGCGGCCAGGATCCTTACTTCGACGAGAAGGCCATCCGCCGGGCAGCGGTCCTCGCGCGCATCCCCACCATCACCACCATGGCCGCCGCGCGCGCCGCAGCCGAAGGCATCGCCGCCCTGCAAAGCCGCCGCATCACCGTCAACCCGCTCCAGCGCCTCCACGCCGAGCATTTGGCGACGCGCTAGCTTCGTCCAACGCTACTGGCTACTCCTCATCCCGCCACAACGCCACGCCGCCCAGCAGCCCCTCCAGATTCGAAACAATCGTGACGTTCGGCCGGAATTGCAGCGTCACCAGCTTCGTGTTGCCCCCGCCCAGGTAAAGATGGTCCCAGTTGAACGTCGCCGCTGTCTGCGCCACCGCCTTCCGCAGCAGCTTGTTCCATTTCTTCACGCCATATTTCTTCAGGCCGCGCCGCCCCAGATAATCCTCATACGTTTTCTTCAGCCACGGATGATGTCCCAGCTCCAGCCCCGGGCAAAGCCGCCCATCGGTGAACAGCGCCGAACCCATCCCCGTGCCCAGAGTAATAATCATCTCCACACCGCGTCCCTGGATCGCCCCAAACCCCTGCACCGCAGCATCGTTGGCCACGCGCACCGGCTTCTTCCACCGCTTCTCCAGCGCCGCCTGCAGCGGGAAACCGATCCATCGCGGATGCAGGTTCGCGGCCGTCCGCACCACCCCGCGCTTGATCACGCCCGGATATCCGACGCTCACCCGGTCGAACGCCGGCATCTGCGCCCGCAGCTTGTCCAGGGCCGCCAGCAGCCGCGACGGTGTCGGCGGTTCCGGAGTGGGCACGCGCAGCCGCTCGGTGAGCGGCTTGCCCTCCTGATCCAGGCACAGCATCTTCAGCCCGGTGCCGCCAATATCCACGGCGAGTGTGACCAGCGGTTTCGCGTTGTTCATCGCCCTTCCATTTCCAGCCTGTCGCTCCCCGTCCGCAAGCCGCAACAGTGTATCGCGGACCAGTGAAAGGCCGTCGAATACTTTATCGTCATCGCCCCCGCATCGCGATAGGGCGGCGGCGCGGAGAGCATAATCTGAGGAACGCTCGGCTTTAGTTTTGAACGCGGCGCTCGCCTCACGAAGTTTGTCCATGCAACTCCCGCCATGAAGATCAGGCCATGAAAATCCGTCTCGACAAATTGCTGGTGGAGCGCGGCCTCGTCCCCACCCGCGAACGCGCCCAGGCCATGATCCTTGCCGGCCGCGTCCTCGTCAGCGAGCAGAAGCAGGACAAGCCAGGTGCCTCCATCCCGGAGGACGCTTCCATCCGCCTCCTCGGCGCCGACCTCCGTTACGTCAGCCGGGGCGGCCTCAAGCTTGAAGCCGCTCTCGCGCATTGGCGCATCGACCTCCGCGACCGTTTCTGCCTCGACGTCGGCGCCTCCACCGGCGGATTCACCGACTGCATGCTCCAGCACGGCGCTGCCCGCGTCCTCGCCATCGACACCGGCT
>JBEKIN010000396.1:0-3916 GCA_050011735.1 Acidobacteriaceae bacterium | reverse complement strand
GAGGAAATCGGAAGGGGACAAGGTTACTTTGGGAGAGTTACGAACAATCCAAACCCGCTGAGCCCATCGGCGATTTTGCGCTCATTGAGAATCCTCTAAGAGTTCGAAGCGGTTGCCGGACTAAAGGTCGTTTCACGGTGCCAATCCCACCAGAAATGTCTGAGCTATAGCTCAACGATTGCTTTGCCTTGTTAAATGCGTCAACTCAAGACCTGGACGCATTCTGAGAGCATCTCCAATTTACCGATGAGCATGCTGAGCACCCGCCTGAAGTGCTGGAGTTTCCGGGGCACAGGGACGAAACGAAAGCTGAAGCCGTACCATTCCAGCAGAATGGCGAATCACTTGACGGCGATAGTATCTGCTACGTTTCTGGCGGCAATCGTGTTTTTGGGTCGACAGAGCTGGGTTGCCCAAGAAGTCTCCGCGACCTCCTCACCGAGCGAGCACTCGTGGCTGGATGGATCGCAGCAAGCTGCAATCGACCGCCTCTTTGCCCGTCCGCCGGATTCTCCCGGATATGCCCTGGCGATCATTCAAGATGGCACGTTTGCCTGGGCCAAAGGATATGGGCTTGCGAATCTCGATGATGGCATTCCGATAACGCCGGAAACCTCTTTTCATCTGGCGTCGGTATCGAAGCAGTTTACAGCCGCGGCAGTTGCACTGCTGATTCTCGATCACAAAATCGCTCTGACCGACCCCGTAGCGGAATACATCCCTGAGACCGCCAAATATGGCGATGGGCTGCGAATTGAACACCTGTTGTACATGACCAGCGGGCTGCAAGAATATACCGATGTGCCCCGGCAAAATGGCGATCCCTGGGCGACGTTCTATTACTTCACGCGGGATGAGGCGATTCGGGACGCGCTCCGGCCCGACAATCTCGAATTTGCTCCAGGAACACAATGGGCGTATCGGAATATCAATTACATGCTCCTCACCAAACTCGTTGAGGTGGTGAGCCACCAGTCCTTCTCTTCGTTTATGCACGACCGGGTCTTTGGTCCACTTGGAATGTCGCACACGGAGATCGATGATGATACTACGGAGGTCATTCCGCATCGCGCGACAGGGTATGCGCCGCGGTCCGATCCTGGAGTCGTCAAGGAACTGGCCTCTGTGGGTATCTATATTAAACCGGGCGATGGATGGGTGCGCCTGGTCCGCGTCTCTCCACACTTTGGAGGCAGCGGGGTATTCACAACCCTTGATGATCTTCTGCTTTGGGACAGAAACTGGTATACGGCGTCCCTTGCGGGCCCAGCGTTCACCGAGTTGATGAACCGGCGCCAGAAATTTCAACACGACAAGGACAACGATGCCTTTGGCCTGGTGTGGCGCACACGCTATGGTCATCCAATGCTCGATTATTCCGGAGCGGACACGGACACATCGACATACATGGCTCGCTTCCCCGAGCAGCGTCTGACCGTCGTTTGTCTTTCGAATATGCCGCTTGGAGATGCGGAGGGAAAGGCAGACGCGCTGTTGGACCTCCTGCATACCTGGGGCAAAATCTAGATGACAGGATGCGCATTGCGGCGTGAATCGCTCCCCGACATCTTGTCGCTCGGATGCCATGTTGGTCTCGACGCGTGCAAAATCGGGACGCAATCGAAGCCGGCTCGTTCCCCGAGGCGATAACAGGCCAATGCGGTCGCTGACCTTGGCGGAGCCACTTTGGCTCGCCCTGGGCTGGCGCAATTACGTCTGGAGTATGCCAGGATTGAACCTGGGAAGGTCAGGATTGAGGGAGACGGCTTCGAGGGCCAGCAGTAGCGCGTCGCGGGTTTGGGCCGGATCGATGATGGCGTCGACCCACAGGCGCGCTGCGGCGTAGCGGCAATCGGTCTGGGCTTCGTAGGTGGCCTTGATGGAGGCGACCAGCTCCTGCTTTTCCTCGTCGCTGAGCTGCCGCCCGTCGCGTTCGAGCTGCCTGATGCGAATCTCGACCAGGGTGCTGGCGGCTGAATCGCCGCTCATAACCGCATAGCGAGCCGTGGGCCACGCGAAAATGAAGCGCGGATCGTAGGCCTTGCCGCACATGGCGTAATTGCCCGCTCCGAAGGAGCCGCCGACGATGACGGAGATTTTCGGGACGACGGAGTTGGCGACGGCAGTGACCATCTTCGCGCCGGAGCGGATGATCCCGCTCCACTCGGCATCGCGGCCCACCATGAAGCCATTGACGTCGTGGAGGAAAATCAGGGGGATCAGGTTCTGATTGCAGTCCATGATGAAGCGCGCGGCTTTGTCGGCGCTCTCGGCGTAGATGACGCCGCCGAATTCGACGCGTTTCTCGCCGGTGTGGCTGGTTTGCGGCTGGGGCAGCTTCTGGTTCGCAACGATGCCGACGGCGCTGCCCCCAATGCGTGCGTAGCCGCACAGGAGTGTGCGGCCGTAGGAAGGACGATACTCGTCGAACTCGCTGCGGTCGACGATGCGCGCGATGACGTCGTGCATGTCGTAGCTGTTGACCGCGGCCTTGGCGGGATCGGGATCGAGCAGCGCATGCAGTTCGCTGACGGGGTAACGTGGGCTGTCGTTTTCGGCATCGAACGCCGTGCGATCGAAGGGCGCATGCGGGAAATGACCCCATTTCGAGACCAGCGAACGCAGGCGGGCAATGCAAAGATGGTCGTTCGGCTCTTTGAAGTCCACCGTGCCGGAGATTTCGGCGTGCATGGTGGCGCCGCCGAGTTCTTCGGCTGAGTATTTCTGTCCGATGGCGGCCTGGACCAGTGCCGGACCAGCGAGGAAGAGGCCGCTGCCTTCCGTCATCAGAACCTGATCGGTCATGACGGGTAGATAAGCGCCGCCGGCGACGCACATCCCCATGATGGCTGTGATCTGCGGAATGCCCGATGCGGACATGACAGCGTTGTTGCGAAAGATGCGGCCGAAGTCGTCCTGATCGGGAAACACGTCTTCCTGCAGAGGCAGAAAGATTCCGGAGGAGTCGACCAGGTAGAGCGTCGGGATGCGATTCTCCATGGCGATGTGCTGCGCGCGGAGCACTTTCTTCGCGGTCATGGGGAAGAACGCGCCGGCTTTGACCGTGGCGTCGTTGGCGACGATCATGCAGAGCCGGTCGGCGACGGTTCCAAGTCCGGTGACCACGCCGGCAGCCGGTGCGCCACCCCATTCTTCATACATGCCGAAGGCGGCGAAGAGTCCCAGTTCGAAGAATTTCGTTCCGGGATCGAGGAGCAGGTTGAGGCGCTCTCGGGCTGTCAGACGCTGTTTGGCGTGCTGGGCTTCGATGGCCTTTGCGCCGCCGCCGGTTTGGATTTCTTCTTCCTGGGCGTGGATGGCCGTGAGGAGCGCGGCCATCTTCTTTGCGTGGCTCTGCGGGCGTGGCTGGTTCAGGTCCAGCTTCGAGGTGAGCCGATTCTGGAGTTTGGAGTGATCGGGAGGTTTGGGATCGGTCATTTTCCAGGGAACAGACGACAGGGTACAGGTTACAGGTTGCAGGGTGCAGGGTGCAGGGAACAGGGTACCGGCTGCAGCCCGCAGGCTGCAGGCTGCAGGCGGACTGACACGGTCCCGGCGCGTGCAGCAGCCGACTAATGCGTGGCGGCGATGCTCGAAGCCTCGGTTGGGTCGGTTCCGGTCGCAGCGGTGGCGAAGCTCTGGAGCGCTCCTGCGGTGCTTGAGTTGAACTTGAAGACCTGCAGATCGGGATTGCCTCCGGTGCAGATGACGGCGATGTAGCTGTCGCTTTTGTCCTCGACCATGGCTACGGGAAGAGAGCCGGTAGTGAAGGGCGAGCCGGAAATCGCAGTCAGAGCGCCGGTGTTGGTGAGCAGAAAGGCGCTGATCGTGCCCGGAGTGCGATTGATCACGTAGACGTAGCTGCCGGTGGAATCGACCAGGACGGCGTAAGGGCCGGTTCCGGTCGAGACGGGTG
>JBEKIN010000395.1:0-3921 GCA_050011735.1 Acidobacteriaceae bacterium | reverse complement strand
CTCCGGAGCCATCACCCCCACCACTTCGCCGGCCTCCTCCAGGCGATTCACTTCCACCATCAGCGCCGCCTCCAGGCCCGGCTGGATTCCTTCCACTAAGACCAGGCGCGCCTGCGGTGCATAGTGCCGCGCGCCCATCCCCGGCGCCGGCGCCGCCTTCCGGGACTCGCCTTCCTCGCGTTCCGCCTCCGCCATCACCTCAACTTCACCGCTGCACACCGAGCGAAGCTGCTCCAGCGTGACGATCCCCGGCCGATAAATCACGCACTCTCCCTCCCGCACATCCACCACTGTCGACTCCACCCCGTGCGTCGTCTCTCCGCCATCGAGAATCGCGTCGATCCGGCCCTCCAGATCCTCGGCCACGTGGTACGCGCTTGTTGGGCTGATCCGTCCAAACCGGTTCGCGCTCGGCGCCGCCACTGGCACCCCCGCGGCCACCAGCAGCGCATGCGCTACAGGATGCGCCGGCATCCGCACGCCCACCTTCTCCAGCCCCGCCGTCACCAGCTCCGGGAGCTGCGTGCTGCGCGGCAGCAGCAGCGTCAGCGGTCCTGGCCAAAACGCATCCATCAGCCGTTCCGCTTCCTCACTGACCTCCGCCGCCACCTGGCCGAGCATGGCGCGCTCGCCGATATGCACGATCAGCGGATCCCAGCCCGGCCGCTCCTTCGCCGAAAAAATTTTCCCCACCGCGGCCACGTCCAGCGCATTCGCCCCCAGCCCGTACACCGTCTCCGTCGGAAACGCTACCGTCCCGCCCGACCGCAGAATCTCCGCCGCCCGCGCTATCGCGTGCCGCGAATCCTCACTCTCCAAACCGCCCACATCCACCGTGAGCCGCAGCGTCTCCACGCTCTCCCTCCCGAACTCTATGCTACGGCCCGGCGACAATGTGGGTGCCCCATGTCTCGATTTTGAGACATGGGAAAACGCGCGCAGCGCGTCCGCTCTCCGCAAACTCGCGGACTCACTCATGCTCGCTGCGTGCTCGCCGTCAGCTCGCTTTTCGCTAAACGCTTCTCGCTAAAAGTTTTCTTGCTAAACGTTTTTCGCTAAACGCTTTTTGCTAACTGCTTCTCGCTCGCTTTACCCTGTCTTTTATGCCCCTGGAAATCGAAGTCAAATTCCCGGTCCCCGATCCCGAGGCACTCATCCGCCGCCTCCGCGCTGCCGGCTTCCACGAGGAAACTCCGCGCACCTTCGAGCGCAACATCCTCTACGACACCCCCGACCGCCGCCTCCGCTCGCAAACCACCATCCTCCGCGTCCGCAAATACGGCGACCGCTGGGTCCTCACTCATAAATGCCTCCCGCAAAACAACGACCCCACCGCCCGCCACAAGCATCGCGAGGAAACCGAAACCGAGGTCGAGGACGGCGAGGCCCTCGGCCGCATCTTCACCCAGCTCGGCCTTGAGCCCGCCTTCATCTACGAGAAATGGCGCACCGAGTTCGCCGACGCAACCGGCCACTGCGTGCTCGACGAAACCCCCATCGGCGTTTACGCCGAGCTCGAAGGGCCCGCGGACTGGATCGACGAAACCGGCCGCAAACTCGGCGTCGACCCCGGCCAGTTCCTCACGCTCAGCTACGGCCGCCTCTTCGATCAGTGGCGCCAAACCACCAGCAGCACCGCCCAAAACCTCACCTTCGACGAAATCCCGCCTGCCTCCCGCTAATTCTTCCCTTGGCCACGCCGATATCCACCTTGAACGCCGCAGTGCGGGCGCAGTCCGCTGGACCCCGTCCGCCTGCCCGTATTTTGTCCAGCGGAGGCTTCCGTTGCTCTCGTCTCTTTATTCGCCCAGCCGCAGGCGTCAGGCTGCGCTGTGGCGTGCTTTCCGGCAACCACTCCGGTGCATTCAGCCCACCGGTCCCCGCGCGGTGAACCAGGAACCGCTGCTACTGGAATCCTTCCCTGAGCCCGCCGGCAAGCCATCCAGAACCAATCTCCCCCAGCGACTGTGGAGACATGTATGAACCTCTTCGCCCGCATTCCCTTCGGCTACAAACTGCGCCTGATCACCGGACTCCTGATGGGGTCTACCGCCCTCGCTGCCCTCACCGAGGTGCTTCGCCTCAGCCGCACGCAGTCCATTTCGCTCTGGGCCATTGCCGTCTGCGGCGGCTCTCTCGCCCTGATTGCGCTGGAGCTCACCTCGCACCGCACCATCGCCACCATCCGCCGGCTCGCCGAGCGCGCTCACTCCATTACAGAGGGCAATCTCACCGGTGAGCCCGTCCATGTCGACGCCGAGGACGATGTCGGCGACCTCGCCCATTCCATGGATCGCATGCAGCAAAGCATTCAGGGTGTGATCGCCGCCATCAAGGAAACCTCCGGCACACTCCACGACAACTGTGAAGACCTGGCCCGCGCCGGCGCCCAGGCCTGGAACCGCACCAGCCAGCAGAGCGCGCAGACCCACCAGGCCGCCAGCGCCATGCAGGAAATGTCCATCTCCATCGCCGAAGTCTCCGGCCACGCCCAAACCGCCTCCGACCAGGCTCGCGAAGCTGCTACCGTCGCCCGTGAAGGCGGCGCCATCGTCGAAGAAATGCTGGCCGGCATGAACACCATCTCCGAGTCGGTTTCCCAGACCGCGGAAACCGTCGAGCGCCTCGGCAAAGAATCCGAGCAGATCATCCGCATCGTCAACGTCATCGAAGAAATCGCGCAGAAAACCAACCTGCTCGCCCTCAACGCCGCCATCGAAGCCGCCCGCGCCGGCGAACAGGGCCGCGGCTTTGCCGTCGTCGCCGGTGAAGTCCGCCGCCTCGCCGAATCCACCCGCAATGCCACCAGTGAAATCGCGCAGATGATCGAGAGCATCACCGCCAACACCCAGGCAGCCGTCCAGGCCATGGGATCCGGCACCGATCGGGTGAACCACGGGATGGAAATCACCGCCCGCGCCGGCGCCTCCCTCAAACGCATCATGGCCGCCACCGACCAGGTCGAATCCATGATCGCCCAGATCGCGACCGCCTCCACCGAGCAATCCATCGCCGCTCAGGAATTCAGCCAGAACCTCGAGGTCATCAACCAGCTCGGCGAAGAAGGCAACGCTGCCAGCCCCGTCACCAAAGGCTTGGTCCAGTCCGTGGGCGCTGGCGCCGACCGCCTCCAGGAATCCATCGGACACTTCCGCCTCGGCGAACCCCGCTCCGTCCCCGACCCTTCGCCCCGCCGCAACGCGTCGATCGCCGCCGCGCCCCAACCTACCCCCACCTTCGGCGACTAGCGAACTGCAGTGATCAGTAGCCACCTAACCGGCTTTTTCTGATCGCTGACAACTGATCTCCGTTCCATGATCACGGATCACTGTTCACTGTTCACTGTTCACTGATCACTGATCACGATTCGCCGGTAAACGGATTCGCCTCCGTCGACTTCGCCGCCGTCGGATCCGCCTTCGCCCCCTCATGCTCCACACCCGGGCCCGCCTGCCGGTTTTCCTGCGCTCTGTGCTCTGAGCTCTGTGCCCTGCTGTAAATCCGATTCGGATCCCCCGGCAGAATCCCCTTCTCGTCCAGCGCCAGCCGGATCCTCCGCTGCGTCTCCCTCTCCGCCGCCCACTGCTGATTCGGCAGCGTCTTCAGCTGCACCGGATAAATTACCTGCGATCCCTTGATCGAATCCACCCCCAGCAGCGCCGGATCCGCCAAATAAACATCTTTGTACGCCGGATCGTTCCTCACGCTCATCGCCACATCCTTCAGCAGCGCCATCACCTCGTCCGGATTCGCGGAAAAGTCCACCGACACATTGATCGTCGCCACCGAGAAGTCCCGCGTCAGATTCGCCACCGTCGTGATCTGCGAATTCGGCACGATGTAGAGCGTCCCATCGCCGTCCCGCACCTGCGTCCTGCGCAGCGTCATCAACTCCACCGTGCCGCTCACGCCGGCGACGCG
>JBEKIN010000394.1:0-3924 GCA_050011735.1 Acidobacteriaceae bacterium | reverse complement strand
CAGTGTTCAGTGTTCAGTGTTCAGTGTTCAAAAAATGAGATGCGGGAGGAGGAAATCTTCTCCCGCAGTTTTATTTGGGTCACTTTGCGATCGGGGCGTCGAGGACGGGGTGGTCGAGGCCCTGCAGGGTTCGTCCTTGCTCGCCGTTGAGATCGAAGAGGACGACTTCATTGCGGCCGGCTTTGAGGAAAGGCGCGGGCAGATAGAGCGCCTTTTGCGGACCGACGCTCCAGAAGCGGCCGAGCGGGCGGCCGTTGATCCAGACCATGCCTTTGCCGAGTTGGCTGGTGTCGAGGAAGGTGTCGGCAGGGTGGTCGAGGGTAAAGGTGGCGTGATAGAAGCAGGGGCCCTGGCAGGGCGAACGCCATTTGAGGGTTCCTGACGAAAGCATGGGCAGCGAGTAGTTGTCCCAGCCGATGAGCGGATGGCCGGCGAGGGTGACGCCGTTGAGGAGGCCGACGCGTTCGCCGGGAAGCGCTGAACCGAAGTTCACGCGGCCCGTGTTTTCGAGGAGAATATCGAGGCGGGCGCGGGGGCGGTCAGTGTGCACGGGGAGTGAGGTTTGGCCGAGGCGGCGGTCGATGGCGCCGGCGAGCTTGCCGTCGATGTAGGCCTGGGCGTAGTCATGGACGGCGCCGATGGAGAGGTCGCCGTTGACGGGGCCGTCAATCTGCGTGCGGTAGAGGACGTAGCCGTTGGACTGATCCATCGCTTCCATAGTGAGAGGCTGTTCGGAGTGAACTGGCGGCGGCAGGTTGTCCCAGAGCGAGGCGACGCGGTCCATGGTAAACGCGGGAATGGCGATGGCTGCGGGCGCGGCCGGGACAGGAGGCGGAGTGATGCCGGTATCGCGCGCGATGACATCGCGGAAGAGGAAGTACTTGGGAGTGGGATGGCCGGATTCGTCGAGGGCAGCGTCGTAGTCGTAGCTGGTGACGTCGGGCTCATAGTTCTTGCCGTTGGAGTTAGCGCCGTTCATCCAGCCAAAGCTGGTGCCTCCGTGGAACATGTAAATGCTGATGGAGTAGCCCTCGTGGAGGATCCAGTCGAGGTCGCTGGCCTGTTGGTGGGCGTCGGTATGCGCGTGGGGCGCGCCCCAGTGATCGAACCAGCCGTCCCAGTATTCGCCGTTCATGAAGGGGCCTTCGGAGCGGAGCTTCTTTAATGCGTCGAAGGAACGCTGCGCCTCGCCGGGACCGAAGTTGATGACGGCAGGGAGTTCAGGCAGGCTGCCACGCGGGATTTCTTCCGCGCCGTCGGCGGTGTAGAGCTGGGATTTGGTGAAGCCGGCGTCGATGAGGATGTGGTGGATGTCCTCCATGTACTCGTGGTCGTCGCCGTAGCTGCCATACTCGTTTTCGACCTGGACGGCGATGATGGGGCCGCCGTTGCCGATCTGGAGAGGCGCCACTTCCCTGCCGAGACGCAGGAGCCACGCGCGCGCGGCGGCAAGGAACTGCGGGTTGCGCGAACGCACGACCATGTTGGGATCTTTGAGAAGCCATGCGGGAAAGCCGCCAAATTCCCACTCGGCGCAGGAGTAGGGACCGGGGCGGAGGATGACGTAGAAGCCTTCCTGCTGAGCTTCACGGACGAACTCGGCGACGTCGAGGTTGCCGGAGAAGTCGTAGACGCCGGGGCGTGGTTCGTGGGCATTCCAGAAGACGTAGGTGGTGACGGCGTTGAGGCCCATGGCTTTGGCCATGCGCAGGCGGTCGCGCCAATATTCTCGCGGGACGCGTGCGTAGTGCATTTCGCCGGAGACGATGCGGAAGGGTTTGCCGTCGAGGAGGAACCGGCCATCGGCGGCGCGGAAGGAGTGCTGCTCGGTGCGCGCCGGACGGATGGCGAGAACGGCGAGAATCGCGATGGCCGCGGTTGCGGCGGAGAGGCGAAACGAGGTTGATGAACTGAGCGTCATTCTGTGGGACGTCATGGATCGGAATGCAGGTTAAAAAGCGAGCAGGACTTCCCGCAGGAAGTTGATTGCGGGGGCGACGATGAAGCCGACGACACGGCCGCCCAAAACGAAAATGATGAGGAGGCTGATCATCCCCATCGAGTCGTAGAAGCGCAGAGCCTTGTAAGGGAGCATGTGGCGGAAGACGTGGGAGCCATCGAGCGGGGGCAGGGGGAGCAGATTGAAGGCGGCGAGGATGAGGTTGAGGATCATCGCGAGATAGAAGAGAAAGACGAGCGGGTAGAGTACGGGGCTGGAGGCCATGAGCGTCGGGTCGAGTCCGCCGGTACCGGCGATCTGATGCACGATGTTGGCGCCGCTGACGCTGGTACGGGAGAGGAGGAGCATGAGCAGCGTGGCGCCGATGGCGGCGAAAAGGTTGCTACCCGGACCGGCAACGGTGGTGAGGATGTCGTCGCGGGTGACGTTTTTGAAGTTGGCGGGCGTGACGGGGGTGGGCTTGGCCCATCCGAAGAGGAAGCCGGTGTTAACGAGCAGCATGATGATGGGCAGGATGACGGTGCCCAGCAGATCGATGTGCTTGATGGGATTGAGGGTGACGCGGCCCAGCATGCGGGCAGTAGGATCACCGAGGCGATTGGCCATCCAGGCGTGCGCGGCTTCGTGGAGGCTGAGCGAAAAAAGGAGCACAGCGAACTCGAAGATCGCAATGATGATATGGGTTTGATCCATCGGAAAGCCGATTCGATGGTATCAGGAAGGCACCTGGGAGCCGGGAGCAGGGAGCTGAGCGAAGTGGCTCAGTCGTTGGGGGGGAGTTCCTCGCACGGACCATCGCCGTCTTTTTCGCCGAGGCGGTGGGCGTCTCTCTTGCTCATGATTTTGCGGCCGGGAATGCCGCCGACGATGGAGTTCGGTTCGAGGTCGTGGGTGGCGACGGCCTGAGCACCGAGCATGGAATCCTGGCCAACGCGGACGCCGGGCATGACGAGGGAGCGGTAGGTCACGCGGGCGTTGGGTCCGACTTCAGTGCGGCGATGCTCGATGATGCAGGCTTCGACGGGATCGTGAGCATGGGAGAAGACGGCGGCGTAATCGGAGATGGAGGAGCCCTTGCGGATGATGAGCTCGCCGCGGTCGTCGAGGAGGACGTGGTTGTGGATGATGACGTCGTCTTCGAGGGTGAGGTTGTAGCCGAAGGTGAACTCGACGCCGTGATAGATCTTGACGTTGTTGCCGATGCTTTTGAAGATGTGCTTGCCGAGCATGGCGCGGAGGCGGAAACCGAGCCAGTGATTGAGGGCGACGGGGGAACGATCGAACATGCGCCAGAACCAGACGAGGGGCTTGATGAGCGCGTAGCGATCGACGTCGATGTCGCCGTAGTACTCGGGCTCAAGGGTGACGTTGGCGGGATCGAGTGAGAGCTGGAGGACGTTGAATGGCAGCTCGGTGGCGAGGGTGAAGTTGAGGCGACCGCCGTGGGGGCGTCCGAGCAGAAGCTGGTGGAGATTGTCGCGGACGATTTCGCCGCGCAGGGCGACGTTGGAATGGCGGGAAAACTCATCGTCGAGGTAATCGACCCAGCGGTCGAAGACTTCTTTGGCTTCGCGGGTTGGCTCAATCTCACGGTATTGATAGCGGGGCATATCTCATAGATTATCCGCTGCGAGCGAGGGTTGCAGAAGAAGGCGGAGGCGGAAGTGGAGATTGCAGGGGCAGGCGATCCTGGGATACATTGCGCAACAGTGGTACCCGGAAAGGAGCGAAGAGCAGAAATGGACGAGACAGCTGAAGTGCCGGAGCAGAGGAGCTATTCGGGATTGTTTATCGGGGTGCTGGCGGTGGCGGTGCTGTGCGCGATTGCGGGGCTGATCTGGAGCTACACGCTGGCGGGGCGGCTGACGCATGCAGAGGCGCAGCTGGCTACGGCACAACAGCAGAATCAGAAGCTGGGCTCGGCTCTGGACCAGACGAATGCGCGGCTGAAAGTGACCACCGAG
>JBEKIN010000393.1:0-3925 GCA_050011735.1 Acidobacteriaceae bacterium | reverse complement strand
ACCGCCAATGGCGCAAAGCAGGCGCGGCAGACTGCTTCAGCGACAGCCTCAAAAAAGAAGCTCTCCTACATCGAACAACGGGAGTACGACGGCATCGAAGTGCGCGTCGACGCAGCGGATTCAAGACTCCAGGCTGCGCGCGAACGCGTCGACGATCCTGCGCTCGCAACCGATGCGAATGCGCTGACACAGGCGTTGGCGGAGCTGGAATCGGCGCAGAAGCAGCATGATGCGATCTATGAACGCTGGGCAATCCTTACAGAAAAGATAAGTAACTCATAAAACCGAAAGCAATCAGCCTCGAGCCGACGCCACTTCAACCCCACGCAATTTCATCGTCCCCCCGTCTATCCTCGATAGCATGCAGCAACGTCTCCTCTGCGCCGCGCTCGCGCTGCTTCTCACCCTCGCAATCCCCGCACCCGCGCAAACCCCGCACACCCTCCGCTACGCCCCGGGCAAATCCATCACCCTCACTCTGCCCGAGCCCCTCGACATCGAAGTAGCCGCATCAGGCCTGCATCGCGTTCGCTTCTTCGCACGCTCGCCCGACAACCGCATCTTCGTCACCGGCATGCACGACCTATCCGATAACACCCAAGGCTCGGTCTTCATCCTCGAAGGATGGAACCCGCAAACCCACACCTTCACTCACATCGCCCACTACCTCGACCACCTCCGCAACCCCAACAACATCGCTTTCTGGACCGACCCCGCCACAGACCAAACCTGGCTCTATGTTCCACTCACCGACAAGCTCGTCCGCTACCGCTACAATCCCGGTGACAGCGCGCCCTCGGCGCCGCCAGAAACCCTCATTCGCTTCCCCGACTACGGCCTCAACTACAAATACGGCGGCTGGCACCTCACTCGCACCGTCACCATCGCGCCCGTCAACGGCTCAACCCGCGTCTTCGTCTCCGCGGGTTCCTCCTGCAATTATTGTCAGGAGCGCGAGCTCCTCCGCGCCGCCATCGTCAGCATGGATCCTGACGGTCAGCACCCCGCCGTCACCGCCCAGGGCATGCGCAATGCCGTCGACCTCCACTATGTCCCCGCCCTCAACAACGGTGCGCTCTTTGCCACCAACATGGGCGACGACCATCTCGGCGACAAGCTTCCCGAAGACACCTTCTTCGCCGTCGACCCCGCGCCCAACCCTCCGCTCAACTACGGCTGGCCCACCTGCTACTTCGCCGCAGGCAAGCCCGTCCACGACACCACGCCGCTCCCGTCTCTCAACAATCCCAGCGCTATCGCCCACGTCCCTCCCTCATCCAGCGATTCGGTCTACGGCAAGCAAGCCGGCGTCGCCGCTTCCGGCGCCAATCTCACCGCGGGTGGCGGACACGCATTTGCCCCCGATCCCAACGCCGCGCTGGGCCACGCTCCCGCGCCGCTCGCCTCCTGCGAGCGCGTCCCTCCGGCCTTCACCACCTTCACCGCGCACAGCTCGCCGCTCGGCTTCGAATACTTCGCCGAGCCCAATCCCACTCTCCACGACAGCTTCCTCGTCGCCCTTCATGGAGCCAGTCACCCGCGCATCGGCTCAGGCTATCGCGTCGTCCGCTTCACGCCCACCGACCGCACGCCTCGCGACTTCATCACCGGCTTCCTCACCTTCGACCACGGCAGGCCCACCGTGCACGGCCGTCCCTGCGGCATTCTCCGCGTCGGCCCCGACAGCTTCCTGCTCACCGACGATTACCTCGGCCTCGTCTACTACGTCCACCCGCGCAACGCCGCCCCCGCACCCTCCGGCAACTAAAAAGATCGATCAGAGACCAACGCTCCTTCACCGTCCCGCGATCAGCCGCTCCCGCACTACCTTGTTCTTCGCCAGATCCACGCAGGTCCATGCCATCGCCATCGCGCCGTCGATCAGCGCCTTGTCCGCATCCGCCGTCACGCAGTGCGCCGTGAACTCCGGCTGATGATTCACCGCCGGCAGCGAATTGATCCCGATCATCGGATGAATCGACGGCATTGCCCGCGACACATTCCCCATATCCGTCGATCCCGTCGGCCGCGTCTCCCACTCTCCGAGATTCGGAAACGGCCGCCCCAGCGCCTCGGAGTTCGCCCGATACAGCACAGCCATATCGTTATCGTGAAGCATCTCGGCATACGGTTTGTCGCCGCCCGTGATCTCCACCTTCGCGCCGGTCGCCAACCCTCCCGCCTCAAAGCACCGGTAAACCTTTGGCCGCAGCTCCGCCAGCTGATCCAGCGTCTCCGACCGGATGATGTACCGCGCCGAAGTGTGTGCCGGAACCACATTCGGCGCAGCCCCGCCGTTCGTCACGATCCCATGAATCCGATCCGTCGACCGAATATGCTGCCGCAGCAGCCCCAACGCCGTTTGCGCAATCGTCAGCGCATCCGCCGCGTTCACACCCAGCTCCGGAAACGCCGACGCATGCGACTCCTTCCCCGTGCACTGCACCTCGAACATCGACGCCGCGATAATCTTCGCGCGCAGCATGTCGAACGGCGCTGGGTGCACCATCATCGCCGCGTGAATCCCCTCGAACCCGCCCCGCTCCAGCATCAGAATCTTCCCGCTCGCGTTGCCCACCTCTTCCGCAGGCGTCCCGATCACGCTGATCGTCAGCCCAACTTCGTCCGCCACCTTCGCCGCAGCCAGCGCCGCTCCCACCGCCGACGCCGCGATGATGTTGTGCCCGCAAGCATGCCCAATCCCCGGCAGCGAGTCGTACTCCGCGCAGATTCCAATGTGCAGCGGTCCCGACCCCACCGTCGCGCGAAACGCCGTCGGCAGATCGCAAATCCCCTGCTCCACCTCGAATCCCACTGCATCCAGCGACTCGCACAGCCGCGTCGAAGCCCTCTCCTCTTCAAACCCCAGCTCAGGATCCGCATGGATCCGATGGCTTAGCTCGATCAGTCCCGCCCGTTCCACATCAAACCGTTCCCGCGCCGCAGTTTTCGCGTCCATGCGTTTTCCTCCTGTGCTAGCTTAAGCCAATCCCGCGGCTGCACTCTGTGCACCGTTGCGCCACGCGCAGAATCCAATACAGTATTTCGGGAGACCCCTTCATGAACGCCGCCGTCGTCCATTCTTACGATCAGCCGCCCCGCTACGAATCCTTCCCCGACCCCGTCCCATCTGCCGATGAAGTCCTCATCGACGTCACCGCCGCCGGCCTCCATCCCATCGTCAGAGCTCTCGCAAAAGGAGCCCACTACGGCAGCACCGGCCAGCTGCCCTTGATTCCTGGCGTCGACGGCGTCGGTCGGCTCGACGACGGAACCCGCGTCCTCTTCGGCTCATCGCACCCTCCCTATGGAACCTTCGCCGAGCGCTCCATTTCCAGGCGCGCCATGTGCACGCCTCTTCCCGCCAACCTCGACGACGCCGTCGTCGCCGCCATGGTGAACCCCGCCATGTCTTCCTGGGCCGCACTTGCGCATCGCGCTCATTTCGTCACCGGCGAAAGCATCCTCATCCTCGGCGCTACCGGCTGCGCCGGCCACCTCGCCGTGCAGATCGCCCGTCGCCTCGGCGCAAAACGCGTCGTCGCCGTCGGCCGCAATCCCCACGCCCTCGAAGAAACCAAATCCCTCGGCGCCGACTCCGTCATCTCCCTCAACCAGGATCGCGAAGCCCTCATCGCCGCCTTCCGCACCGAAATCAACCTGGGGCTGGATGTCGTCCTCGACTACTTGTGGGGTCCTCCCGCCGAAGCCTTCCTCGCCGCCGTCGTGCAAAAAGGCCTCGACCACGCCGCCGCCCGCCTCCGCTACATCCAGATCGGCAACAGTGCCGGCCCCACTATCAGCCTCCACGCCGCCACCCTCCGCAGCTCCGGCCTCGAGCTCATCGGCAGCGGATTCGGCAGCGTCTCCATGGAAAAAATCTTCGAGTCCCTTCGCAGCATTCTTCAGGAAGCCGCAAAAAACC
>JBEKIN010000392.1:0-3927 GCA_050011735.1 Acidobacteriaceae bacterium | reverse complement strand
CGTGGGCCGCTACGGGATTCGCGTGGGCGACCGGATCACGGTGGCGGCGGTGACCGGGGACGTGATCGATGTTGGCCTGGTACGTTTCTATCTGATGGAACTGGCGGGGAGCGGGAACGCGCTGAATCCGACGGGACGGGTGGCGGTATTTTCGAATGCGGTTCTGTTTCAGGCGGGGACGCCGCTGTACAAACAGCTGCCCGGGACCGGGTATGCGTGGCATGAACTGACGGTGAAGCTGGCCGAGGGAGCGGATTACAAAGTTGTGTGCGACGCGATCGTGAGGGCGGTGCACGCGGTGTTCGAGGGATACCGCGAGAGCATCGAACGGCAGCACAAGGCGGTGCAGCAATGGATGCAGGCGTCGATCGACTCGCCCGCGGTCGAGTCGAGGCTGCAGCTCAGCGGCGGCGTGTTCCAACTCTGGGTGCGCTTTCCGGTCGAGATTCAGGAGGCCGCGGAGATCGACGAAAAGATGACGCATGCGCTGCTGGAGCTGATTGCGACGGATCCGGCGGTGAAGGCAGCGGTGGCCGGGACTCCGTCGATCCAGGCGTCGGTGCGGGGCTGAGGCCAGAGGCGGATTCATTTGCGGGTTTTACGGCGAAGCTGACGTTCAGTAGTACGACCAGCGCACGGCGTGAGCTTAAGCTTCTTGCTATGGGGTGAACCTGGCCGGGTGCCTCGTTTTTTTCTCCTGGAAACTTGGACCGCCGCGCGCTTTTCCAAAATGGACCGGGTAGGGTACTTCGGAGCCGAAGCAGAGAAGCAAGTTGTGGACAGAGGGATGGTGCGCGGCGTTCGCTACTTGCTATGGGGTGAACCAGGCCGGGGGACGATTTGGGGGATGGTCGGGGGGTTGGGGGAGTGGGGTTGGTCAGGGGGTTGGTTGGGGAGCTTTTCGGGTTTCTTTCCGCGAACTTCAGGGGCCAGGGGCTACAGCTCAAGGCCGAAGCGGGCGTTTAGTTCGCTGCGGCCGAGGCGGGTGATGAAGAGGGCACGGCTGTCGAGTTCGCGGGCGAGCCATTTGCGGGAGAGAGCGAGCGACAGGAGGGCGGCTCCGAGGGCGCCGCCGACGTGGGGACGGCGCTCGCTCCAGTCGAGGCAGGCGTAGGCGAAGCGGCGGCGCTGGGCATGGGCGGCTTCGAGGTCGAGGCCGAGGGCGGCGAGTGCGCGGGTTCCTTCGGGGGTGAGGTCGTATGTGGCGAGGGCGGAAGGGGCGGAGCGGCGGGCGGAGGGTCGGCGGAGGGGCTCGATCCAGCGGGCGCGAAGGAAACAGTCGTGGAGGGAGACGGCGATGGCTCCGGCCATGTGGTCGTAGCAGGAGCGCGCAGCGCGGAGATGCTCAGGGGTGTGGGGGACGAAGGGGCGGCGAGCGCCCCCGGCGAGGACGCTGAGGCGCTCGAGGGCGCGGGCGACGTTGGGCGAGGCGAGCGCGAAGTAGCGGTGACGGCCCTGGGCGTGGACGCGAACGAGATTTTCCGATTTGAGGCGGTTGAGGTGGACGCTGGCGGTGGAGGGGGAGACTTCCGCGACGATGGCGAGTTCGGTGCCGGTGCGGGCGTGGCCGTCCATGAGGGAGTAGAGCATGCGGGTGCGGGCGGGCTCGCCGATGGCGGCGGCGATGGAGGAGACGGCGTCGTCGACGCGCTGGTCGGGGACGGTTGCGGGAGTCGATTGCGCGGCTGAGGCTCGCCGTATTTCCGCGGATGAGGCTCGCCGCGCTTCTAAGGCTGAGGTTCGCCTCACTTCTAATTCCATGGTTTCACCGTAGACGAAGTATGGTTGCACAGCAAGGGCCATGCTGGGGGTATGGGAGCAGCCAGGATCACGCGCCGGGCGCTGCTTTTGGGCGCAGCGGGGAGCACTTCCGCCGCTCTGTGGCGCAAAAGTGGCTATGGCGGGAATCGCGGCGCGGGTGGCCAATCAAAGGAGGAGGAGGGCGAGATGAGGATCACGTGCTTTATCCGGTATCAGATCGATCCGTTTCAGAAAGAGGCGTTCCGGAAGTATGCGGAGAAGTGGGGACGGATCATTCCACGGTGCGGCGGGCATCTGGTGGGGTACTTTCTGCCGCATGAGGGGACGAACGACATCGCGTGGGGGCTGATCGCGTTCGAGAGCCTTGCGGCGTATGAGGCGTATCGGGCGCGTCTAAGAAATGATGCCGAGGCGCGGGAAAACTTCGCGATGGCGGAGACGCAGCGGCTGATTCTGCGCGAAGAGCGAACCTTTCTGGAGACGGTCGAGGAGACCTTCTCGATTTTGGCGGCGGGGGAGAAGAGGCAATGACGCAGCGAACACAAAAGGAAAAAAGCGACGAATTTCGTTCATTACATGAGAGGACGCGAGCCTTCATCATTCCCAACCCCTGGGATGCCGGGACAGCGCGGATGCTGACGCACATGGGATTCGAGGCACTGGCGACGACCAGCGCAGGGAATGCGTTCACGCTGGGGCGGAAGGACGGGACGGTGGGGCGGGAGCGAACGCTGGCGAACGTGGCGGCGATCGCATCGGCGACGGAGCTGCCGGTGAGCGGGGATCTGGAGAACGGATTCGGCGACAGCCCGGAAACGGTGGCGGAGACGATTCGGATGGCGGCGGAAGCGGGACTGGTGGGAGGGTCGATCGAGGACGCGACAGGCCGGGCGGAAGATCCCATTTATCCGCTCGAGCTGGCTATCGAGCGGATCGAGGCCGCCGCGGCGGCGGCGCGGTCGCTGCCATTCAGGTTTACGCTGACGGCGCGCGCGGAGAACTACCTGTACGGGCGGGCGGATCTGAAGGATACGATTCATCGTCTGCGGACGTACCAGGAGGCGGGCGCGGATGTTTTATATGCGCCGGGACTGACGCTGAAGGAAGAGATTGCGGCGGTGATCCGCTCAGTGGATCGCCCGGTAAATGTGCTGATGGGGCTTGGCGGACTGACGCTGAGCCTGGATGAGCTGTCGGAGATGGGGGTACGGCGGGTGAGTGTGGGCAGCGCTCTGTGCCGGGTGGCGCTGGGGGCGTTTTTGAGCGCGGCGAAGGAGCTGAAGGAGCGGGGGACGTTCGGATTCGCGAAGAGAGCGACAAGCACGCAGAAGATCGTGGAGATGTTCGGGTCAGGATAAGCACGCCAAGGACGGGGATGAAGAAAATCGGGATCGTGGGTGGGGTGGGATGGCGAGCGACGGTGGAGTATTACTCGGAGATTTGCCAACGCGCCAACGCGTGGCATCGAGCAAGAAAGCTGCCGGGGACGCCCTCGACGCCGGAGATCGCGATCGAGTCGCTGGATCTGGCCAGAGCCTTAGCGCTGCTGGGCAACGATAAGGACGAGACAACGTGGCGCCGGTTTGACGAGTACAACCGAAGCGCTCTTTTGCGCCTTGAGGCGGCCGGCGCCGACGTGGCGCTGATCGCGTGCAACACGCTGCATCACCGATTCGAGGCCATCGTGCGCGGGGTGCGGATTCCGGTGATCAGCATCCTGGATGCGACCGCCAAAGAGTGCGCGCGGATGGGGGCGCGACAGGTTCTGCTGCTGGGAACGCCGCTGACGATGAGGTCGGCGAAGATTCGCGAAGCTTTCGCGAAGCACGGGGTGGAGCTGGCGACGCCGAGCGGCGAGGTTGCGCGCGAAAAGACGAACACCCTGATCGAGGAGCTGCAGCGCGGGAGGGTGAAGGGGGCAGCGGTGAAGATGGGCAGAATCGTGAAGGCGAGCTGGCCGTTCGAAGGCGACCCCGTGGTGTGCCTGGCATGCGCCGAGCTGCCGCTGGCGTTTCCGGGGCTCTCGATGCAGACCTGCTTCAAGTACGCGGGGGTGACGTACATCAATACGGCGGCGGCGCATATCGACGCGGTGCTGGCGTGGGTGGGGATTGAGTAGGCAGCGACCGAACTCGGCCCAGCCTGAGCGAATCGAGCAAAGAGCAG
>JBEKIN010000391.1:0-3929 GCA_050011735.1 Acidobacteriaceae bacterium | reverse complement strand
GCCGACCTCATCGTGCTGGGCGTGAACAGCGATGTCTCCTTCTGGCCGATCCATGGCGATGACACCGTCTACAGCATCATTGCGCAGGCGAAATCGCCGGTCCTCAGCATCCGGCACAGGACAGAGATTCGCATGTAGCGCACAGCCGGGAGCCAGATTTTGCGCTGCCGAGACTAAGGAACGTCTGATTAAGTCGCTGTTTTGAAGGGGCACCGCTCCACAGCTTGCGGAAAAACTCGGTTTTGTATCAGGGCACGACCTTGGTCGTGTCGTAACCGCCGCAAGAAGGATTCGGGCTTCAGCCCTGCGGCCGTTTTGAAGGGGCACGGCTTTCAGCCGTGCCGTAATAGCTCGCAAATGAATTGGGCTTCAGCCCCTGCGGGGTGGTTTCACTGCTTTATCAGAGCTTCCCCGGAACCACGGACTCCGATGACCGAGAGCATGCGCCCGGTGAATCCCTGTTCCCCGCGGTATGAAAAATAGCGGTTGTTCTGGCAGCGCGTGCAGTCGCCGATCACGGTGATCGACTCCGGCCGCAGGCCCGCGTCCAGCAGTTGCCGCCGGTTGGCTGCCATCAGATCCAGGTGCAGCGAGGGTCCGATATTGCTGTGCCCCGGGGGACGCTGCGTGAGGAACAGCATCGGATATTTTTCGCGGATCGGGTCGGAATCCGAGACTTCGTGAAACAGGTGCTGGGCATAGGCGAATTGCGAGGCGAACTCGCTCCGCACTTCCTCCCCCACCGCGTAGCAGCAGCCGCCGATCCCAGGGCCAATGGCGGCAATCAAATCCTCAGGACGGCTGCGGAACGCGACACGCATTTTCCCAACCCCGTTCTCGACGATTCGATTCACCGTGCCGCGCCATCCGGCGTGAAACGCAGCCACGGCTTTCTTCTTTACGTCGGCGATCAGCACGGGAATGCAGTCCGCGGTCTGAATCGCCAGCAGTACGCCGGGTTCGCTGGTCATCAGGCCGTCTCCCTTGCAGGGTTCCGCGGCCTCCGCGTCGCGACGGTCCACGCGCCGCACGCTGGAGGAATGAATCTGCTTCAGCGTAACCAGCTTCATCGATGCCCGCGCGCCCAGGGCCTCCAGAAATCGCCGCCGGTTTTCGAGCACATTGTCGCGCGTGTCGGATGCGGTGAATCCAAGATTCAGCTCGCCACTGCGCTGCGCCGGCCGGTACGCGGTGGTTACCCCGCCGGTACGGGTGCTGAATCCGTGCAGCAGCCAGGGCCAGGCATCCCACCCCGCGGCCCGGATAATCTCAACGCGCGATTTCGCGACGCGTTTCTCCGGTTGCGGATGAAATTCCTCAGGAGCGATTCGCTTCGTTGCCCGATCCCGCCCGGCTGCGAGGCGCGAACGACGCGCGGGCGAAAGCCCGACCTTGCGGAGCAGTTTGCCGGTGATCGAAAGATCGGAAGCAGCAGCGCGGGGAGGCGGCATCGTAGCCCTATTTTATCCGCGGAGAAGGATCGCGCAGTTTGCCCCGGTTCGGTTGAGTCGGAGTGTTAGTGGAATGTCTGATTAAGTCCCTGCTTTGAAGGGGCACGGCTTCCAGCCGTGCCGTAAAGGCTTGAACGTGAAGTGGGCTTCAGCCCCTGAGGGGTGGTTCCCCTGCTTTATCGGAGCTTCCTTAGTGCGGTAATTCCGCAGCGTAGATGTTCGCCGTCGACATACGCGCGCTGACGAGCGGCACATCGCCGGGGGCGAGTCCCGCGAACCGGTAGTCAACGACATTAGCGGAACGGAGATCGTGCAGATCGGCCACGCGTTCCACTTTCCCGGTTCTGAGCGTCACCTTGTAGATGGGCTGATCGGCCGCGGCAAAATCGTGGAAAAAGATCGCGCTGTCGTCATGCGACCAGTTCGGATCGGCGATATTCCCGTCCGCGACAACACGCCAGGTTTTTGCGGCAACGTCGAAAAGCATCAGCTTTTTCTGATCGATGGAAAGCGCGGCAATGTACTTGCCGTCGGCCGACCAGCGCGGGCTGAACAGTCCGTCGGATCCGGGCAATTTCGTCGTCGCCTTCGTCGCGAGGTCCACCAGATAGATGGCCTTGGGTCGGGAAGCCTCCGCCATCAGGTCGGGCAGACGCCCAAAGACCAGCATCTTGCTGTCCGGCGACCAGTCAGGATCGGCCTCGCTGCGCTCCTCGTTCAACACTTCCTGGACGTGCCCGCCGTCGGCGTCCATGGTGTAGACCTTCCAGGGCTTGCCGAGCTGGCGTCCCATCAGGACAAGCTGGCGGCCGTCCGGCGACCAGTGCATCATGAAAACCTGCATGGGGCGCCCAGTGAGCTGGAGCCGCCCCGATCCGTCGCCGCGGCTGCGCCAGAGGGAATCGTCGTCCTGGCGAATCCAAGCGATCCAGTCGGCATTGCGGGTGAACTCCACGCGCCGGGCGATAGCCAGTCCGGTGCCCGACGGCACAAAGATGCTGGCGCTGCGGTCGTAACGCAGCAACTCCGCCTGCGTGTTCAGGCCAATAAAGAAGGTCCGCCGTCCGCCGCGCTCGATGATGGGCGCCCGGTAATCGAGCGGCCCATTCGTAATGGGAGTCGGCTTCTCCGGTCTTCCGAAGAGGCCGCCGTGCTCCGGAATGGCCCAGATGTTGTTGTTGCCCGCGCGCGCCGACTGAAAGACATAGTAGCGGCCATCGTCGGTCCAGCTGCCGCAGCATTCCGCCGGCGGGGCGCTGTTCCAGTTGTCGAGCAGCATGTGCGCGCTGCTCCCGTCGCTGCCCACCTGCCACAGCGTCGATGTATGCGTTTCGCTGTTCAGCAGCGTCAGGCGCAGGCGGGCGCCGTCCGGCGACCAGCGCAGCCAGAAGGCGCGGCCGGGGAGGGTCGCGAATTTGCGGCTTTCTGTCCCGTTATCGCGCGCGATATAGAGGTCATCGTCCGTGGCGTAGAGGATGCGTTGCCCGTCGGGCATCCAGGTCGCGTCATGCGCAAAGATGCCGGGAATCCGGCGCGCCGTTCCCCCGATGGTCGAGACGATCCACAGCGCCTGCTCGGGCGCGGTCGCGAGGTGATTGCGGAGAAGCAGCCGCGAGCCGTCCGGTGAAATATCACCGAGGGAGGGAGCGGCCAGCTCTTCCGGAAGCGGCAGGGTGCTGGTTTCGCCGTCCGCGATCGCCGCCTGAGCGAGCACGCCGCGGCCGTTTTCGATCTGCGGGAAATAAATGCGCGATCCGTCGGTGGCTGTGCCCGGAAAGCTTTCAAAGAGCGGATCGCCGGGCGACACGCGGCCCGAGAACGTGACCTGGCTGACGAGCGGCGGCCCGGTCCACGAGGTTCGCATCCGCAAGCCGGCCACAAAACCGCCCACCGCGAGCACGATGGCGGCGATCGCCGCCACCGCGATGCGGAGACGTGATGGGTGCGGGGCCGCGGCGGCCTTTACAAGCGACGGCCCCGCCGCCGAAGCCTCAACAGCTTCGTGCGCGCTCGCCTCCAACTCCGGGACCCGCCCAAATCTCTCCTCATGCCGTGTGCCGGCGACCGTGACCGGAGCAATGAAGCGATAGCCGCGGCGCGCGAGAGTCTCGATGAAGCGAGGATTTTCCGCCGAATCACCGAGAGCTTCGCGCAGCTTGTTGATCGCCGTTCCCAGACTGTGGTCAAAGTCGACGATGGTGTCGTTGCCCCACAGCCGCTGCTGAATCTCATCCCGGGTGATCACTTCGCCGGGGCGCTCCAGCAGGCAAATCAGCACGCGGAAGGGCTGCGACTGAAGCCGGATGCGAATGCCGGACTTACGCAGTTCTCCTGATTCGGAATCAGCCTCGAAAAGGCCGAAGCAAAATCTGCTTGCCGTTTTTTCCTGATGCTCGACTGGGGCCGGCATAAGAAGGTCCCCGATAGCTGGAGGGGACATTACGTTGTACCCCCGTTGGTGCACGCTGGTCAATGCAC
>JBEKIN010000390.1:0-3945 GCA_050011735.1 Acidobacteriaceae bacterium | reverse complement strand
TACTGCGCCGGAGTCACGCCCAGCACCCGCTTAAAGGTGCGCTCCACAGTGAAAGGGCTGCGCCCGGTCAGCCGGCCCAGTTCGCTGAGCGTCACCTGGCGGTCGCGCTTCAGGCTTGCGGAAACCATCTCGACCAGAGCAGCGTCGGTGTGGCGCTGTTGCGGGCGGCAGCGGCGGCAGGGGCGGTATCCGGCGCTGACAGCCGTGGCCGGGTCAGGGAAAAAGACGACGTTCTGGCGCGCGGGACGGCGGCTGGGGCAGGTGGGGCGGCAAAACACGCCCGTGGTGGTGACCGCGTAGACCATCTCCGCGTCGGCCGCGGGGTCGCGAGCCAGAACTGCCGTCCAGGCCTGGTCTTCGGTGAGCATGGCAGATGTGTTCATCGTACTCGTCCTCTGCAGATGAGGATCGCAGGGTCGACGATGCGCGACACTCCGAAGCTTGCGGGCAAAGTTCTCAGGAATAGTGTTCAGCGTTCGGAAGCGTGCCGAATTCTCTTGATCCGACGAATAGCGACGCCGTCTTGCCATGCGGGAAACCGGCCCTCGCGCATCTGGCCGAGATTGCCTTCCCACTCCACCGTTCCAAAGAGCTCGCGAATCGACTCCTGAGCCTTGAGGCGCTTGCGCAACTCAGGTGACATCGGAGGCTGCGTGGAATCGGAACCGGACTTCTTCTTGCTCGCCATCTTTTCTCCGCGTTCTTTCAGCCTACCAGCGCCACCATCCCGGAGGAAAAATCGTCTGCCAGTTCGCGCGCAACAGGCTAAATAAAAAAATGAGAGCGGCCACGAGCAGAATGCCCATGATCTTCCGGCGTCGCTGTCGATCCGGCTCCGGAGCCCTGGGCAACGCTATTCCTCTCCAGGACGGATGTTGTACAGGAAGTAGAAACGCAGTTCCAGAAACGGACCCTTGAAGGCCTTCGGGACAGGCGGAAATGGAGAGGCCCCGGTGATCCCGGCCCAGGCGGCACGGTCCAGCGCCACGTCGCCTGAGGGTCCTTCGAGAATCATGTCGCGCACGCTGCCATCGGGGTAAATCTTGAAGCGGATCATCACCTTGCCCTGCTTGTCCAGCGGCGGTCGCGCCGATTCCGGGATGATCGGCCACCACGCGCGCTCCGTGTCCCAGACGACCCGCTGAATGTAAGGACCGAAGTCGACGCCCATAGTGTCGCTGAGGACATCGACAGCGCCGTTCATGCCCGGATGCTGCGACGGCAGGCCTGCGCCGTTGTCGCCACCATACTGGCCTTTGCCCTGCATGGCCTGGCGCATCGCCTGCTGCAGCTGCTCGTTGGGGTTGGTGCTCGCCCCCGATCGGAAGCTGGGTTGCGGCGCCTGAGGCGGCGCTTCCAGCTTCGCCTGGTTGTTCTGCGGCAGCGGCTGAGCGGGCGGGGTGGGCTGATGCTGTTCTGCGACCTGACCCTGCGGTTGCGGCGCCGGCGGCGCGGGCGCGGGTTGCTGGCTCGGCTGCGGAGCCGGCGGTTGAGCGCGGCGCATTGCCTCCAGCTCCTCGAGAGTCTTCTTGTCGAGCGTGGGGTGAGGCGTTTGCTGCACGCGATCCTTATCGGAAATCGTGGGCGTGGGCTTCGGCTTGATCTGCTTCAGCGCGTCCGGCGGCAGGTCGAGGAAGGTCAGGTCCTTCTGCCGCTGCTTCATGATCACCGACGGATCGACGACATGCACGTGGTAGATGTACTTCGGCCCATACAGCAGATACCAGGCCACGATCATGTGGATGATGAGCGCGATCCACAGCTTCTCACGCAGGCTGACCCAGGAGCGGTTATCCTCGATCTCCTCGATGATGTGCAGGAGGTCGGTGTGATCGAGTCCCGCATATTTGTTGCGCCGAAACGAGGGCAACGAACCCGACCCGTCGGTCGAGGGAGTGGACGGCTCGGCCTCGTCCAGCGATGGGGGCGGCTCTTCGAGAGCAGCTCCGACCGTGAGCCCCAGGGGACCCGTGGATTCGGCGGCGGGCTCGGCTTTAGGCTCGTCGGGCCGCGCGTCGGTTAGGTTGAGGCGAATCGGCATGCCTGGGTGACTTCGGTCCTGCGCGGCTCCATCGGGATTCCCCCCTTAAACAGCCCACAACTGGGGCTGCTGTCTGAAGCGGGAACGCCACGGACGCCAGCGTCTATTTTCTCATCAAATCGAGAGACTTACCCCTGTTTGTACAATCGAAACCGTGACTGATAAGCGCCATCCACCCCGGCGAAGAACCGCAGCCGTTATCACCGTCAGCGATGCCTGCTCCCAGGGCCTTCGCCAGGACCTTTCGGGTCCGGCGGTAGCCCGTACGTTGGACGCAGCTGACTTTGAGACGGTATATCGCCTTACGGTGCCAGACGAGCGAAAGGCCATCGAAGACGCACTGCGGCGCGCAGCTCGAACGGCACGCCTGGTGGTCACCACCGGCGGAACCGGTATTAGCGACCGCGATGTGACTCCCGAAGCCACGCGCGCGGTCTGCGATCGCCTGCTCGAGGGCGTGGCGGAAGTGATGCGCGCGGAGGGTCGCCGCGAGACACCGCTGGCAGCGCTCAGCCGGGCCCTCTGCGGGACGCTGGGGGACGCTGTGATCCTGAATGTGCCGGGAAGCCCGTCTGGTGCGGTCAGCTCGCTCCGTGCGGCACTGCCGGTGCTGCCGCATGCGCTTGATTTGCTGGACGGCAAAACCGAACATGCCGCGCCCGGCGCCGAAAGCCATCGAACCACTGGACCCGCGAAAAAGGGCCACCGCAACAAAGGGAAAGGTTGAACCCGCCTGAAATCTCTCTTTGCGAAAATCAGCAGCCTCACTCAGCATTTCCTCATTCCGCTGGGACCCTGGGGCGTGCTGCTGGGCTCGTTCATTGACTCCGCCTCGATCCCCATCCCCATCGACGTCCTGATGGGCATCTGGGCCTGGGCTGACAAGCGCCATTTCTACGTGTACGCGCTGCTCGGCGCGCTGGGCTCGACCCTCGGTGGGCTCATTCCCTTCTATCTGGGCAAGGCCGGCGGCGAGCTGTTCCTCTTGCGGAGGATCAATCGCGCGCGCTTCGAAGCCTTGCGCGCCCAGTTTGAAAAGCAGGAATTCCTCGCGGTCATGATCCCGTCGCTCCTGCCCCCGCCAACCACCTGGAAGCTGTTCGTCTTCGGAGCGGGCGTCTTTGAGATGCGCACCCTCAACTTCATGCTGGCGGTGTTCGTCGGCAGGTGCGTCCGCTTTGGCGTGGAAACCGCGCTGGTGGTGAAGTACGGTCCGCAGATCGTAACCGTGGTCGCCGATCTGGCCCGGCGCCACCTGATCCTGACCCTCTCGATCCTGGCGCTCATCTTCGGCGCCCTGGGCTGGTGGATCTGGCGCAAGCTGCGCATGCGCGGCTCCGACAGCCCACCGGAAGCGCCGGGCGCGCCGGAAGCACCATGATGCCGGCCTAAGAACGCCCCCCGACCAGGCCCCCGCCAGGTTCACCCCACAGCAAGTAGCGAACGCTCCTTCTGTCTGGGCAAGGCCGGCGGTGAGCTGTTCCTCCTCCGCCGGGTCAATCGCGCGCGCTTCGAGGCCCTGCGCGCCCAGTTTGAAAAGCAGGAATTCCTCGCGGTCGTGATCCCGTCGCTCCTCCCGCCGCCAACCACCTGGAAACTGTTCGTCTTCGGCGCAGGCGTCTTCGAGATGTGCACCCTCAACTTCATGCTGGCGGTCTTCATTGCCAGAACCATCCGCTTTGGCGTGGAGATGGCTCTGGTGGTGAAGTATGGGCCGCAGATTTTGACCGTGGTCGCCGGTCTGGCCCGCCGCCACCTGATCCTGACCCTCTCGATCCTGGCGCTCATCTTCGGCGGACTGGGGTGGTGGATCTGGCGCAAGCTGCGCAAGCGCGGCTCCCACAGCCCGCCGGACGCGCCGGAAGCACCATGATGCCGGCCTAAGAACGCCCCCCGACCAGGCC
>JBEKIN010000389.1:0-3965 GCA_050011735.1 Acidobacteriaceae bacterium | reverse complement strand
GACTGGTCGATGACCGCCACCAACATCGTCGCCAGCAAATACCTTCACGGCCAGATCGGCACCCCCGAGCGCGAGACCGGCGTCCGCCAGCTCGTCGGCCGCGTCGCCGAAACCATCCGCGACTGGGGCCTCCGCGGCGGCTACTTCGCAACCCCCGAAGACGCAGCCGTCTTCCACGACGAGCTCGTCCACCTGCTCGTCACCCAGAAGGCCGCCTTCAACTCGCCCGTCTGGTTCAACGTCGGCTGCGATCGCCTCGAGCCCAACTCCGACGCGCAAAACTGGCACTGGAATCCGCACACCTGCGCTGTCGAATTCTCCGTCACCGGCTACAGCTCGCCGCAGTGCTCGGCGTGCTTCATCAACGCGGTCGAGGATTCCCTCGACTCCATCCTGACCCTCGCCAAGACTGAGGGCATGCTCTTCAAGTGGGGCTCTGGGACTGGGACCAATCTGTCTTCTATCCGTGGTTCGAACGAAACCCTCTCCGGCGGAGGCACCGCCTCGGGTCCGCTCAGCTTCATGCGCGGATTCGACGCCTTCGCCGGCGTCATCAAATCCGGCGGCAAAACCCGTCGCGCCGCCAAAATGGTCATCCTCAACGTCGACCACCCTGACATCGTCGACTTCATCGAGTGCAAATCCAAAGAAGAAGCCAAGGCCTGGGCCCTGATGAGGGAAGGCTACGACGGCTCCTCTGGCCCCGACTCCGAAGCCTACTCCTCCATCTTCTTCCAGAACGCCAACAACTCCGTCCGCGTCACCGACGAGTTCATGCGCGCCGTCGAAAAGGACCAGGACTTCACCACCCGCACCGTCAAAGACCAGAAGCCCATCAACACCTACAAGGCTCGCGACATCATGAAGAAGATCGCCGAAGCCACCTGGCAGTGCGGCGATCCCGGCATGCAGTACGACACCACCATCAACCGCTGGCACACCTCCAAAAACACCGGCCGCATCAACGCGTCCAATCCCTGCTCGGAGTACATGTTCCTCGATAACTCCGCCTGCAACCTCGCCAGCTTCAACCTGCTCAAGTTCCTCACGCCCGCCGGGACCTTCGATATCCCCGCTTACCGCGCCGCCATCGACGTCCTGATCACCGCCATGGAGATCCTCGTCGACAACTCCGGCTACCCCACCGAAGCCATCGCCAAGAATTCCCACGACTACCGGCCCCTCGGCCTGGGCTACGCCAACCTCGGCGCGCTGCTCATGGCCTTCGGCCTTCCCTACGACTCCGACGCCGGCCGCGACTTTGCCGCTACCCTCACCGCCATCATGTGCGGCGAAGCGTATCTGCAGTCCGCCCGCATCGCCGAAGCATGCCCTCCCCTCGCCTCAGCCACGCCGCTCACCGCCTCCGTCGATCGCGAAGGCGGCGCGTGCCCCGGCTACTACGTCAACCGCGAACCCTTCCTCGACGTCATCCGCATGCATCGCGCCGAGGTCAACAACATCGGCAAGTCGCGCACCGCTGGCGACAAGACCTTCGCCGTCCCCCAGTTCGACGACTTACTCCAGGCTTCAAAACAGTGCTGGGATCAGGCTCTGGCCCACGGCGAAAAGCACGGCTACCGCAACTCCCAGGTCACCGTCCTCGCGCCCACCGGCACCATCGGGTTCATGATGGACTGCGACACCACCGGCATCGAGCCCGATCTTGCCCTCGTCAAGTACAAGAAGCTCGTCGGCGGCGGCATGATCAAAATCGTCAACAACACCGTCCCCACCGCGCTCTTCAAGCTCGGCTACAACAACGCCCAAGTCGACGCCATCGTCAGCTACATTGACGCCACCGGCACCATCGAAGGCGCGCCCTCCCTCAAGCCCGAACACCTTGCCGTCTTCGATTGCTCCTTCAAGCCGTCGAAGGGCACACGTTCCATCCAATATATGGGCCACGTTCGTATGATGGCCGCAACCCAGCCGTTCCTCTCGGGAGCTATTTCCAAGACGGTCAATCTGCCTCATGACTGCTCGCTCGACGACATCGCCGAAGCTTATCTCGAGTCGTGGCGTCTCGGCCTCAAAGCCGTCGCCATCTACCGCGATGGATCGAAGGGCGCGCAACCCCTCAACGTCTCCGATGGAGCCAAAGCCAAGGACATCAAAGGGACCTCCGCCGAACTGACCACCACCGCCGATCGCATCCTCACCGCGATGGCCTCCGGCCACAAACCCGCTGAAGCCGATCTGAAAGCCCTCGAAGCCAAAATCGCCGAGAAGGTTGAGATCGCTTCGAAATCCATCCTCGGCGCCACCACCGCGTTTACAGCAGCTCTCGCCACTGCCGCGCACGCGGATCCTGCCCCTGACCTCGACCATCAGCAGGGTCCGCCGCGCGCCATTCGCCATCGTCTTCCCGACGAGCGCGCCTCGCTCACCCACAAATTCGCCATCGCCGGCCACGAAGGCTACATCACCGTCGGCCTCTACCCCAACGGCCAGCCCGGCGAAATCTTCATCCGCATGGCCAAAGAAGGTTCCACCGTCTCCGGCCTCATGGACAGCTTCGCCACCGCCGCCTCGCTCGCCCTCCAGCACGGCGTCCCGCTCAAAGTCCTGTGCGAGAAGTTCGCGCACTCCCGCTTCGAGCCCTCCGGCTGGACCGGCAACGAGCACATCGGCTACGCCAAATCCATCATGGATTACATCTTCCGCTGGCTCCAGCTCCGCTTCCTCTCCGGCCAGCAGCTCACGCTTTTCGCAGGCATGACGCCCTCAGCGCCGGCGCTTCCTTCCGGCGAAAATGAAGACGGCATCAATGAAGGTGTCCTCCCGAGCGAAGCGAGGGACCGCGCGTTTTCCCCCGAGCAGCACAACCCAACAAGAGGCATGGGATCCCACGACGCCCCGCAAGGAGGCATCGCCCCCGAACCAGGTTCGCTCCAGGCTCCAGGCTCCCGGCTCCCGGCTGGCTCGATCGAAGATCGAGGCGTGTACCACCCCTCCGACGCCATGCGCGGCATGTACGACATGGGCGACGCCCCCAGCTGCCACACCTGCGGAGCCATCATGGTCCGCAACGGAAGCTGCTACAGATGCATGTCCTGCGGCTCCACCAGCGGCTGCAGCTAAAAGTAAGCGTTGGATTTCAGGCGCGCGTCCAAGGGGCGCGCGCCTCCTCAACTTTGGGAATTAGAAGCGATGAGAGACCCGAATAACCCGGCCACCCAACTCGAAGGATCGACGCTGGATGGGGGCTGGCTTGTCACCGAGCTAATCGAAAGGCCGCCACGCAGCACTGGCGGCTGCTTCTCGCAGAGCTATCGCGTACGCAACGGCGACGGTCGAATTGCCTACCTTAAGGCGCTCGACTTCTTCCGCGCTTTCCAGCCCGGCGCGAACTTAACGGACGTGGTCCAACATATAACCACTATCTTCAACTTCGAACGTGACCTCCTGCGCATCTGTGAAGACCGCAGAATGGACCGCGTAGTCCGAGCGATCGACAATGGCGTTGCGACCGTCAGCAGCACGCCATTTGGGAGTGTCCCATACCTAATTTTCGAAGCCGCCGACTGCGACGTCCGGCATCATCTAGACCGAGGCTCGGCGACTGGATTCGCGTGGAAGCTGAGGTCTCTCCACCACATCGCCACCGGCCTGAGGCAACTTCATGGCGCGGGAATCGCACATCAGGATCTGAAGCCCTCAAATGTGCTCGTTTTTCGGTCCAATGTCAGCGGGGAAACGTCGAAACTCGCAGACCTAGGTCGCGCCTCTCGGGCCGGCGTCGCTTGCCCATTCGATTTAGAGAATTGGCCCGGCGACCCGAATTATGCTCCACCAGAATTTCACTACGGTCACGTTGAGGCAGACTGGAACAGGCGAAGAATCGGAGCCGATCTATATCTGTTGGGAAGCATGGTCGTCTTCCTCTTTACGCAGACAACATCGATATCAATGCTCCTCAATGCGCTGCCCGTGGAGTTTTGGCCCGCAAACTGGAACGGCAC
>JBEKIN010000388.1:0-3967 GCA_050011735.1 Acidobacteriaceae bacterium | reverse complement strand
GGATTATTGACCAGCAGCGGGTAGTTGCCGGGAGTGGGTGCGGGGACGGCCGCGGCGAGCTGGGTGCTGGAGACAAATGTGGTGGGGACGGCTGCGCCGTTCCAGAGAACCTGCGCGCCGTAGACAAACTCGGAACCGTTCACGGCGATGGTCGGGTTGCCTTCGGTGATGTTCGTCGGCTCTACGTTGCTGAGGATGGGGATGGGATTCAGGATGGACAGGGTCAGCGTTCCGGGCGGGTAATTGGGCTGGCCGTTGGGGATCGCGGTGATGGTGACGGTGTTGGGGCTGGGAACGATGGCCGGCGCGGTGTAGAGGCCGTTAAAGTTGATGGTTCCTACTTCGGAGTTACCGCCCTGAATGCCGTTGACAAACCAGGTGAGCGGCACCGCAGTAACATTCATGCGACTCTGGATTTGCAGTTGCTGATTGACGCGGAGCGAAGCGGAAGACGCGGAGATGGCGGTGAGGTTGCCCAGGGGGGCTTCGATAGAACCGCAACCGGTGGCAAACGAAGCGGCAGCAATCAGGGATGCGAAAGCCAGCGCAAGACGGCAGGCTGACAGACGTTCGAATCGTACCTGCATGGATCCTCCGGGGGCGAGGTATTCCAAATTTTTGCCAGATGAGCGTGGCGGATGAAGTGTCCGCACAGCGTAGCATCAGGCATTCCCCTTTTGTGTGAGTTTTGCACGTGGATACCTACCACTAAAGTGGAGTGTTTTGGTTACCAAGGCAGCAGATAAGATTTTGGGCTTTTCTTAGGCCAGGCCGTTGCGACAGGAACCTCGCGCTGCCGGAGTGACAGCACTTTACCCTCCCCGGGCAATTCGTGACCGGCGCGTTGCGCTCGATCCTAAGCTATGTGGTTCCCGTGAGGTACCGCACCGTCTGAAAGTGTTATAGCAATAGCTTATCCGTCCAGCCATGATTTTGAGATGGGTCGACGCGGCGCTACAAGAATCCGCATGGCCGCCATGCTGGTAGTAGCGCTCGGGGCCGGAATCCTCTGCACAACGCAGGGGCAGTGGTCTTTTCTTTTCCGGCATGAGTCGATTCAGCAGCTACAGCAACTCCCAGAAAATTCCGTCGCCCACCTGGTGGGGGTTGTGATCTATGCCGATGAGCAAGGCGGCCAATATTGGGTAGAGGACAAGACCGGGGCCGTGCCGATTGGACTGAATCCGGGTTGGCCCGGAATCCATGTGGGCGACACGATTTCGATCGAGGCAAGGAAGATTGCAAGCACCGATTTAGGAAGCAGTGGTCTCTCTCCCAAACGTGGATCGCAGCGACCATCACTCCGATCGCAAATGGGCGGTGGTGAGGGACTGATGAGCGCCGGAGCTGCGGCTCCCCCGGATAAGGACGAGAGAGCAGGACTGTCCATCACGGATGCGGCACCCGAAGTCAGGCTGACGGTGATCAAGTTTGAGCGCAACTATATGCACTGGCTGCTGACAGCGCTCTTCGCGGTCATGTGCCTGCTTGCCGGGCTGTTCATATTGCTGCGGCGAATCAGGCTGCAGGAGGAGGCGCTGAGCAAGGCATCGGACACCACGCATGCTATCGCCGATCTGTCGACCGAGGTGCAGCGTCTGACTCAGGAGGCTGCGTTCAACTGTGAGATTTCGGTGCGCGGGGTTCCCGAAGTGGCACCTCTGGCGGAGGGTTTCAACGCCATGCTGCTGGAGCTGCAGCGGCGGGATCGGGCCAGGAAAGAAGCCGAATCGAGGCTGCAGCACATGTCGTTGGTGGACGAATTGACCGGGTTACCGAACCGGAGACTGCTGTCGGATCGATTGTCGCAATGCCTGGCCAAGGCTCGACGCGATCAGAGGATGGTCGCCCTACTTTGTATCGATCTGGACGGTTTCAAGCTGGTCAACGACAGCTATGGCCACAGCACGGGAGACGCGCTTCTGGGTCAGGTGGCGCAGCGTCTCAAAGCACGTTTCCGGCAGTCGGATACGCTGGCCCGCATTGGCGGGGACGAATTTGCTCTCATTCTCGATCACATCGAGAGCCGGGATGATGCGCAAAAGGCGGCAGAAATCGTTTTGGATTTGCTGAAGGAGACGTTCCAGATCAACGGCCGCTCGGTTCGGACCAGCGCGTGCATCGGCATTGGTATTTTTCCGGATGGAACCGAGAGCGGGCAGTTACTGCAGCAGGCGGATTGCGCGATGTTCGCGGCCAAGCGCGTAGGGAAAAGCCGCATCGTCCACTTTGGCGACGATCTGGGCAGCGCCGCGCGCGAACGGCTCACCCTGGAGGGTGAACTACAGAACGCACTGGCGAAGAGCCAGATCTCAGTGCATTACCAGCCCGAGTTTGACCTGGCGACGAAATCCATCGTGCGGTTCGAGGCGCTGGCCCGCTGGACTCACCCCGAGCTGGGACCGATCGTACCGGTGAGCTTCATTCCAATCGCCGAGGAGAGCGGACTGATTATTCCGCTTGGCGCTCACATTATGGAGCGGGCGTGCAGGCACGCGGTGAGGTGGCAGGAAGTCGCTGGCCGCCCGGTGCAGGCGGCGGTGAACGTGTCGAGCGTGCAGTTTGCCCGGGATTCTTTCTTCGAAGAGGTCGCCGACGTTCTGCATCGTACCGGGCTGCAACCGAACCTTCTGCAGATCGAAATCACGGAATCGGCCACGGTGACTGGCATCGAGCGCGCGGCGGATATGATGCGGCGGCTGAAGCGAATGGGAGTCAGCGTGGCTGTAGACGATTTCGGCACGGGCTACTCCTGCCTGAACTACCTGCCCAAACTTCCCTTCGATGCGTTGAAACTCGACCGCTCCTTCCTCAACGAACTGATGGTGCGCCGGGAAACCAAGGACTTTGTTCAGTCCATACTTATGATGGCGCGCAATCTGCGAATGAAAACGATTGTGGAGGGCATTGAAAAGACAGAACAGCTGGACCTGATCAGGAAACTGGGCATTGACGAGGCGCAGGGATATCTGCTGGGACGAGCCTCCCAGGATCCAGAGGCAGTACTCCGCCAGGGCCGGACTGCGGCAGAACCCCAACGCGAACCTGAGGTAAGTGCAGCGGAGGTTTTCGCATGATGGGCTGCCAGCGACGGTGTAAGCCACCTGGGAGACGGCAGTGGCCGGAGCGCAAGCTGTCAGCGATCCGATGGCAGGCCGAACGTGGACTGGAGTAAAGTCCCGGATTCAGGAGCTATCTGCTCCTGACTTGTGCTTTCGGCGCGGTGGTGCGACGCAGCCTGACGCAGCCAGACGCAGTCTCCGGGGGAGGCTGTGGCCCTTCAAAACATCTGATTTTTTCGCAAGCTTCTAAAGCCGTGAATTCGCGGATCAGGTGTCCTTGCGATAGAGGAGGTCGCGCATCGCGCTGCGGCGGGCGGCGTTGGCTTCGCGGTCGTTCTGAAAGCCGGCGGAGTCTTTCGGGGAGGGGCTATCGGCTTCGGGTTCGCTGCAAGCCGGACAACGGTTGGCGAAGCCAGGCTTGCCGGGCTTCAATTCAAACTCTTCATTGCAGGCGGCGCAGATGCGGATGGGGAACGACATCTTACGTTCATGATAAGACCGGGGCCGAGCGGGAGCAAAGCGAGCTAGAGACGAGCGAACGGCGAGCGGACGACGAGGCAAAAGCGAGCGAGAGGCGAGCGAGAAGCGTTTAGCAAGGGACGTTTAGCGAAAGGCGTTTAGCAAAATGCGGGCCAAAGGCGAGCAAGAAACGGTTAGCGAAAGGCGGCGGGCAAGGCCGGCTTCGCGGTTGAGCGAAAGGAGGGCGGCGCGCGTCCAGTAGGATTGCGGGCAATACGAAAGTGTGCGCGAGGACGCCGGTTTGCGCGGCCCCCGCGGGGGTCAGGGTGATCCCGCCTCGGGTTTTGCGGTAGGATTAAAGCGGCTTCGGAGCGAGTACGCCGGGCGATTTGCGATGGTGAGGGCCCCCGAACCCCGAAAGAAGACTGGCTATGAAGGCTCCCAAG
>JBEKIN010000387.1:0-3997 GCA_050011735.1 Acidobacteriaceae bacterium | reverse complement strand
GAATTCGTCGCCAGCTATAACGGTGAGAGTGCGCGCCGGCTTGAACTCGGAAAGCGCACAGGTATCCGGCGAGTAACAACAGACGAGTTGAGCGCCTTTGTCGAACTTGCGTGCCGGCAAAAAGACGCTTCGGTTATAGGCGCTTTGCTTTGTGCTTACGCCACGTGTCGCGAGCCGCGACAGTCGGCTTCCGACGTGGAACCGAATATTCCTGAAGAGCCAGTGGAGGAATCCAGTGTTGAAGCTTAACTCGTTATCCTTAAGCGCCCGCGTTACTTTCGATCTGCACAATCTGAACAGCGAGGGGACGGAAGGCAACCAACAGCAGACCCGCATGGTCCACATTGTGGACGAGGCGGGCGAACGGCAGATAGTTAATGCGATAAGTGGCGACATGTTCAAACATATCTTCGTAGGACACTTGACGCCTCTCCTTGAGCGCGACGGGCAGCCGTTGTCGTCCGGTGCCCGCCAACTAAACCCCGACCGCGTTAATGCTGATCCGGAATTCAAAAAGACTATCAAGGACTTGGAAGGCGGATCGGCGGTACTGGCCGCAATCGCGAAGCAGTGTGCAGTCACCGACATCGCCGGCGCGCTGATCACGGAGGGCCGAGCGGTGGCGAGGAAGTCCTGCGTCGAATTCGGCTGGGTTGTGGGTCTGCCAGAAAAGACCGTGACGGAACAGTATTTTCATGTCAAATATGATCCGGAGAGCCGCTCCGGTGCTACCGGTCAGGAAGGGAAGGGAGAAGGCACGGTTGCGGGCAGACAGGCTATCTTTCACAGGCCTGCGAACTCGGGCATTTACGCTCTCATCTGCAATATCGAGCTCGGGAGAATCGGTGTTAACGACATCACCCGCAGATTGGAGATCAGCATGGATGATCAACTGGTTCGCGCCCGCGCGGCGGTTAGAGCTTTGATGGCGACCTTGCTGTGCCCCGCTGGAGCGCAGCGAAATACGCAGAACCCGCACATTGTGGCATGCGAAGGCGTTGTGGCCACTTCTAAGAGCTCTTTACCTGCCCCCACAGTGAGTCCGCTCAACCATGAGTATGGGAGCCAGATCGAGAAGATCGCTGGGACGTTGAACGGAATTCAATCGGATACAGTCAAGGTTCACCGGTTTGGTACGCTGGCTGAGGCTGCAGCAGTACTCGAGAATATTGCCACTGAGGCCTGATCTATGACGCGGACGAACGCTCGGATTGAGGACCCGCATTCGCTTGCCTCGGTCGAGCCCCCAGAATCGATTCCAGTGACGCCGAAGCCGGAGCGCTGGTTAGTATTCACTTACGAACCGACCGCTCTATTTTCACTCAAGATGAGCAGAGCGACAAGTTCAGTCGGCAGAACGATTCTTGTCCCGACGCCCTACGCTGCAAAGATGGCATTCGTTGACGCAGCATTCAAGGTCGGATGGCGAGGCGACGTCAGTACCCTGGTTACGACGTTGGCTTCAGTGGACCTTCGGATCGGAGTGCCGGAAAAAGCTGTGGTGACTCATACGATCATCAAGATCAGGCAGGAGCCGAAGGACAGGAAGTCGAACCCGCCTTATATCCCGGCCGTCGCATACCGGGAGTTCGTGTGCTTTCGGGGTCCGCTGCGATGGGCGTTCGACTTGGTCGCGGTGCCCAGTTGGCTTGAGGCTGCGCTGATTGAGATTGCTCCGGGGATCAACTACGTCGGCAAGCGTGGGAGTTTCATTCAGTTCATGGAATACAGCCGCCAGGTAGAACTTGGGCCTGCCTTCACGCAGCCTTTAGACGTTGGCGAACTGAAGCCGACTTCCGGGATGCATATTGCCGTGCTCGATGATTTCGGGCCCGAAGCCAACTTCGAGGCGCTTAACTCTTTCAGCACCATACCGATTCGGCGGGACAAGCAGCGGATCCTTCGTGAAACGTTAGTGCCGCTTGGTCTCGTCAATGTTGGGCCCGGATTCTCTGAGTATTCACGCTAGCCAGGATTGAGGAGTGGTTATGTCAGCGTTACCCTTGCGACGGATTGAATCTCCCCTGCCCCGGAAGCCGCCGGCTTCGGAGGGCCAGTACAACTGGATCACCGGAGGTGTCGACGTTGCGGCGGAGCAGATGGAACTGCCGCTGCCGCCGGTCGATGACGCGGTGCTTCCGGATGACGGCAGCGTGGTTCTCCTGGCGACGGAGAACGGATCGCAGCTATTCGTTTCCGGCTTCGGCCTATTCATCGGAAAAAAGAGCGAGCGGGTGGTGGTTAGGAAGGGGAAGTCGGTCTGCGCGCAAGTTCCGCTGATGAGGCTCCAGGAGATCATCGTGGCGTCGCGCGGTGTCAGCTTCTCATCTGACCTCATCGAGGAGATGTGCGAGCGCGGCATCCGAATCGCCTGCCTGACGTCCAGCGGAAAGCCATTCGCGCTGCTTACGTCCCCCATGCTCACAGCGACGGTGGAGACGCGGCGCGCGCAGTTCGCCGCCTATCAGAATGAGCGCGGCGCCGAACTCTGCCGTTGGATCGTCGCCGGGAAACTCCATAACCAGGAGAAGCTTCTCCGGTATTTTGCCAAGAACCGCGAGGGCGACCGAGCAAACGCCCTTGAGAAGTGCGCCGCCACCCTGCGCCGCCTGCGGCGGGGGGCCCTGGCGGCGGAAGGGACTACGCCTGACGAGGTCCGCGGGGAGCTGATGGGGCTGGAGGGTTCGGGCGGGAGGCTCTACTGGCAACAGATCGGCAATATGCTGCCGGACGGACTCGGGTTTGAGGGGCGCTCCCATCAGGGCGCAACGGACGGCGTGAACGCGGCATTGAACTACGGATATGGCATTCTAACCGCTCACGTATGGGGCGCGGTGATGAACGCCGGACTGGAGCCTTTCGCCGGGTTTCTGCATGTGGATCGCAGCGGCAAGCCGTCGCTAGTACTGGACCTGATGGAGGAATTTCGCCAACCAATCGTGGACCGGGCCATTTTCTCATGGCTCAACAAAGGCGGCCAACTGACGCTACAGAAGGGAATGCTCGATGCCACCTCTAAGGAAAGCGTCGCGTCGCGTGTGCTCTTACGGCTGGTCGCCACGGAACAGCATCGTGGAAAACAGCACCAGGTGCGCTCGATCGTCCAGATGCAGTCGCGGCTGGCAGCCAGCGCGGTCAGAGGGCTGCGGGCCTACCGGTCGTTTTCATTCAAGTGGTGAACCGTGGCGAGAAAAAACCGCTATACCGGCGTGCTGAAGCCGTCGCCCCTGGGCAAAGGAAGTCCGGAAGTGTCGCTGGTGCTGATCTACGATATCGAGGACGACCGGTTGCGCACGCGGGTTTCTGACGTTTGCCTGGATTATGGCCTGGACCGAATTCAGTTCAGCGCGTTTTTCGGGAAACTGAATCGAAACCGCCGGCAGGAGCTGGCATTGCGGCTACGGAACGAGTTGGGGAACGAATCCGGCCGGGTGCGCATCATTCCGGTTTGCGAACAGGACCTGAAGGACATGTGGGTGCTCGATCAGTACAGGCGCGATGCCGACGAGTTGAAAGCAGCGGCGGAACCGCAGCGAGAGAAGCCGAAGCTACGGATCCTGGCGTCGGAGGATTAATGGATTTGATCCCAATAACCGATCTCAAGCAATGGGCCTACTGCCCACGGGTGGTGTATTATCACCACGTGATGCCGGCGTCAGCGAAACCGACCTATAAAATGAGGGAGGGATTGGCGGCGCAGGAGATGATCGAGGGCCTGGAGATGCGCCGGAAGCTGCGAGAATATGGTCTTGAGGCCGCTCGTCGACGGTTTGGCGTTTGGCTGGAAAACCAAGAGTTGGGTCTCTCGGGAAAGATCGACCTGCTGCTCGAAGGTCCGGAGGAAATCGCCGTGGTGGATTTCAAGTTGACATCGGGTGAGCCGGGCCAGAATCACCGCATCCAGCTGGCAGGTTACTCGCTGCTGGGGGAAGCCGCTTATGGGCGACCGGCGCGGCGTGCGTTCCTGTTCCGGATTCCGGACAATCGCATTTTCGTA
>JBEKIN010000386.1:0-4024 GCA_050011735.1 Acidobacteriaceae bacterium | reverse complement strand
GGGCGATCGACGCGGTGGCCGCGTTGCCGGGCTTGCGGGGCGTGGGCGCGACGAACGACAGCGACCTGGCGGGCAACGGTATTTCGGGCGATGTGGAGGCGAGCGGGTACACGCCGAAGCCGGACGAAGATTTCGATGTGGAACTTCCGTGGGTTAGCAACGACTATCTGCAGACGCTCGGAATTCCGCTGGTGGCGGGGCGGTACTTCAACGTTGGGGACACCGCGACGTCGGAGAAGGTGGCGGTGGTGAACGAAAGCTTTACGAAGCACTTTTACGGCAATGCGCAGGCGGCACTGGGGCATGTAGTGAGCCGGCCGAACCGGTCAGGGACAGAGGCGACGATTGTGGGCGTGGTGCGGGACGTGAAGCACGAGAGCGTGCGCGACCCCGCGATCGCGACGGAATACACGCTGTTCACTCAAGCCCCGAAGCCGGCGGGACTGACGCTCTATGTGCGGACGTGGCAGGCGCCGGAGGCTGCGACGAACAGCATTCGCGGGGCGATTGCGAATCTCGACAGCAAGCTGATTGTCGGGAACCCGCGCACGATGACGAAGGAGATCGACGAGAATCTGATTGCCGAACGGGTGATTGCGATGCTGGCGACGGTGTTTGGAGGATTGGCGGCGTTGATGGCGGGGATCGGGCTGTACGGGATCCTCGCGTATTCGACGGCGCAGCGCACGCGGGAGATTGGGATAAGGATGGCCCTGGGAGCGCAGCGCGGAACGGTGGTGCGGCTGATCCTGCGGGAGGTGATGGTGCTCGCCGGGGGCGCGGTGCTGGTGACGATCCCGCTCGCGATGCTGGCGACGCGCGCGGTGAGGAGCCAGCTGTTCGGCGTGTCGATCGCGGACCCGGCCGTGTATGGGGCGGGGATCGTGGTGATTTGCCTGGTGGCGGCGCTGGCGGGATTTATTCCGGCACGCAGAGCGGCGACGGTGGATCCCGCGCGGGCGTTGAGGACGGATTAGTACAGAGTGCAGGGTACAGAGCAGCGGGCTCCGTTGTATCCCATGTCCCCAACACCAGGGACATGGGGCACCCGGCTGTTGCTGCTACTCCGCGTGAAGGGCCACAATGGGGTCGACGGACGCGGCGCGGCGCGCGGGCAGACAGCAGGCGACGAGGGCGACGACGACGAGCACCAGTCCGACGGCGGCAAAGGTGAGCGGGTCGTGCGCGGTGACGCCGAAGAGCTGCGCGCTCATGAGGCGGGTGAGGCCGAGAGCGAGGACGATGCCGAGGGCCACGCCAACGAGGGCCATGGTTGCCCCCTGACGGAGAATGAGGCGGAGAACGTCGCTCCGCTGCGCGCCGAGCGCCATGCGGACGCCGATTTCGCGCGTGCGTTCGCCGACTAAATACGAGATGACGCCGTAGATGCCGATGCAGGAAAGCGCAAGCGCGACGGCGGCGAAGAAGGCGAGCAGGATCATCGAGAGGCGGCGGGCGGCAAAGGCGTTTTCGATGACGCCGTGCATGGTCTCGACGGCGTAGATGACTTCGCCGGGATCGGCTTCTGATGCGGCGCGGCGCACGGGACCCATGACGGCGGCGGGATCGTCCTGGGTGCGCAGCACGACGGCCACGCCGTCAGCAACCAGCGGCATGAGCTTCGCGGGCAGCTGCATATAGGGGTAATAGAACTGGGCTTCGATGGCCTTTTTGGGGTCGTTGCCGGGACCCCACTGGCGGACGTGGCCGACGACGCCGATGACTTCCGCTTCCTTATCGAATTCCGCGATGTGGATGTGCTGGCCAACGGGATTTTGGCCGGCAAAGTACGTGCGAGCGAAAGCGTCGTCGATGTCGACGACGGTGGGGGCGTTTTCATCGTCCTGGTCGCTGACGAAGCGGCCACGCTCGAGGGTGATTCCCATGGCGCGCAGGAAACCAGATTCGACGAGATAGAACATGGCCTGCGGCATGTCGTTATCGTTGTCGGGCTTGGGGCGGCCTTCGATCCAGAAGGGCAATTCGGAGTCGTGGATCATGGGACGCGAGCCGAGAGTGACGGAAACCGCCTGGACTCCGGGGATGGCGCGCATGGCGGCATCGAAACGGCGGAGGCGCGCGCGGGTTTCGGCGGCGGTGGTTTTGGAATTCGAGGGGAGAGAGACGGAGAAGGTGATGGCGTGGCTGGGATCGTAGCCGGGGTTGACGCGCCAGAGGGCGGCGAGCGAGCGCAGCATGAGTCCCGCGCCGACGAGAAGCACGAGGGCCATGGCGACTTCGACGGCGACGAAGATTCCCTGCAGGCGATGACGAGCGCCGCTGGCGCCGCGACCCGACTGGCGAAGAATCTGCTGCAAATTGGCGCGGGAGGTTTTGAGCGCGGGCGCGAGGCCGAAGACGATTCCGGCGAGGAGCGAGACGGCGAGGGTGAAAAGCAGGACGCGCCAGTCGAGGGAGACTTCGCTGGAGCGGGGCAGCGCGCCGGGAAGGACGTTGATGGTGGCTTTGGTCCCGAAGAAGGCAAGTAGAAATCCGAGCGCCCCGCCCAATCCAGCGAGGAGCGTGCTTTCTGTGAGGAGCTGGCGGATGATGCGGGTGCGACTGGCGCCGAGCGCCGAGCGGATGGCGAACTCGCCGGATCGCGACATGGAGCGCGCCAGGAGAAGGCTTGCAACGTTGGCGCACGCGATGAGCAGCAGGAAGCCGACGGCGGCGAGCAGCACGAGCAGGAAGGGCTGCACATTGCCGACGATGTCTTCCTTCATGGAATAGAGCGCGATGCCCACGTCCTTGTCCGCCTCGGGATACGTGATGGCGAGATGGTGGGCGATGGAGTCCATGTCGGCGCTGGCCTGCTGCAGGCTGACGCCGGACTGGAGGCGTCCGACGGCGTGGGCGCTCATGTCGACGCGGCGGTCGCGGAAGGAGGGATCGCTCCACTGGCCGATGGGGGTGAAGACGTCGCGATCGACGCCGTAGAACAGGAAGCTCGCAGGAAGAATGCCGACCACGGTGAAGTCAGTGCCATTGAGGTCGATGGATTTCCCGAGAATCCCGGGCGAGCCGCCGTAGCGCCGATGCCAGAAGCCGTCGCTGAGCAGGGCGACGGGGGCTGCGCCGAGCCGGTCTTCGTCAGGATTGAAGTCGCGGCCGAGTGCGGGATGGATGCCGAGGGTGGGAAAAAAATCCGCGGAGATCATGAAGCCGTTGATGCGCTCGGGCTGGGAGGCGCCGGTGAGGTTGTAGTCCTCATGGCGGTACATGGCGATGGAGGAGAAGGCTTTGGTCTCGCGCTGCCAGTCAAGGAAGTTGAGGTAGTTGATGGGGGCCTTGTCCTGACCTGCGTTTTTTTCGTCGATGGCGACGAGTTGGCTGGAGTGCGGGTAGGGCAGCGGATTCAGGAGGACGCCGTTGACGACCGAAACCAGAGCGGTGTTGGCGCCAATGCCGAGGGCCAGAGTGAGGATGGCGATGAGAGTGAACGCGGGCGACTTGAAGAGCATGCGGAGGGCGAAGCGAAGGTCCTCAAACAGGGCGGTCATCGGATTCCTCGGGGGCGGTTTGGTTCTGCGGACTTTTTTGCGCCGGAGCTGGAGACTGGCTGCATCGAAAATGCGGGTTCCAGCCCTTGCAGGAATGGCTAGTGTGGGAGCGATGGAGGCTCGAAGTCAATAGCCAGTGGTAGTGGGTTTTGGGTGGTTTGGAGTGCCCGTTTGTCGGGGTTGAGTTCGGGGTTGGTGTCCCTGACAGGCGCCTTTTGTCTGAGGGACCGAGTTAGAGGGTGAGGGTTTTGGAATCCAACCGTCCACCCCAGAGCGCCAGTGGCGGGCGTTCCGGGGGCCCCGGCCTGCTGCGCAAAGGGCGCGCACCAGGATGGGGCACCACTGAGGCGCTCGGAGTAAGATGCTTAATTTCTGTAGGTTATCGATTAACCGCGTAGTGACAATGATGCACTCATATTTTATGCATCTATTACGCTATATTCTCATCGAAAAGGTTGGTTAGACGAAAAGCGGTTCGCTTCGAAGGGTCTGTGGACGCACTTTGCAATCGATTCGCGAAA
>JBEKIN010000385.1:0-4045 GCA_050011735.1 Acidobacteriaceae bacterium | reverse complement strand
AATGGCGTCAGCTTCACGGGTCTACCAGTTCATCGGGAAAACGAGTCGTCAAAACTGGGCGAGCCTTGTAGCAAGCATTATCATCGGATTTGCCGTTGCGATGTTCGTACTGCTAGACATCGCCTTCGCTAGATGGTGGTAAGGTTGTGTACCTCTGGACATGGGGCTGCTCGGTACTCTCGACTCTGGTGATTCTTTGTAGCAGAATCGTGACACACTTTCGAACGAGGATGAGTTCGAGATGAACCCTCAAGAGGAGCCGCCCAAGAAGCGTTACAAAGACTTTTTGATCACGTTCATCGTGACCCCGTTGCGAATTGAGTGCAGTTTCTCTGTTGAGTTCACAATACTCAAATTGACCGGCGGCGAGACAGTGCCAACCGTTCATGCCGTGGGAAAGTTCGAATCGGAAGAGGCTGGAATCGAGGCAGCATTTCAATGTGCCCGGAAGTTGATTGACGATGGAAAGATCGGTCCGGACTGATCCATCTAATTTGTGCTAATTTGTGCTAAATGCCGGGAACTATCCGAACATTACGAACATAACGCACCTGCAAAATCAGTAAGTTACGCCGTTTCCATACCCACCAGCCGTTCGAATCCCTCTCCCTCCGCCAGTCCAGGCCGTGCATGTGAGTGGATGGCCGCCGGGAGCCGAGCTTCGGGTGCCTCAAAAGTGGGGCAGGTCATAGCACAAAAGGGTTACCGGAAGTGCATCCCTGTTTCCAAAAATGGCATCGTAATTGCGCATAAAAGGGTGACCAGACGGTAAAAATTTCCTGTATTTCCAGCACCAGCTTCACAATAAGTATCTCTTAACAAATGGTTTACTGGTTGGCCCTCCGATTGCCCTACCATCGGCAAGTGCAATAGTCTGCGGACGCCAAAGCGAATGCGGCCGCCGACGGAAAGCTCAGGCCACTGGTATGGAAAAGCTTTCGGCGAAAATTGAGAATTGGTCCATCGTGGACAACCTCATCTTCCATGGTTTCCGCGAACTGGAGCCGGGTCAACGTCTGACTGGCTACCTGATGGGGCACACGGACCTCCCGAACGGCGTCATCTATACCGCTGTGATCAAGAGCGTCGACCACGCCAAAGGATTGGTGGAAACCGGCAATACCGTGTACCAGCTCGGTCAGATCAACGAAGAATACGAACAGTGGGCATCGCGGAACGAGCGCGTGGTCCTGGAACTTCCCGCTTTCGTGGGCGACCCTCGCAAGTCTGTGACAGCCTATCCCCCGGCCCAGCCTGCGCACGCGTTCCGGCACGGCTGAAGCGGGCCCAGGCACGCCTCCCCCTCAATACTCCCCCCTGACATTCGGAGGATTTCCCTGACTGCTGCGCGATTTTGCAGCGGCGGGCGATCCTTGCGGGCAGCCCTCCCCCTCCCCCGCTCTGGCTCCAACTCGGTGTGGCAGAGACGCGGCGTGGGTTCCCTTGCGCGCGACCGCTGAGTACAGCTATTTTTTCGCCGGCGGAGCAGGAGCCGGTGGGGCCGGGACTGGCGTCTTGCCAAGGACCCATTTGTCATACCAGTCGAACCAGCGTTGATAGCGATCGCGGATGAAGCTCGGCCGCGTGAAGCCGTGGAATTGCCCTGGGTAGACGATCAGCTCTGCAGGGACATTGAGGCTCTTCAGCGCCTGATACATTTGCTCTCCGCCGTTCACCGGCACATTGAAATCTCTGTCGCCGCCCATGAACAGCGTCGGGGTGCGAATCCGGTCGGCATGGAAGAATGGATAGCCAAGCTGGATGTACTTCTGCGGATCCTTCCACGGGGACCCGAGCTCATTGTCATACTGCAGGATGTACTCATCGATCCCATACAGCGCAACCGGATTCCCCATGCCCGCTCCGCTGCTCGCAGCCTTGAACCGTGTCGTGCTGGCGATTGTGTAGTCGGTGAGAATGCCGCCATAACTCCACCCGCCGACGCCAAGACGGTCGGGATCGACCAGGCCCTCCTTTACAACCTCGTCCACCGTCGCCAGCAGATCATCCACCTCGTGATGGCCCCAGTCCGCGGCGATCACTTTTTGATAAGCATTCCCGCGACCTGAGCTGCCGCGGTAATTGACGTTGAGCTCCGCATAGCCGTGCGCGGCAAAGAGCTGCCGATGCAGGTTGAATCCGTGATCGTCCTGACCGTTGGGGCCGCCGTGGATGAACAGCAGCATCGGGTACTTCGTGCCGGCTTGCGCGCCCGGAGGCAGCGTCAGCAGGCCGTGCACTTCGGTGCCCTCCTTCGAGGTCGCTGTCACCTCCCGCGTTTCTGCGAGCTTGAGGCTGGCGACCACATCGTCATTGTGGTGCGTGAGCTTCCGCAGGCTGCCGTTCTCGAGCGCGTAGACTTCACCGGGCTGCGCGTCCGTGGTCCAAACCAATGCCGTGTGGCCCGCGTACGCGTTGATTCCCGTCGCGATGCCGGGATCGCTGACAATGCGCTGCACGTGTCCGCTGGCGACGTCGACCGATGCCGGATATTCGGCGCGATCGTCTTCCGCCAGCACCTCAATCGATTTCCCGTCGGGCGAAAAGAAAGGCGAGGAAACGGAGCGGTCCAGGGCCGTGGTGAGAATGCGCGGCGCGGAGCTCCCGTCTGCAGCGACGATTCCCAGCTTCTCCTCGCTGTACTGCCACAGCTTCAGCCCGTCGCCCTCGGTGAACGCGATCCACTTGCTGTCCGGGCTCCACGCGATCCGGCCGCCGTCCGGCCCGTCAAACGTGGTCAGCTGTTTGGGTGCCGCATTTGGCTTTGCTTCCACGACAAAAACATCGGTGTTGATGGAACGATCCGGGTCGGGATCGTGATTGCTGACGTAGGCGATGTGCGCGCCGTCCGGCGACCACACCGCATTGCTCTCGTCGAACTTCGTGTCGGTGGTTAGCTTGTCGAGCTTGTGCGTCGCAACGTCCCAGAGCCAGAGCTGGGTGTGCTCATTGCTTTTCAGGTACCCTTCCACGTCTTCCTTGAAGTGGTAGCGGTCCAGCACGATGGGCTTTGGCTTCTCCTTCTCTGCTCCCTTCGCCTTCTCGGCCGCGGCTTCCGCTTCGTCCTCCGGCGTGATGGAGAGCAGCAGCTTCTTCGCGTCCGGCGCCCACGCATAGGCGGAGAGGTGGCCCTTCACATCGGTGAGCTGGTGCGCCTCACCGCCGCGCCGATCGAGTACCCACACCTGCGAGCCCTTCGCCTTGCCCGGCCGGCCCGCTGTGAACGACAGATACTTCCCGTCGGGGCTCCAGCGCGGCGCGCCTGAGGATCCCAGATCGTCGGAATCCTCATCGACGTCGCCCGCCCACGTCAGGCGAAGGTCTTCCTTGCCGTCCCAGGACACCATCCAGAGGTCGGTGATCCGCTTGTCGGCGGTGGTCTCGACCGTGGAGACGGTATACGCGACCCATGCTCCATCGGGCGACAGGACGGGGCCGCCCACATCGTGAAAGCGGAACAGGTCGTCGAGCGTGATGGTGTGCGGACCCGGGGGCGTTGCCGGAGCCGGAGCAGCGGCGGGCGTTGCGGCCGGCGCGGGCGCCTGAGCAGGCGCAGCAGGGCAAAGAAGCATCACGGCAAGCAGACCCGAGGCGGAGAGTGCGAGTGGAACGCGCAAGGAAAGCATTGCGGAAGTATATAGAACCGCGTCCCGGTAGCCGAATGCTCGATGCGCCCCTACCGCGCGCGCACCACTCGCAGTCCGTTCCCCTGGTGTTACGCCGTCTTCGCGTGCTGCTCTTTCAGGTTCTGCAGCAGCGCGTCGATCTGCTCATCGCGCTCGAGTTTGGCGAAGCGGTCATCGATCGAGTCGCCATCCATCAGCTCGCGCGAGGCGGCGTTGCGAGCCTCGGCGCCGGCGATCTTCGACTTCATTCGCTGGATGCTCGTGTCGCCTTCCTTCTTCGCGATGACCTCGCGCGCGTGCTGAGCGCGGCCGACGACGCGAGCGCGGCGATGCTCCGCAATCATCAACTCGCAGCGGCTGCGCGTTTCCGCGAGCTTCTGATCCAGACTGCGCAGAGCATTCTTCAAAGTCTCCACCTC
>JBEKIN010000384.1:0-4045 GCA_050011735.1 Acidobacteriaceae bacterium | reverse complement strand
GTACTGGTTCCGGAGCGATCCGATTGGCGGGCTGGTGGTGCGGACGCGCCAGGACCCGGCGACGATGGCGGAGTCGATGCGCAAAGCCATCTGGAGCGTGGACGCCGGCGTTCCGGTGCTGGAGATGCGGACGCTGGGCGGGGTGGTGGGAGATTCGGTGGCGAACCGGCGGTTCGAGATGGACCTGCTGCTGCTGTTTGCGGCGAGCGCGCTGCTGCTGGCCGGTTTGGGCGTTTATGGCGTGGTGACGTATTCGGTGGTGCAGCGGCAAAGGGAGATCGGATTGCGGCTGGCGCTGGGCGCGCAGCGAGCGAATATCTATCGGCTGATCCTGCGGGACGGACTGCTGCCAGTGCTGGCAGGCGCCGCGGCGGGGATCGCAATTGCGTTCGGCTTCGCGCGCGTGGTGGGCAGTCTGCTGTTTGAGGTGAGCCCGTACGATCCGGGGATTGTCGCAGGCGCAGTGTGCGTGCTGCTGGCGGTAGGGACGGCGGCGTGTTTGTTGCCGGCGCGACGCGCAGCGAGCGTGGAGCCGATGGAAGCGTTGCGGGACAGCGGGTAGCGGGTTAGCGAGAGACGTTTAGCGAAATACGAAGTACCAGGAAAGTGTGAGAACGATGCTTGGGGATCTCAAGTATGCACTGAGGCAGTTGCGGAAGTCGCCTGGATTTACGCTGACGGCGTTGCTGACGCTGGCGATGGGGATTGGGGTGAACGCGGCGGTGTTCAGCGTGATGGATGCAATCGTGCTGCGTCCGCTGGCGGTGCCCGACTTGCATCGCGTAATGACGGTGGCCGAAGACCGGGGACGGGGAAAGTACCAGTACGAGTGGGTGTCCGCGGCAAATTACGAGGACTGGAAGCGGCAGACCCACTCGTTTGAGAGCCTGGCGGCTTTCAAGCACTATTCGATGAGCCTGACCGGCGCCGGTGAGGCCGCGCACGTAACCGCGTCGCGCTCGTCGGCGGATTTTTGGGACGTGCTGCAGATTCCTGCGTTCATGGGGCGGGTCTTTCGCGCGGATGAGTGCCAGCCGGGACGCGATGGCGAGGCGGTGCTGAGCTACAGCTTCTGGCAGTCGCAGTTTGCTTCCGATCCCGCGGTGACAGGGCGGAAGATCGAACTGGACGATCGGGAATACACGATTATCGGAGTGATGCCGAAGGGTCTGGTGTATCCGCCGGCCGTCGATCTGTATCTGCCGTGGGCGCCGACCCCGGCGGACCTGAATGCCCGCGCGGACCACGAGTACATGGTGGTGGGGCGACTGCGGCCGGGCGTGACGGCGGCCGAGGCCGGCGCGGAGCTGCACGGAATTGCGGCGCGCTTGGCGAAGATGTATCCGGCGACGAATCTGGGGTGGTCGGTGCAGGTGGTCCCGCTGCTGGACAACATCAGCGGAGAGCTGACGCCGCTGTACACGCGCCTGATGCTGGGCGGGACGCTGTTCGTGCTGCTGATTGTGTGCGCGAATGTGGCGAATCTGCAGTTCGCGCGAGGGATTGCGCGGCGGCCGGAGATCGCGATGCGGACGGCGCTGGGTGCGCCGCGCAGGCTGCTGCTGCGTCAGCTGCTGATGGAGAATCTGGTGCTGGCGGTGGCCGGGGCAGCGGGCGGACTGCTGCTGGCGTGGCTGGATCTGCATCTGTGCCTGAGCTACATGCCGGAGCGCGTGGCGCGCTGGGTGGCGGGGTGGTACACGATTCATCTCAACGGGCGCGCGCTGGCGTTTTCCATGTTGCTGGCCGTGGCGGCGGGGATCGTGTCAGGAATGGCGCCGGCGCTGGAAGCGATGAAGATCAATCTGCTGGAGCAGCTGAAGTCGGGATCGCGGACGGAGACGGGCGGAAGCAAGAGCCACCGGTTGAGAAATTTCTTTGCGACGGCGCAGATTGCGTTGGCGGTGGCGCTGGTGATTGGCTCCGCGCTGATGTGCAAGGGCATGTGGTCGACGCTGCAGTTTGCAAATGTGTATCGGCCGAAGCAGGTGCTGAAGTTCGGCGTGACGCTGCCGGCGGTGCGCTATGGGGACGCGGTGAAGCAGGCCGCGTGGTACAAGTCGAGTCTCGATAAGCTGCAGGCTCTGCCGGGCGTGAAGGCGGCGGCGACGGCGACGATGATGCCCTATGGCGATGGCGGCTGGGTGGATGACTTCCGGATCGAGAATCGGACGCTGCCGCCGGGGAAGTTCGACAGCGCGGTGCGGCTGTCGATCAGTCCGGAATACTTTTCGGCGTTTCGCATTCCGATCCTGTCGGGCCGCGGCTTTGGCGACGGCGATGGGCTAACGACCGATCCAGTGGTGGTGGTGAGCCGCAGATTCGCGGAGCGGTATTTTCCCGGAGAGAATCCGCTGGGGCACCGCATCCAGATGAACGCGGCGAGCGACAGTCACGAACCGTGGATGAGGATCGTGGGCGTGAGCGAAGACGCCGCGTATCAGTGGGTGGATCAGACACCGCAGCCGGCGATGTACACCGACGCGCTGCAGGCTCCGCCGCCGAGCACGCTATATGTCGTGACGACGGACGGGAATCCGCTGGGCCTGGCGCCCGCGGTGCGGAAGACCCTGGCGGCGATCGATCCAACGCTGCCGTTGGACACGATGGAGACGTATGACTCGGATATCCGGGAACAGACGACCGGGCTGATGTACGCAGCGGCGATGCTCGGCGTGGATGCGGCGATCGCGCTGCTGCTGGCGGCGATCGGAATCTACGGAGTGATGGCGAACCTGGTAGAGGAGCGGCGCCGGGAGATCGGCGTGCGCCTGGCGATGGGAGCGCGGCGCGAGGATGTGCTGGGCATGATCCTGCGGCGGGCGGGCGTTTTGACGGGCATTGGCACGGTGGTGGGGGTGGCGATGGCGGTGCTGCTGGCGCGGGGGATTGCGAGCCTGCTGTACGGTGTGCGTCCGAACGATCCTCTCGTCTTCGGAACCATCATCGTCAGCATCGGAGCGATCGCGCTGATGTCGAGCTGGATTCCGGCACGGCGAGCGGCGGGGCTGGATCCGATGGAGGCGCTGCGGGACGAGTGAACCAGGCAGCAGCCGGCAGGGAGCAGGAAAGCGAAGAGCGTTTAGCGAAAGGCCAACCGGGGGCCAGCGAAAGGCGAGCGGAAAAGCTGGCACCGGATCGCCAGTGGCTGGTGGGCGGGCGGCGCGGTTGCCGAAAGCTCACCTATCGGCGAAAGAACTGGGAACGGATCGCTGATGCAGAGCGTACCCTCCAGACAGAGAGAGGCCAGCCATGCTCGCAGACGTGAAGTACGCAATCAGGCAACTGAAGAAGTCGCCGGGGTTCGCGGTGACGGCGGTGCTGACGCTGGCCCTGGGGATTGGGGCGAACGCGGTGGTGTTCAGCGTGCTGAATGCGCTGGTGCTGCGGCCGCTGAATGTGCCACATCCGCAGAATCTCTTCATGGTGCAGCGCTTTCAGTATCCATCGCAGTCGTATCCCGACTACCTGGATCTGCGCGATCGAAACCGGAGCTTCGACAGCCTGGTTGGCTATAACATCATCGGTTCCGTGGGGATCGATACCGGCGACAATCCGTCAACGGCGTGGCCCTACGAGGCAACCGGAAATTATTTCGATGCGCTGGGCATCCAGCCTTACCTGGGAAGGTTCTTTCACGCTTCCGACGAGCACGGAAATAACAGCGCGCCGTTTGTGGTGCTGAGCTATGCGTACTGGCAGAGTCATTTCCAGAGCGATCGGGCGGTGGTGGGACGGAGCGTAAAGCTCAACAAAATCCCATTCACGATTATCGGGGTTGCGCCGCCGGAATTTCGCGGCACCGAACTGTTTTTTGCGCCGGCCATGTGGTTCCCGATGGTAGACCAGCCGGCGGTGACGGGCGACGAACTGAAGTGGCGCGGCAACCATTCCATGTGGGTGGTGGGGCGGCTAAAGCCGGGGGTGACGCCGGCGCAGGCGTCGGCGGACCTGAATTCGATTGGCGCGTGGCTGGCGAAGACCTATCCGGGCGACGACGATGGGGTGAAATTCACGCTGGCGCGTCCTGGGCTGGTGGGCGATA
>JBEKIN010000383.1:0-4058 GCA_050011735.1 Acidobacteriaceae bacterium | reverse complement strand
GGTTCGTAATATTGCTCACAATCGGCTCAAACGTAAACTCCGGCACCGTGTTCAGCTTTTTCCATTCCGGATCGTCGTGGAACGCCCCCCAAAGGTCGTTCAGCTGGTTGAGATCGGCGAAGCTCAGCATGTACGTTAACTGCGGCAAGCGCGGCCCGATCAGCGCGTCTCCAAAAAACACATTCCAGAAACCCACCTTCCGAAAAATCTCAAACTCCCCCGCGTGGAACATCGCAACCTTCCGCACATGATCCCGATAGCTCGCGCTCTCGTACGACCGCAGCTGAAAAATCCGCTTGCCCTTCTGCGCCGTCGCCGGAGGCACCGTCACCTGCGGCCATCCCTCAAACGCAATCAGCAGCGTGCTCTCCACGCGCACAAACGCCGGGCTGCTCGCCGGCGCATTCCAGAACGCGTCCGCCGCCGCAAGAAACTCCTGGTCCGTCCGCAGGTGCAGCTCCGTGTTCACCAGTGTCTCGAGGCTGGGGCAGGGAAGCAGCACATACAGCACCGGCGTCTCCGGCCCAATCGACAAATTGAACGCCCCCACAGGCGCAATGCCCATCCGGTTCAGCGCGGGAATCAGCGCCGCAGCAACATATTTCTCCGTAAGCGCGACCTGCGGACCCTGCTCCAGAAAATATTTCCGCAGCTCGTAATACTGCCGCGTCTTGCCACCGGCCGCAGGCGCCTGCGCGTTGCCCGCCCGATCAGCCATCGTCATCGCCGAGGCAGCCAGCCCCGAAGCAAGGAATTCACGCCGTCTCATCCGCACGCCTCACCCCGTCCCTACTGCGCAACTTCAAAGCGCCTGAAGAAACTCGACTCCAGATAATGCGGCGTAGCCGGATCGTTCGCCACCTCCCGCACCAAATCCGCAAAGAACGAATTGAACTGCGCCGCCGCCACCAGATCCACCGGCTGGCTCAAATCATCCTGCGTCGAGTGATACCGGTCCCGCAGCCAGTCCCGCCACAGGTGGTACTCCGGCGACCCCGGCTCCCAACCAAACTTCATCGCCAGCGCCGGTACCCCCGCCTGCACAAAACTGTATTGATCCGTGCGCGTAAACGAATTTCGATCCGGTTCCGGATCTCCCGCGATCACGATCCCGTGCGCCGCCCCTGCTCGCCGCGCATCGTCCGCCAGCGTCGACTGCTCCAGTCCCTGCACATGCAGCTTCCGAAACGCGAACAACGGCAGAAACATGTCGAGGTTCAGATCCGCCTTGATCGCCTGCCCCCGCACCGTCGGATGCCCCGCGAAATACCGCGACCCCAGGAGCCCCTTCTCCTCCGCCGTGAAGATCACGAACAGCACACTCCGCCGCGGCCGAATCCCTTTTGTGGCGTCCTCACTCAAACTTTGTGCCGTCTCCAGCACCGTCGCCACGCCCGACGCATCGTCCATCGCCCCGTTGTAAATCGTCTTTCCACGGATCGGCTCGCCCACCCCAAGATGATCCAGGTGCGCCGACACCGCCACATAGCCCGCCCCCGGATCGCTGCCCTCGAGCTTCGCCACCAGGTTCGGCGAAACCACCGCGTCCCGCTCCGTCACCACCGTCGCCGTCATCCGCTTCTTCAGGTCGAAGCGCGGCAGCGGCTTCTGCGCATCCGCCAGCGCCAGCAACTCCGCAAACGTATGCCCCGTCCCCGCAAACAGTTTCTCCGCCTGCGCCGGGTTGAACGTCGCAGCGAACATCGGATCGTGATCGTCGGCCAGCGCCGGATGCCGCCTTGCCACCGCCTCATCGCCCGGCTCTGGCGCCAGCCACATTCCCGGCTGCGACGCGCTCGACGCCACCCGGTCCCACCCAAAGTCCATCGACTTCGGCGTCGGGATCGAAACGATCCCCACCACCCCCGCCTCCCGCATCGCCTCTCGCATCGGCGACGTCCGCGCAAACGACTTCAGCGCCCCCGCCAACTCCGCCGGCCCGCCGTTGATCGTCACGATGATCTTGCCCCGCAGCGCCCCCGCTGGCACTTCCGCCGAATTGAAATCGTCGTAGCTCGATTCCGGCAGATGAAGCCCGTACCCAACGAACACCAGCCCCGCATCCACCGTCGCCGGCTCCGGTGAGCGCGAACTCAGCACCGCATCCTGCCCCAGCGCCAGTGTCTGCGCCTGCCCATCCACCACGAGACTCAGCGACGACTTGCCGGCCTCCACCCATTGCTCGATGAAATGCACTGGCTGGTAATAGCTTCCGCCCACGCCCGCCGGCTCCAGCCCATACGCCCGGAATCTCCGCACCACATACGCCGCCGCCCGCAGAAAATCCGGGCTGCCCGTCATCCGCCCCCGCATCGAATCGTCGGCAAGCACCTGCACATGCGCCCACCACGCCTTGCCCCGCGCCTCATCGTCGGTGCTCGTTGTCTGCGCGCTCGCTGTCGCCTGTGTTCCCGCGGCCTGCCCCGCCGCCATCGCGATCTTCGCGTGATCGCCACAAACCGTCAGCGCAGCAACCACAACGGCAAACGGCAACCAGAGATGCCTCTTCATCGACCCTCCCCGATCCACAGGCCCCCTTTGTTCTTCGCTGAAAGCTTCTCGCTAACCGTCTCTTGCTAATCGTTTCCTGCTAACCGCTTTCCGCTGCCTTTCACCACGTAAATCCCCCCGAAGGCGGCGGCCAGCTCCCCAGCATCTGCCGCAGCAGCACCACCCGTCCCAGGTGATATGCATTATGCGCCGCCAGACTCTCCAGCTGCTCCCGAACCGTCATCCGCCGCGCCGGTTTCCCCGCCGGTGAAGGACACACCACCAACTTCTCCGTCCCCGCGCCATTCGCAATCGCCGCACCCTTCTCCGCGCCGGACAGGAATCGACGGCACAAATCCGCCCACGACTCCGAATGTACCTGCTCTTCCGTCGGAAACCCCAGCGCCGCCCGCTCCGGACACGGTGTCTCCACGCCCCGTAACCACTCCAGCGTGATCTCCTGCCAGAACGCCGCATGCCACACCTCGGCATAAATCGCATGCGGCGCGCCCGCCACAAGCCGGTGCGCCAGTTCCGAACTCAAATTTTCCAGAATATGCGACGGCGGCGTGTGCGCGCTGTCCCCGTTCAAACAAAGAGCCAGTTCCGACATAGCCCCAATTTTCGCACGCATCCACGTCCAACTACTGGCTACTGGCTACTGGCTACTCGCTACTGGCTACTGGCTACCGGCGCTTCTTCAGCTCCCGCCAGTCCTTCTCCGTCTGATCCGCATACGCCTCCGCAAACTTTCCCAGCGCCGCCCCGAACTTCTCCCCGTTCCCCACATATCCGGCGATCAAACACGCATCGCCCGACCGCGCATGTCCCCGTGCCAGCAACTCGCCGCATATCTCCGCGTAATCGATCAGCCCCTGCCCCTGCAGATCATTGATCTCAATCGATCCCTTGTGATCGTTCAGCTGCCGCACCAGATAATCCCGGTTCGCGATCGCCGTCCATCCTAAAAATGGATCCGACTGGAACTGCATCGCCCGCTGTCCCTCCACCACGCGCCATCCCTGGTGCCCTGCACTCGTCGCCGACCCCGGCTCCTCCTTGATCTGCAGAAACAGCGGGTCCCGCGCCCCGTTCCCCTCCATATAAATCAGATAATCCCGCAGCCCCACGCTCCCCGTGCCCACCACCTTGAACGCCACGTCGAGCGGCGTGTACTGCGAAAGAAAATGTTGCCGCTCCGGCTGCAGGCTCTCCCGATACGTCTTCACCGAAGCCAGCACCGGTCGCGCCTGTTGCGGAGTCAGCCTGCGCAGCACCGGCGGTTCCTCCTTAAAGATCCGCCCCTTCTTCGTCGCCACCGTCAGCGTGTCCAGCGTGTGCAGCGGCGTCGATCGCTCCGCCTTCAGCAGCGCATTCGAAACCGTCGAAATTCTCTGCAGCCGATGCACCTGGTACCGCGCCACCTCGATCACCGGCATCCGCGACAGCGTCCCGATCAGCTTCTGGTACCGCGCCACAAACTTCGCCACCGCATTGCGCCCATCCTTAGCCTTCTCGCTCGGAGCACAGGTTTCCCGCGCCGCCAGCACCAGGCTCGTCGCCAGCCG
>JBEKIN010000382.1:0-4083 GCA_050011735.1 Acidobacteriaceae bacterium | reverse complement strand
CAAAACCTTCAATAACACAGCCACTCTCGCGCGAGTGCACAAAAGGTGGTCATCCTTTGACGGCTGCCTGAGTCGTGAGCCATTCACATCGCAATCTCATGGCTGATGCTGTGAGCTTGATCGTTTTCCTGTGCTTGGGCTGACTGCTGAACGGCCACTGGATCGATCTTCTGCGCAGGTGGTTCTTGCTGCTGGCCAGGTATTGCCGTGCGCTGCGTCAAGTCGCGACTCAGATCGCGTGCGAGCTCGCTTCTGTCGTCGGTGTAGATTTGCGCGTCATATTGTCCACGCGACACAGACACATACGCAAAGCGGTTGTTGACTAAGAACTCGCTTTTCTCCGTGTCCACGTGGATCAGCACGCGGTCAGCAGTCTGGCCTTGGCTGCTGTGGCTCGTCACCGCGTAACCGTGATCGAGATGCGGATGCTCGCGGATGTTGAACGCGACCTCGCGGCCTGAGTCCATGCGGATTTGCAAGTCGCCGGCGTCGTTGATTTTCTCGACGGTGGCCAACTCGCGATTGGCAACGTGCAAGTCCTTCGATGGCGCTGTGAACTGTATGCGGTCACGCTCCGAGAACGCGCGCTCGGTCTCGTGATACACGGCCACTCCTGCCAGTCGGCGCGGATCATAAGTCTGATGCTCTCCGTTCTCGCGCTCGATGGTGATCCGATTTTCTTTCACGTTCACCTGCTCCACACGCGCGTATTCGCCCGGCTCGATACCGAGCACTTTGCTGCCTCGCGTATAGCGAACCACGTCCCCTTCCTCGTACTGCCCAGCCCACTGCCGGTCTGCGCCGGTCATCTCCTGCCGAGAGTTGAGCACACGCAGCTTGCGCTCGTCCTGGCTCACCTCGCCGCGCTCCTGCATTTCCCGATGGATTAGGGTGTTCAACTCGCGTCGCGATTCATTATCGGGTGAGATCACCAGCGTCCCCAGCGGCTCGCGGGCATACTCGCGCGCCATTTCCGTTAACCGCTCCTCGCGGCCCACGATCTCATGCACGCGGCCCTGGCTGTCGAGGTTGTCAATCGCTCCGAACACGTCACCGCGGGCAAGTTGTTCCACGGCTTCCTTGAGTGCTGGGTCTCTCTGCCGCACGATTTCATCCAGACGCGCTGTTTGCATCCCCGCCTGTTGTAGCTGGTGGTACGGTCTGCCCGCTTCGACCGCTTCATGCTGGCGCTTGTCGCCCACGAGTAACACGCGGTCTTCGCTGTGCAAACGATGCAAGAACTCGTTCATCTGTTTCGTGCTTGCCAAGCTCGATTCGTCGAGCACATAAAGCCGCTTCTGTCCCTGGTCGGACTGCTCCTCGCGGCGAAGATGCCGCTGCAAAGTCTCCGACTCGATGTCCGATTCTGCGAGCTTGTGCGCCGCGCGGGACGTAGGCGCAAGCCCACGAACTTCGTAGCCTTCCTGTTCGGCGGCCTCGCGGACAGCAGCTAGGGAAGTAGTCTTGCCCGCGCCTGCCACACCTTCTAGCCCCATGATCTTGTCCTGGCTCGACACGATCTGCTCAACCGCTGCGCGTTGGCTTGTACTGAGATGTACGTGTTTTTCTTCCACCTCGCGCCATGTTTCCGAACTCACCATCGGTTCATGCCGGTTCTGTCCCGCTCGCATCTCAGCGATGTTGTCTCTTTCGTAGCCGATCATCTCTTGGGTGGTAAATGCACGGCTCGGTGATCTGTTCTCCACTTGGATCAGGTCACCCGAGCGGGCTCGATTTTCAAACTGCTGGCGCACTTCGGCAAAGCTGGCCTCGCCCATCGAACGCTTGAGCGCATCACGCATCAACTCGCGTTCATCGGTTACGGCGTGGCGCTCTAGGTTTTTCTCCCGCGCATAAGTCAGCGCCGATTCGACGCTCTGGTGTTTCTGCTCCGGCCTTTGCTCTTCGATCTGGCGCTCCTGCGCGGCGCGGATTACTTGCTCCGGTTGGTGGCCGAAGTGCGCGGCCAGTTCTCGATGCTTCTGCTGCATCTCTTCGTGCGTGATCGCTGGCAATTTGTCGTCGCGCGTCTGGTGCGCGGCGATTTGCGCCGCGCCTGCGCCTCTCACGCCTTGCTCGGCGAGATGTTCCTGGATTTGGCGGCTGCGCGGACTGGATGCGTCGAGATACTCGCGGGTGTATCCCTTGATCTCCGGCTGGCCGCTCCTCCCTTGCTCGATCTCATATCCCAGTTCTTTAAGGCGCAAAGCCAGTTCGGAGCGATAGATCGCCGTCGCGTACTGCTGTGAGCGGTACAGTTCGTGCGGTTGCAAGGCGCGTGTCTCGCCGTTCTCGGTTTCCGTAAGATTGAAGAACACGACGTGCGTATGCAGTTGCGGCGCCGCGTAGCCGTCCACGGGCCGCGCGCTGTCGTGCTCGAAGCTGGCCGCAATCCATTTGCCTGTCGTCTCTGCCGGATGGTTTCCGCCGATCCGAGCCTGGACATATTTCTCTATTTCGCCAAGCGCTACCTTCACGCTTTCGCGATGCGCCTGGCTTACGCGATCGTCTCCGCCAACGAGTGCGGTTAAACTCACGCTCTTAGGCGCGGAGAACGTTGCATCCCAGCCTGCGCGGTGTTCCATCGTGCTCACCGTCTCGCCGCGTCCATTGACGTATTCACGCGCGGTTTGGTGGCGCACTAGTTGTTCGCCCGTCATAGGGTGTTGCCCGTTCGCCAGTCGCGCGAAGTGTTCCTCCCGCACTTCACCCGTCAGGTCCCACTCCTTGGCGAGCTTGCCGTGCCACTCGCCGCGTATCCGGTCGTCCTCGGAGTAGTAGTTCTCCTTGGCATTCGCGAACTCCTCTTTGTGATACGTCTGCGCCTGCCCTGCACTCAGCGGTTTCGATATGGTCAGCATGATTCACTCACTCGTGATTCACCTACTCAAAGTAGGGTTCTTGTCCGGCGGCAATGCCCTTCGATCTTTGCGGCTCGCGTGGCGTGCTCTCCTGTGACGGCCGTTTCCCGATTTCGATCACGCGCATCGTATTTTCGCGCGCAAGGAAGCCCGGCTGTTTCTGCGGCAGTTCGATGTAAGGGAAGCTCATGGGCACCACCAGATTGCCGCTTTTCAGATACCCATGCAGATCGGGGAGGCCCGCGATTTCTGACGGCATCACCAGTGGCTCGGTCTGGCGGTCAAGCTGATAGTTGCGCGAGTTGCGGCTTTTGTGCGGAAAGTGGCCTTCCGTGCGGCTCTCGCGTAATCGCTCGATCTCCACCTCGCCGATGGTCTGGCTGATCCACTTCGCGGAGTTGGCTTCATCCGTCCGTAAAAAGATTTTCGTTGCAGGCTGCGAGAGCATCGCTTCCGCCTTCCGTCCGTACAACTCCTCAAGCTGGCTGCGCCCTTGGAAGCCCAGCACCACGGGATTTCTTACTTTCCGGCTCTCGGTGATCGCCGTGTGCAACTGCGGCAGCGCGTGCAAACTTTGCAGCTCGTCCAGAATGAACCACACCGGGCGCACTCCCGGCCTGCCCTGGTTCATCAAACGCAGCACCAGCATGTCCAGCCACATGCTGATCAGGGGCCGCAGTCGCTCGCGGAACTCGGGCGGGCTGGTGACGAAGAGCCATCCTTGCCGCTGCCGCGACCACTCGGCTGCCGTCCAACTGGCCTTCGCTTCTTCCTGGCGCGGCAATAGCTTCAGCGCATTCGACACGCTGTTAAGCGTTGCGATCATGCCGCCGCGCTGGGGTCCCGCGTCGGGATGAATGGCCGCTGCGTGCTCGGTGTCCTTGAGCCGTTTCGACAGCTCGCGCTCATCGCGCAAGATCGCCAGCAGCTCTTGGGGCGTCCGCTTCGGCTGCTCGATCAGCAAGTGCGCGAAGATTTGGCGCGGCACCATCACGAAAAAGGGATTGGTGCGCGGATCGTCTTTGAACAGCGCCGCCGCCAGGCCCTCGGCTTCGGCCTCGTGCCGCACTTCGTCGCACGGCGACCAGTACGGCATTCGGGCGTCCAGCGGATTCAGGATCACATCGCCGCGCCCCGGCTCGTAAAATTGCGGCGTGTATTCGAGCGCCGGATCGTACACGATGGCCGTCTCCCCGCGCTCTTCCACCTGCATGAGGATCTG
>JBEKIN010000381.1:0-4089 GCA_050011735.1 Acidobacteriaceae bacterium | reverse complement strand
AAAACCTTCCAGGAGCGCCGGCAAATACAAATCAGCATCCAGTTTCGGAAAATGAATCCCGAACCCCGACGGAGAAACCTCTATCGACTCCAGCTCCGCCGGCGTCGCCTTCTCCAGGCCTTCCGCGTCCCTGGGAGAAAACATCACATCCACCTTCGAACTCAGCGAAATCACCACGCGCCCCAGCCGCCGGTCATAACGCGCCGCCACCGCGCGGGGCAGGGAAGCCCGCATCTCTCGCGCCCTCTCGTTCGCTTTCGGGATTTGCATAACGACATCCTAAGCCGGACCGATTGAGTTTTGTGTCAGGGCACGACTTTAGTCGTGCCAAAAAGCGGCGCCGAAGGCGCTTCCTTGCTGCCGCAGGCCGTCTTTGGGGCCTCCCGTCGCGCGGACAAACCGGGGTCCCCGGCGAGCCGCCTTTGCTCGCTGGGGTGGAAGAGCGATGGGGCCGCAACTTGTCGGCGAAGGCGCTCCGCCGAAGCTCACCTGCGCCCACACCTAAATCCCAAACACGCTCTTGCACCCGCCCACCACCAAATCAATATCCTTCGCAATATCCCCCAGCGTCTTCACCCGGCTCGCCACCTGCGTCAGTTGATCCTTCAACTCCCCCAGCTTCTTCACCGGATCCTTCAGGTCCGTCGCCACTGCCTGCATCGCCCCGGTGCGGGACGCGATGTCCTCCTGGTTCAGTTGCGTCAGGATCGCATTCACGTCCACGATCGCATCGGAGATGGCCTCCGAATCTCTCAGAGTGATCGGATTGGCGGCATAAAGCTTGTCCAGCAGCGCCTGCGCCGCGGCTTTCGTCGTCGGAATCGTTGTCGGAATCGAAGGATCCGTCGCCATCGCTCACCCTCCTCTACTTCTTCGCGCTCGCCGCCGAATAAACCGCGCCCAGCTGCTGCCCCTGCGCCACCATCTGCGACACCAGCGCCCGGAACGCCGGCGCGTCCTTGTCCCTTTTCGTCTCTGTCAGCGCATCGTTGGTTTTCGCCAGCTGCTCGAGCGCCTTCTGCGTCTGCTCCAGCGTCGCGTCTCCCTGCTTCTCCGCCGTCACCAGCTGTGGCAGCTTCCCGATCTCGGCCCGCTTCTCATCCGGACTCATCTTCGCTTCGTTCGCCCTGATATACGTCCGCTGATCCGCGATCAGCTCCCCATATTTATCCCGCAGCTCGTTCCGCAGCCCCGTCCCCTCCGGCGTTCCGATATCCTGCCCCAGTAGCGTGCAGATCGTGTCGACCGGTTTCTGCGCGCTTTCCAGAATCGATGGCAGCTCCTTCGCCGTCTTTCTCTCCATCAGCACCCGCCCCAGTGCGTCCACCGCCGCTGAAGCCGCTCCGCTCTCCATGTTCGCGTTCTTCGCCAGGGCCGTCAGCGGCGCGTCTTTCGCTAGCGCCTCTAAGTTCGTGCCCATCGCCTCGGACTCCTTGTCCAGCTCCGTCACCTCGGAGCTCCCGCTCACCTCCGCCAGCAGCGTCGCGTACTGCTGCAGCGCGCTCATCAGATCCGTGCGCGCCTTCATATCGGCGTCCGGAATAAACGGCTGGATGCTCGCCGGGTCAAACCCCTTCGTGTCGAACTGATTCACCAGCGACGCCATCGCCGCGTCCTCGTACGTCTGTTCCACCAGCTGATAGGCGCTCTGCATTTTCACCACGGTCGCCGAGGCCGCCGTCGAGAAGGTCGCCGCCCGCTGCGACAGCGGAGAAACCGCGCATCCGCTCAGGACCGAGAGACAGCTCAGGCACCAAACGACACGCGCTGGCATCGTTCCTACTTGCCGTTTCATACGTTGTCCTTGGGAAGAATCGTGGACCATGCTACCATCCCCGCTGGCCTCCGCTTCCACGAAAACCGCTGGCTGGCCCGGGTCTCGATTTTGAGACCCGGGATTGCGCGGGAGCGCCCGCTATTGTTCTGCGGCAAAAGGGACCGGGTTTGACCCCGACGCGACTTATTCACGGTTCTGTCAATACCCCGTGGAAAAATCAAAAGTAATTACCCAACATTCCACGCCACTTACATCTTTATACCGCCAAAGATATTTGGCAGTTTTATTCTCTCCATGTGATATTCTGAACTTATAGAGTAGAAAAAGAGAAAAGCCTGCCAGTGGCAGGCTTTCTGTTTTGGAAAGGAGACGCCCATGTTAGAAACGCAGCCGACCCGTGCGACCATGTCCCGCCCTGCCGCGTTGTGTTTCCCGCCTTTCGGCTCCTCCTTTCGCTTCAACTCAGCCATCCTTGACGCACCCTCGACCGGGCCTGCATCAATCTCGGCCGAATCCTCATCAAACTCGGCCACCTGTGTATCAAACGCAGCCGAGTTACAACTGACCCCTTTTCAATCATCGAAGACCAGCTCGGTCGAGGTTGATGCAGACTCGGCCGCGTCTGTAGCAAACCCGGTCGAGTCCGAATTGATAGACGCGCAGGCAGGTACCTGTTGTCGAGCTCGACAACACCGCGGAACCCCAATGCAATCAATCATCGAACCGCACCAGGAGGGAGGGGGTGGGGGGTACAGTGGGGTTACAAAGGTTTACTCTATTGCCGTCGGAGGTCCTCATTCATGGCACGCACTGAATCCGTCATGCTGGCGCTTGGCACGCCAGCGCCGGCGTTCGCGCTCAACGATGTCCGCACCAATGTGGTCCACACCACCGCCTCGCTCACCGGTCCCAAGGGCCTGCTCGTCATGTTCATTTGCTGCCACTGCCCCTTCGTCAAGCACGTCGAACAGCAGCTCGCCGAGCTTGCCATCGATTTCCGCAACTCCGGCGTCGGTTTCGTCGCCATCAGCAGCAACGACGCCGAAAACTACCCTGACGACGCACCTTCTTCGCTCGCCGAGCAGGCGCTCAAACTCGGCTTCATCTTCCCCTATCTCTACGACGAGACCCAGGAAGTAGCCCACGCTTACGACGCCGCCTGCACGCCCGACTTTTTCCTCTTCGACTCCGCCGGCAAGCTCGCCTACCGCGGCCAGCTCGACTCCAGCCGTCCCGGCAACGACATCCCCGTCACCGGCCGTGATCTCCGCGCCGCCCTCAAAGCCGTCATCGCCGGCGAACCGGTCAGCGCCGATCAGTATCCCAGCGTCGGCTGCAACATTAAATGGAAGGACGAATGGCTCAACCGCCTCTGACTCTGGCTGGAACTTTTTGCGCGATCCCTTCACAGAATGCGTGAAGCGCGTGTGCCTGGACGGCCAGTCCCAAACAAAAAAGCCAGCGACCGCTCGCTGGCTTTTTCGCACTCAGGGAGGAACTTATTCCACGTCGCTGACCTTCCCGGCTTTGAAGGTCACCTTCATGTCTTTGTAGACGTAAATCTTCTTCACGCCTAAGTCGATGATCCGTGTGGGCTGCCCCATCGACGCTGTCACCTGATCGATGGTTTGCCCGATGGCGATCGTCGGCGGTGGACCTGCCGGCGCCGCTATCGGAGCCGGAGCCGCTACGCCGCCGCCAACCGCTGGTCCGGTTGCCGAAGCCGTCGCCGCCTGCTCGTCCTGATCGGCCGCCTTCGTCTGGTCAGCGATCTGGTCGCCGGCCGTCGTGTCCGGTCCCGGAGCTCCCGCCGCAAAAGCCGCCTGTGCCGGTGCAGCCTGCGCCGAAGGGGGAGCCTGCGGCAAGCCGCCCTGGCCCTGTTTCTTCTGCAGATCGCCCAGACCCGTGTCAATCGACTCGCGCATGTGGTTCTGCATGTCCTGCAGATCGGTGAAGGCCACCGTCACCGTATCGGACTTCCGGCACTCACTGGCGCCCTTCGACGCCAGCACCACCGCCGTCGCCGCTGTCGCATCCGGCGCCGGCGCAGCAGCCACTTCGATGATGTCGCCCTGGCTGACCGCGCATTCGGTTCCCGCCGCATCCACCAGATCGAGGCTCGCTCCCGTGATAAATACATGCGGCTGGCCATCGCTCAGCATCCGCGATATGCCGCTCGATGCCGGGTCGATTTCCTGGTTGGCCGCATTCTGCGCTGCCTCGGCGTTCTCCAGCGCCAGCTGCCGCTTCACCTCGTCGGCAACCATCGCCTTCACCTCAGGCGTCAGCGCCGCTGCCTGATCGGCCGCCGC
>JBEKIN010000380.1:0-4142 GCA_050011735.1 Acidobacteriaceae bacterium | reverse complement strand
GTTTTCGTATCTGAACTGGAAGCAGGTGGAGGCGCTGCCGAAGCAGGAGACGTTGCTGGTGCTGCCGACGGCGGCGATCGAACAGCACGGGCATCATCTGCCGCTGGCGACGGACACGCTGATCAACAATCTGCTGCTGGGGAAGGCGCTGGAGAAGCTGCCGGCGGAGGCGCCCGTGTATGCGCTGGAGCCGGTCTGTTATGGGAAGAGCAACGAGCATTTGGGGTTCCCTGGAACCATCTCGGTCTCGGCGGCGACGTTCATGGCGGTAGTGCGGGATGTGGGCGCGAGCGTGGCGGCGTCTGGATTCAAGAAGCTTGCGCTCTACAACACGCATGGTGGCAATTCCTCGCTGGTGGATGTGATGGCGCGCGATCTGCGGGCGGAGTTTGGGTTGCGGACATTTGCGCTCTATGGATCGGGCGGCGTTCGATATGAGGGCGTGAGCGCGCAAGAGCGTGCGTATGGATTTCATGCGGGCGAGATTGAGACGGCATTGCTGCTGAGCGCGACGCCTGAGCTGGTGGATGAGTCCACGTATTCCGTGAATTACATTGCCGACGTCGAGAAGCCGGAGACGCTGCTGCCGGAGAATGCCGCGGCGACGTTTGCCTGGCTGACGCGCGACATTGCGGCCAGCGGCGTGTTGGGTGATCCGCGTCCGGCGACGGCGACAAACGGGACGCGCTGGGCGGAGCAGGCGGCGGAGCAGATTGCACAGGCGCTGGAGGCGATGCTTCGCTGGAAGGATCCTGCGTAGACGATGGCCCTGGTTGATTGCGGTGATGGCGTTCGGCTGGAGCGCGGCGTGTTGTGCCGCATGTCCGATGGCGTGCAGCTGGTCTCCGATCATTACTACCCGCCGGGAGACAGGCCGTTCCCCACACTGCTGATGCGACAGCCGTACGGCCGCGACATCGCGTCGACGGTGGTGTACGCGCATCCGGTTTGGTTTGCCCAGCACGGGTATCACGTGGTGATCCAGGATGTGCGCGGACGAGGCGATTCGGAGGGAGACTTTTATCCATTCAGGAATGAAAGGAAGGACGGGGCGGAGACGATTGCGTGGCTGCGCGGGCATCCGGCGTGCAACGCACGGATTGGGATGTACGGCTTTTCGTATCAGGGACTGACACAATTACTCACCGCCGCGGAGCAGCCGGAGGGTTTGGTGTGCATCGCGCCGGGAATGACGGCATGCGATCTCTATCACGGGTGGTTTTATCGGAATGGAGCGCTGCGACTGAGCTCGACGTTGGCGTGGGGGATCCAGATGCTGCGCGCCGATGCCCGGCGGAGGGGATTGCGGGAAGCGAGTGCGGCGCTGGAGGCGGCCTGGAGCGACCTCCGAGCACTGGTAAATTCGGTGCCGTATGGGGAGCATCCGGCGCTGAGAGATGCGGCCCTGCCGGAATATGTGCGTGACTGGGTTACAAATGATCGCCCCGGGGATTATTGGGCGGCACTGGATGTGAGCCGCGACCTCGAGAGGATTGCAGTGCCGGCGCTGCACGTTTCGGGGTGGTTCGATACATATCTGAATGGCAGTGTCGATGGATTTCTCGCGCTGACGAAAAATGCAGCGACGGAGTTTGCGAGGAAGCATCAATACCTGGTTGCCGGACCGTGGATTCATATTCCCTGGGGCGATCGAATCGGTAATGAAACCTTTGGTCCGGAAGCGCTGCTGGACACAGATGCATTGCTGTTGCGCTGGTTGGACCATTGGTTGAAGGATTCCGGAGAATTTGCTAACCAGCCACGGATTCAGCACTTTGTTCTGGGCGACAATGTCTGGGGGAGCGCAGAGCAATGGCCCGAGCAGCCGACGGCTCACTTGTATCTGAGCAGCAAAGGACGTGCGAATTCGCGCAAGGGTGACGGAGCGCTGTCTGCGACGGTTGCGAAGATCGATGAGCCGCGCGACATCTTTGTCTCCGACCCGGAGGTGCCGGTATTCGCGCCGGGCGGACCGCTGGCGCTGAGCGGGCCGCACGATCAGGCAGAGCTCGAGCTGGGCAATAACCTGCTGGTTTATACCGGAGAGCCGCTCAAAAAGCGATTGCATACCTTTGGACACCCACGCGTCACGCTGTACGCGGCGACCTCGGCTGTGAATGCAGACTTCACAGCGAAGCTGGTGCGAGTCCTCCCGGATGGGCGGGCGCAGTTCGTGTGCATGGGTGTTGCACGCTCCTCGCATTTGTTCGCGGGAAGAGGCTATCAGCCAGACACGGTGCAGCGATGGGAGTTTGAGCTCGACCCGACCTCGTGCGTGTTTTTTCCCGGCGAGAGGCTGCGGCTGGAGATCGCGAGCAGCGCGTTTCCCCTGTACGACCGGAATTCGTCGGCCGGCCTGGCGGCGTCGCACGCATCGCACTGGAACTGGGGGCGATCGACACAGCAGGTGCTGCATTCGGCACAATATCCGTCGGCGCTGCATTTGCCGGCGGTCGAGGAGAGCGCCGGATGAGCGAGACAATCCCGGAAATTGCGTTCAACGGGGTGGGTAAGCGCTTCCGTACAGGTCCTCCGGTGCTGGAGAATATTACGCTCACGATTGAGAAAGGCGAGTTCGTCAGCATTCTGGGGCCATCCGGATGTGGGAAGTCGACCCTGCTGCGGATGATCGCCGGGCTGACGCCGCTGAGCTCCGGCGAGATCGCCGTGAACGGCATGACGCCGGTGAATGCGCGCGAGCTGATGTCGTTCATCTTTCAGGACGCGACGCTGCTGCCCTGGCGAACCGTGGAGCGCAATGTGGAGCTGGGGCTGGAGCTGGAGTGGGCGACGCGGGCGGTACGGGAACAAAAGGTGAGCGAGATGCTGGCGCTCGTCGGACTCTCGGCGGTGGCTGGGTTATATCCCCGACAGCTCTCGGGCGGGATGAAGATGCGAGTGTCGATCGCACGAGCGCTGGCGACCCGACCGCGGATTCTGCTGATGGATGAACCGTTCGCCGCGCTGGACGAGATGGCGCGGGATCGCATGAACGAGGAATTGCTGCGTCTCCAGCGGGTGCACGGATGGACCGTGGTCTTCGTCACGCATTCGGCCGCGGAGGCGGTGTTCTTGTCATCGCGGGTCGTGATTCTGGCGCCGCGCCCGGGACGCATTCAAGAAGTGGTGACGGTGGTCCTGGAACCGGAACGAACCAGCGAGACGCGAGCTTCGGAGAGTTTTGAAGGCGAGGTATCCCGGGTATCGAAGATTCTGCGCGGAGCACACAACGCATGAAGCGGCACTTCCTGACTGCGCTGAATGCCGTGGCTGTGTTCGCAGTGCTGGTCGGAGTGTGGCAGGCGTTTGCCTGGATCTCGGGAACTCCGGCGTACGTTCTGCCTACTCCACTGCAGGTGGCGGAGGCGATCGCCGAGCGCCATGCGACCCTCGTTGACTCACTGCTGATTTCGACGACCTCGGCGGCGGGAGGCCTGGCCCTCAGCATCGTCGCGGGAGCCGGTGTGGCAATGATCTTTGCGCAGTGGCCATGGCTGCGGCGGATGTTGTATCCCTATACGATCCTGTTGCAGACAGTGCCCATTATCGCCATTACTCCGCTGATTATTTTGTGGATGGGATCCGGCACCTGGCCGGTGACGGTGGTGACTTTCATTATCTGTCTCGCTCCGATTATCGCGAATACCACGCAGGGACTGATCAGCGTTGACAAGAACCTGATCGACCTTTTCCTGATGCACAAGGCGTCGCGAGCGCAGATACTATTCAAACTGCGATTGCCGAACGCGATGCCGTATATGTTTGCCGGGATCAGGATTTCAGCGGGGATTGCGGTGATCGGCGCCATTACCGGCGAATGGTTTGCAGGCTCGAGCCGGGTAGGCCAGGGTGGACTCGGTTACTCGATCATGTATGCCAGTTCCCAATTGCAGACCGCCTATTTGTTCGCTCTGGTGATTGCGGCGACTGTGTTGGGCTTTTCCTTTTTTCTAGTGGTGATGTTTGTAGAGTGGTACGTCTTGCATAACTGGCACGAATCGAAGCGAACGGCGGAAGCCGAGTAGGAAGCGGGAGCGATGCTACGGCTGGAATCGGAGACAGGCTGGTGGCTGATAACACACCCGGAACACGCGCGTCTGGCGGGGGCGTTTGCTGAGGCGTGGGGGAATGATCGATTCCTG
>JBEKIN010000379.1:0-4145 GCA_050011735.1 Acidobacteriaceae bacterium | reverse complement strand
ATACGTCACGTGCGCGTACTTTTCCGTCTCCGCCACGCGCAAATTCCTCAGATTCGCCTGCGCCATCACGTCCGCCAGCAGGTTCTCCATCGACTCCGGCAAGATGATCATCGGCAGCGTGAAATTTTTGTCGTACTGCGTCATGCAGACATAGTGCAGCCCGTTCGGAATCTCGCTGCGCGGGATCGTCGCGTCCAGTTCCTCCCACGACGGCAATTCGCGCCCCGCCTCTTTGCTCAGCCCGCTGTTCCGCGCCAGCACTCGCGTGATCTGCCGCGCCCGATCCGCGCGGAAGTTGAACATGAGGCACACATCTTCGTCGCGGATCAGCCCATTCGGCTTTCCGTGCTCATCTGTAACAACAAACGGCACAATAAACTCATCCGTCGTGCCGTTGTTGTACAACTCCTTCACCCTCGCGACCGCATCCTTATAAGCACCGCCCTCGGCCTGACCCTTGACCATCGCATCGAAAGCCTTCTTCTCGCGCTCCCAGCGCCGGTCGCGATCCATCGCGTAGTAGCGCCCCGACACGCTCGCCAGCTTGCCGCCGAACTCGCGCATCTTCTGCTCGAGCGCCGCCAGATACCCGGCCCCGCTCGTTGGCAGCGTGTCCCGTCCGTCCATAAAGGCGTGTACGAACACCCTCTCCACGCCCTGCTGTTTCGCCGCCTTCAGCAGCGCGTACAAATGCTCCTGGTGCGAATGCACACCGCCGTCCGACACCAATCCAAAAAGATGCAGCTGTGTCTTCCGCGCCTTCTGCAAAGCCTCAACGATGACAGGATGTGTGAAGAACGCTCCATTCGCGATCAGCGCGTCGATGCGCGTGATGTCCATCTGCACAATGCGCCCGGCGCCGATGTTCAGATGTCCCACTTCGCTGTTGCCCATCTGCCCGTCCGGCAGCCCCACAAAGTGATCCGACGCATGCAACAGCGTGTTGGGATACTCCTCGAGCAGCTTGTCGTATACCGGCTTGCGCGCCAGCGCGATCGCGTTGTTCTCAATTTGCGGGCGATAACCCCATCCATCCAAAATCGTCAGTACAACCGGCTTCTTCAAATCAGGCACGCTATCTCCTCTGGTTGGCCCCGGTGCGCACGCGAAAATGCGGAGCCATCGCTCCGCATCCCGCTCTCTCTAATCTACTGTTGCGGCGCAGCCGCCGGATGCTCCTCGTGATATACCTTGGCCGCCGCGTCGATCTCGTCCCTGTGTCGCTGGATCACCTCGAACATCACCTGCTGTCCCAGCTCCGATCCCGCATCCTGCCCTTCATTGAGAATCTTCGGCATTGCTCCAATCATGTGCTTCCCTGCCGGCGATTGGTAGAACGCGATGATCTGCGCGGCATCCTCCGTCGACAAATGCTGCTGGAATGACCGCACCATTGCCCCCTCAAAATCCGCAGTCCCGAGCGTTCGCTGCAGGTCCCCCACCACATCGGCCGGCATATACGGCATCATCTGCTTCAGGTACGGCAGCATCCCGTCCAGCATCTCCCGTTTCAGTGTGTCCGTCCCGGTCAACTCCAGAATCGCGTGCACTTGCGCTGCCGTCACCGGATGCTCCGGAACCGGGTTCTCGCTCGACGCCACCGCCAAACTTGGCCCAACTCCACGCTTCGCCGTTGTGGTCGCCGCCAAAACCGGCAACGTACCCAGTAGAAACAGCCATGCCACTTTCCGCATCTGAGTCTCCCTCCAGGACATCCCACCGCGATCCCGCTACCTTGCGGTATCCGATCAAATGCCTCGACGTGGAGACACTGCTTTTGAGTATCCGCCCTCAACACTCCGGCAATCGGAGCGCACCGGCGGCAACCTGCCGATAAAATCCTTCTAATCCCCGTAGTTCACTGCTTCCAGGCCCAGAAACTCCGCCGCCTGTCCCAGCTCTTCTTCAATCCGCAGCAGCTGGTTATATTTCGCGATGCGGTCCGTCCGCGACGCCGATCCCGTCTTGATCTGCCCCACGCCCGTCGCCACCGCCAGATCGGCGATGAACGTGTCTTCCGTCTCGCCGCTGCGATGCGAAATCACCGACGTGTAGCCATACCGCCGCCCCAGCTCGATGCACTCCAGCGTCTCGCTCACCGTGCCAATCTGGTTCAGCTTGATCAGGATCGAATTCGCAACCCCCTCTTCGATGCCCTTCTGGAACAGCTCCGTGTTGGTCACGAAAATGTCATCGCCCACCAGCTGAATTTTGTTCCCCAGCTCGCGTGTCAGCACCTTCCAGCCCGTCCAGTCGTTCTCCGCCAGCCCGTCCTCAAGCGACACAATCGGATACTGCCGCACCCAATCCGCATAGAACGCGACCATCTCCTCGGCCGTCTTCTCGCTCTTGTCCGACTTCTTGAAAACGTATTTGTTCTTGTCCGCGTCGAAGAATTCGCTCGAAGCCGGATCGAGCGCGATCGCCACTTCCTCGCCTGGCTTGTACCCAGCCAGCGAAATCGCCTCGAGAATCACCTCAATCGCCTCGGTGTTCGACTTCAGCGACGGCGCAAATCCGCCCTCATCGCCAACAGCCGTGTTGTAGCCCTTCTTCTTCAGCACGCCTTTCAGCGTGTGAAACACTTCCACGCCCCAGCGCAGCGCGTCGCTGAACCGCTCCGCGCCCACCGGCATCACCATGAACTCCTGAAAGTCCACGTTGTTGTCCGCGTGCGCCCCGCCGTTCAGGATGTTCATCATCGGCGTGGGCAACACCGACGCATTCACGCCGCCCAGATACCGGTACAGCGGAATCTTCAGCTCATTCGCCGATGCCCGCGCCGCTGCCATCGATACCGCCAGAATTGCATTCGCCCCCAGCCGGCCCTTGTTGTCCGTGCCGTCGAGGGAAATCATGGTCGCATCCAGCAGCCGCTGGTTGGTGGCGTCCATCCCAGTCAGCTCCGGCGCCAGAATCGTCTCGATGTTTTCGACCGCCTTCAGCACACCCTTGCCAAGGTAGTGGCTCTTGTCACCGTCCCGCAGCTCGACTGCCTCATGCTCGCCGGTGGATGCACCGCTGGGCACAATCGCCCGTCCCGTCGCTCCGCTTTCCAGAACCACATCGGCTTCCACCGTCGGGTTTCCGCGTGAATCCAATACTTCCCGCGCGTGAATCGCAGCAATTTCCGTCATGTTGCTCCTCGTGATGTGGTGTTGTAAGCGGTCTTTGAGTTTGGGCCGGCGATCCACTCGAATCGCTTCCCCGGTGGTCGCGCCGATTGTTTCAAGAATCGTCACTGAAGGCCTTCCGCCTTCGTTTTCGTTGAGCGTTCCAACGCAAATTCTAGCAAAGCAAGCGCACTGCCAACGGTGACGCACGTCACGGCGATCACCAGCGGACGCGGCATTCATGCTGCGCCTGTACGCTGTATCCTGATCGCTGAGCCGCGCCCTCCCTCCGCACTCGCGCCCCGCGCTCGTGTTACCGTGGCCTCGCAGCAAATCGCGTTTTCACCGGCGAGGTCACCCGCATGCTCGCATTGCGATGGTCCGGGAGATGGTCAGGACCGCTCCTTATCGGCGTTGCCCTTTCCTCGCTTGCACAGCAGAGCAGTCCCGCTTCGCCGGCGCCGGAACAAACTGCGCAGCCCGCGCCCAGCGCAACCGTGCGCCTCATTCCCCGGTCCGAGGAAGAGCGCCAGCACAGCAGCGAAGCCTCCCACCACATCATCCTCAACGTGCAGGTCACGGATGCCTCCGGGGCGCCGGTCACCGGGCTGAACCAGGACGACTTCACTCTCCTCGACAACGGCCAGTTGCAAAAGATCAGCTCGTTTCGTCCGCTGACAACGAGTACCAAAGGCCAGCCCCTCCACGTCATTCTCCTGCTGGACGCCGTCAACAACTCCGCCAGGAATTTCGCCGCGGAGCGCAAGGCCGTAGAGAAATTTCTTGCCCAGAATCGCGGCTCCCTCCCCTGGCCCATCGCCATAGCGCACCTCTCCGATTTCGGAGCCGGAGTAAGCGCGCCTTCCCGCGACGCCAATGCTCTGCTCATCTACCTCAGAAACCTGCCCAGCGAGGTTCACCAGTCCGCCTCCTCCGACGGCCTTCCGAACAGCGAGTTCTTCCCTGGCCTCCGCGGTTCCGGCACCCTGCCAACAGCCCAGCCCCGGGGGCAAAAAATGGACCTTCAATGGC
>JBEKIN010000378.1:0-4147 GCA_050011735.1 Acidobacteriaceae bacterium | reverse complement strand
TTTGAGAGTATTGTGGTGGAAGTTATGTGGAATGTTATACAAAACTTTCGTACCGAGCGCGAAAAGCTTGACAAGTTTTCCACATTTGCCCCTGGAGCGAGAAAACGCGCGTTTTGGCGGGTTGGGAGAAGATCGTCCGGGCGGAAGTGTGAGCTGGGCCGTTGAAGGGACTCACGTCCGAATTGCGGGCAAACCGCTCGGGAATTCTCTTATAGTGACTCAGATTGGGCGACTCAATGGATAAGTCCGATCTCGACTCTTGTGATTTGGGCGTGACCGGTGGGCCTGCCAAATGGTGGGAAGGCCGGAGCCCTTGTGATTCGAAGGAGAGAACAATGCTCGACCACATCATTCTCAGCGTCAGCGATGCCGAACGTTCGTTGGCGTTCTATGAGGCGGCCCTGAAGCCTCTCAATATCAAGTTTTTTCTACCCTACGAGGGCGAAGGCGATCACCCCGATCTGTGGGGATTTGGCGATGGCAAAAGAGCGTTCTTCTGGATCAAGCAAGGGAAGCCGGATCCAGCGTCAATCCACTGGGGGTTCATGGCCGAAAGCAATGCCAAGGTCGATGAATTCTACAGGGCGGCGATGACCGCTGGCGCCAGAGACCGTATTTCACCGCGGTCACGACTGGAATACTATCCGGGATACTACGCCGCCGACGTATTTGACCCGGATGGGTATTCGTTCGAGGTCGTCCACAAGAGCTAGTGCCGGAATCCAGCGGGGCCGGGAGCCCGAAAGGTCCGGATTGCCGGCCAACCGCGTGGAGCGCGCAATAACGAGGCTACGCCTGGTTTGCGTGGGCCGCCTTCGTTGCGGCAACGGCCTTTTCGACAAGTGTCTCAAGCACCTTCACGTCCACATCCGCGAGTTTCTTGATGTAGAGGCATCCCTTGCCGGTGGTGTGCTTGCCGAGCCTCGAGAGCAACGCCTCAGCGCCGCGAAAGCCTATCGCGCCGTACAAAACGCTGGCGGCCTTGCGCGGCGAAAAGCCCACGATGGGCATGTCGCCTTCGCGCCCGCTCTCGTAGATATAGTGGCAACTGCCGAAGCCGACGATGGACGGACCCCACATGGTGGGCTTGTTGCCGGTGATCTTCTGCATCAGCCGGGCCAGAGCCCTGGCGTCGGCGCGTCGCTCGCCGTCCGTGCACGCATTGAGGAACGCCGTAACGCTGAGGGTTGTGGGTTTGGTTTTATTCTCAGCCATGGATTTGCCCCTGGGTCTGCGAAGATTATCGGACAAATTCTATCTCGGGTCCGGCCGCAACTCAAAAAAAGGCTGACCAGCCATGGCCGCGACGCGCTGACCTGGTCCCACCGGAGATCGCTGACTGTTTTTCAGCCGACGCGCCGATGCGCCAGCTCTTCGCCGGCGTGCTCGCTTTCCTCAGTCAGCTTCTTCAGCGACACGTGCTCGAAGCGCGCCCAGGCGAGCCCAATCGGCACAATGCCGAGGAACGTAACCAACAGCAGCGTCGCGGCGCAACCCATGGCCGGCTCAGCATCAACGCCGAAGAATTTCGAGATGGCGGCCGCGACCAAACCGATCTGCGTGAACCAGCCCAGCACTGGGAGCTGGATGATGCTGGCGCCGCCGCTGACGATCATCAGCAGCACGCCTTTGGCCGGCGTCATGGCCGCCAGTTCAGGACTGGCCACGAAGGCCAGCGTGGTTTCCAGATACGCCAGCGCGATAATCAACCACATGCCAAGCGAAAGCGCGGCGGCCACGGCGAAATCGGAGAGCGAGCGAATCGTATCGAGGCCTGAGTGAAAGGCGCGGATCTTGTCCGCCACAGCCAGGCCAATGCGTTTGGAGAGGAGCGAGAAGATGCGCTCGAAGAACGAAGCCACGGCTTCGCCGTTCAGGCGCACCACGACCAGAAACAGCGTGCCCAGAACCGTCAGCGCAAGACCCCAGTATCCGGCTTCGCGCAACACTTCGGGATGCGGCAGCGAGCCTGACGGCGACAGCAAAATTACGGAAGAGGTGATGAGCGCCATCGAACCCGCGTCGAAAAGCCGCTCCACAACGTACACGGCAATCTGCGAGCTGAGCGGCAGGCCGGTTTTTTTCGAGACGAGGTAGGGACGAACGAGATCGGCAAAGCGGCCGATCAACGCGACCGCGGTAAAACCGATGACCTGCGTGCCCAGCAGCGACAGCGGAGACAGTTTCTTCTTGTGCCGGACCAGCCAGGCCCAACGCACGGACCGCACGAGATAGGCGGCATAAATACAGCCGAGCCCAAAGACGATTCTGCGCCAGTCCGCCATACGCAGCTGTTGCCCGAACGCGTGCCAGTCGAAATGGATGCGATGGCGCTCGAACCAGATCAGCGCGACCACAGCCAGCACGATCAGGGTCGCGACGATCCGGTTTCGGTTCGATTTCAAATCAGGACTCCAGGGAACGAAAGAGGGGGGACGTCTTAATCAGTGCGCAGCGGAAGACCGCAGTTCGGCCTGATGACGCAGGGCAAGGCGGCGATTGTATTCGTGAATCACGCGCTCCACGTAAGCCCGCGTTTCACGATAAGGAGGAATGCCATGCCAGCGAGCGACGGCTGCAGGACCGGCATTGTAAGCGGCCAAGGCCAGCGCCAGATTGTCGTGGTACTGCTTCAGCAACGCATCCAGATACGCGGTTCCACCCTGAATGTTTTCGCTGGGCGCGAAGCTGTTGGTTACGCCGAGATCGGAAGCGGTTGACGGCATCAGCTGCATCAGGCCTTGCGCGCCAGTGCGGCTTACGGCGCGCGCATGACCACCGCTTTCCGCGCGCACCACACTGGCCAGCAAATCGGCATCGAGATTGTGCGTGGTTCCGGCTTGCGCCAGCATCGGTTGCAGGTCGGAATCCGACAGCTTTTCCACGGTGGGTATTGCGGCAGGCTCGTTCGCGGCGGCTTTCGGCGAATCGGCCGCAACTGGATTCGGCAAGTCAACATGCTCAGTCGAAACGATGTCAGAGGCATTGACTTCGAGGAAGCTCGAACCAGCAGCGTCGAAGTCCAGCCGGACTCTTTGTCCGTCGGTTTCGCGGTGATCGCAGAACAGGTCGAATCCGTTTTTCAGCGTCACGTGTTCGGCAGCATGCGCAGCCGAAACAAGGCTGCCCATCGCCAGCACGGAACACCAGAAAGGGATGGGAAAGCGGAGCATTTCTTCTTTAACTCTACCATTGCAGACGCAGAAGCCGGTGAAAGCGTTCGGCTCGCGGCCTGCCACTAAATGGTTATGGATGTGGGGTTTGCGTCACGCTGTGATCGCGCGCGCCGGCACGCAGCGGCTCCAGGATGCCGTCAATCACCTGAGCAACGCCGTCTTCGTCGTTGGCGGGCGCAATTTCCCATCTTCGGCTGCGCGCCAGTTCCACCAAATCAGGCGCGCCATTGGCCACCACGACAGCGCGACCGGCGAATTCGAGCATCTCGAGGTCGTTCCAGTTATCGCCGATCGCCACAACTTCTTCAGGCATGAGGCAGCGTTGATGCGCCAGCTTGCGCAGAGCTGCGCCTTTGGAGCAGCCTGGCGGCAAAATGTCGAGGATGGACAGGTCGCGCGATGGATATTCGGTGCGATGGAGCTCAACGAAAGCGGACAGCTCGCTCTCCGTCAGCCATTCTTCAGCGCCGCGCATTTCGTCAACGCCGCCACAAACCATGCCTTGAACAGGCGCTTCACCCTGATCGAACGCTCGTTCGAGTGGCCGGACTTCGAGGATCCAGGGACGATTGGCTTCCACCCACAACGAGATGCGTGCACCCAGAGCTTCGACCGATTCGAGCACCAGTTCGCCAGGACCTTCGCGGTCAAAAGTAAAGACAGTCGTACCGAAGGGCCGCAACGCCGGACACAGCGCGCGCGCCGTTTCCACGGGCAGCAGAAAGCGGTCGATCAGCAGGCCAGCCATGGTGCGGGTCACAGTTCCATTCGAGGTAATGAACACCGTTTCCGGCTTCAGGCCGACGGGCTCGATGAGCGGCGTCGTATACGCCTGACGTCGACCTGTGGCGATGACGATTTCGATGCCGGCTGCTTCGGCGTCGCGCAGCGCGCGGCAGTTGCGGCGGCTCACGACGGTTCCAGGCGCAGACAGCAGCGTGCCGTCGATGTCGACGGCGATCATTTTGATG
>JBEKIN010000377.1:0-4221 GCA_050011735.1 Acidobacteriaceae bacterium | reverse complement strand
CTTATGGCCGTGGTCACCAAAGCCGTTACCGCGAGGCTGAAGTCTCCCGCCAGATCGCAAGAAGCTGTTCGTGCTTCGGCGAACCGCGCATAATCCCGTACACGGTCTCCGCCGCATTAGAAAACTCCTCCTCATCGGCGAGCGCGAGCAGTTTGTCCATTTCCGCCATGACAATCCTCTCGCGCCTGAGTGCTTCCGCTTTTGCAGTTCTTGGTTTAACTTCTTCGAACGTTGATTTTGCCATCGTTTATCCTTGCGCCCACACCCTGAGCCTCCAGCGTTTTTCTTCATCCTGCTCGGCAGCGTCGCCGGTGTCGAGCGCGTTGTAGACCGCGCGGTACATGTCGGCGGACTTGAGCCCACCAGCCTCTAGCGCGTCGGCGATTAGCCTGGTCTTTTGCGGCGTCCCAGCCTTGCTCAGAAACGCTACAGCAGCCGACCCGATGAGCATGCCAGCGTACTCTCTGGGCGAAATTGGGACTGGCGGGGTAGTTACTGCCGTGCCGCCGTTCGCGGATTCATCCTCGCCAGAGAAAACTTCCGTCAGCGAGACGATAGTCTCCTCGATCTTCTTGGCCTTATTGAGAAAATCCGCCCTTTTTTCTCGCAACTGCTTGATAACTTTGGTGATTCCTTGATCCATCTATTGACTCCTGCCCGGCGATATGGTGTAATACAGACACAAGAGGGGAGCATTAGGGGCGAGTCACCTCGCCCCCTCACCCGTCAGGGTGTGGTCATTATCAAATGCCTCTCCTCCTTCCCGAATCGTGGAAGCAGCGTGTAGACCCTGATAAAGTTACTGCTGCTTCCGCGTTCTCCAGCTCTCCCAGAGTAACTCTCCAATCGTCCTCTAGTCAAGTGGCGGGTCTCCATTTCCCTGCCCAGGCGCAGCGAATTTCCGGCGAAGTAGTCCAGAAATGGACTTTTTTGGTTCCATGAACTTTTCCGTTGACACTGCGTAAGCGCTCACGCATAATAGCATTCATGAGTCGCTTAACGAATCAGCAGCGCACGCAAATCGTTATGGCGTTGATAGAGGGAAACAGCATTCGTTCCACTTGCCGCATGACCGGAGTTGCGAAGGGCACAGTCTTATCTCTCCTCGCCGACCTCGGAGAACAGTGCGCCATTTACCACGATGAGCACGTTCGTAAGGTGAAGACGAAAAGAATTCAGGCCGACGAATGCTGGAGTTTTATCGGTGCTAAGCAACGGAATGTATCAGCGGAAAAGATGGCCGCCGGGTGGGGTGATGTGTGGACATGGACCGCGATTGATGCAGATACGAAGCTCATCGTCTCGTACCTCGTAGGCCAGCGCGGAGCGGATTGGGCCAAAGCCTTTCTGGAGGATGTAGCATCGCGTGTGTCGAACCGCATCCAGTTGACTACTGACGGACACCACGTCTACGTGGATGCCGTTGAGAATGCATTTGGGGCGGATGTCGATTACGCGATGCTGATAAAGCTGTACGGGAATCCCGTGAATCCCGATACGCGCTATAGCCCCGGCGAAGTGATAGGTATCGACACGAAGGTGATTGTCGGGCGACCTGATCCCAAACACATCGCAACCAGTTTCGTGGAACGAAGCAATTTAAACATGCGGATGAGCATGAGGAGATTCACTCGCCTCACTTCGGGCTTTTCCAAAAAGCTCGCCAACCATGAGCACATGCTGTCGATCTACTTCATGTACTACAACTGGTGTCGCGTGCACCAAACGCTTCGCGTGACGCCTGCAATGGAAGCTGAATTGAGCACCCATGTGTGGGACGTGAGCGAACTCGTTTCACTTCTCGACAATCGTTCGATCCTGCATGGACTACTGAAGACTGCATGAAAGTGGAAGGGCTGCGACCCGATCTCGCAGCCCTTCGATGCACGTTACCGTACCGCGATCCCACAACTCATTTCAGCCTGACCAAGCGTATCGGTCGCTGGTTTGCCCCGGCCTGTGGTTATCCCCGCTGTTCAATGGGGTGTTTGGGGCTGCGGAGAACCTTCATAAGACCGACGCCTCCACCACGTCACTTGCCATTATAACTGGCTGTGGAAATCATTTGACCCATCACCCCCCATCGCCGCGAAAAACATAAATCCCGTCACTGCGAACGGCTTCATGCGCTACACTGCTCCCGGTCCAGCCTGTTTTCTTCGCTGGCCGCTCCTCCCTCGGGGTTCGAGTCTGTCCGCTGATTTTCCTGATTGAGTAGTCCCGCAAACTTCCCGTTCTCTGGAGGAATGATGAAACTTAGCAAAAGTCTCTTCGCCGAATTCTTCGGCACCGCGTGGCTGGTCTTCGCCGGCTGCGGCGCCGCCGTTCTCGCTGCTGCCTTTCCCGGCCTCGGCATCGGATTCGTCGGTGTTGCCCTCGCCTTCGGCCTCACCGTGCTCACCATGGCCTATGCCATCGGCCACATCTCCGGTTGCCACCTCAATCCCGCTGTCTCCGTCGGCCTGGTCATCGGCCGCCGCTTCCCGCTCGCCCATCTGCTCCCCTACACCGTCGCCCAGGTCTGCGGCGGATTCGTCGGCGCAGCCACCCTCTATGTCATCGCCCGCGGCAAGCCTGGATTCGACCTCGGCAACTTCGCCTGCAATGGTTATGGCGCACACTCCCCGGGCGGTTACACCATGCAATCCTGCTTCGTGGCCGAAATGGTCCTGACCTTTTTCTTCCTCTTCATCATCCTTGGCTCAACCGACGTCCGCGCCCCCAAAGGTTTCGCTCCGATAGCCATCGGACTCGGCCTCACCCTCATTCACCTGGTGGGCATCCCCGTGACCAACCTCTCCGTCAATCCCGCACGCAGCACTGCCACCGCCCTGTTCGTCCACGGATGGGCCTTCTCGCAGCTCTGGCTCTTCTGGTTAGCCCCAGCTCTGGGCGGCGTCCTCGCCGGCCTCGTCTACCGGGTCTTCTTCGCGGAGAAGCCTGCCCCCGGCGTGCAGGCCGTACCTGCCAAACCCGCGTACGAACCTCTGCCCGGAACCTCCGCCGGCGACTAACCAACCGTTCCAATGGAGGCGGCCCCATCGTGCGTGGCCGCCTCCCGCTCCCTCGCCCCTCCCCGTCGAGTAGCATGAGATCATCGCATGCCCGCACTGCAGGCTCTGCTGAAACAAATCGCCGAGGAGCACCGCCCCCTCACCCGCGAAGAGGCCCGCAATGCTCTCCACGCGATCCTCACCGATGAGCCCGGCACCGCCCCTCACGCCACCGACCTTGAGATCGCCGCCCTTCTCACCGCTATGGCCACTCGCGGCGAGACCATCGAGGAACTCACCGGCTTCGTCGAAGCCATGCGCGCGCTCTGCATCCCCATCCCCCTTAACCCCGCTGAGCGCGCCGCGCTCCTCGATACCTGCGGAACCGGCGGCGACGGCCTCGGCACCTTCAACATCTCCACCGGCGCGGCTCTCGTCGCCGCAGCTGCCGGAGCCAAAGTCGCCAAACACGGCAATCGCGGCATTACCTCAAAATGTGGCTCCGCTGACGTCCTCGAAGCCATGGGCGTCCCCGTCGCCCTCACCCCGCGGCAGTCCGCCGATTGCCTCCGCGCCACAGGATTTACCTTCCTCTTCGCGCCCGCGCTGCATCCGGCCATGAAGCGCGTGCAGCCCGTTCGCCGCGCCCTCGGCTTCCGCACCATCTTCAATCTCGCTGGCCCGCTCACCAATCCCGCCGGCGCGCCCGCCCAGGTCATGGGCGTCTACTCGCCCGCCAAGCTCGGGGTCGTCGCCGGAGCCATGGCCCAGCTCGGCATCCGCTTCGGGCGTGTCGTGCACGCCCGCAACGGCATCGACGAAATCGCGCTCTCCGCCACTGACACGATTCTCGTCCGCACCGTCTCCGACCACGAAGCGCCCCATACCATCCCTACCCTCGTCCATCCCGAAGACGCCGGCCTGCCCCCCGCCGACCTCAGCTCGCTGCAGGGGGGAGACACGCCGCAGAGCAACGCCGCCATCCTTGAATCCATCCTCACCGCCGTCGAAAGTGGCCCTAAGCGCAACGTCGTCCTCCTCAACGCTGCCGCCGCGCTTGAAGCCATTGGCATCGCCGCAGACCTCCGCGAAGGAGTCGCCCGCGCCGCCGAAGCCATCGACTCCGGCGCCGCCCGCAAAACCCTCCAGGCTCTCCGCGAATTCGGCTCGACCGTCGCCGCCGCGAAAAATTCATAAACTCGAAAACGTCCCCCCCCACCGGCCTTGT
>JBEKIN010000376.1:0-4229 GCA_050011735.1 Acidobacteriaceae bacterium | reverse complement strand
CACCTGGCGCTGGATCTTCTTCATCAACGTCCCCATCGCCATCCTCTCCCTCGTCCTCACCTCGCGCGTCGTGGAAGACCCGCCGCACATCCGTAAAGAAGTCGCCGACCAGCGTAAACGCGGCCTCAACCTCGACTACACCGGCTTTGGCCTGCTCGCCATCGGCTTCGGCTCCCTCCAGTTTGTCCTCGACAAAGGCCAGGAGAACGACTGGTTCGGCTCGCACCTCATCGTCACCTTCTTCTTCCTCTGCGGCGCCGCCCTGCTCACCCTCATCGTCTGGGAAATTGCCCAGATTCGCCGCGGAAACAGGCCCATCCTCGACCTCACCATGTTCCGCAACCGCACCTTCTGTGTCTCCTGGCTGCTCATGTTCGTCCTCGGCTTCACCCTGTTCGGAACCACCGTCCTCATCCCCCTCTACGTCCAGCAATTGATGGGCTACACCGCCGAGCAGGCAGGCCTCGTCATCTCACCGGGCGGCGTCGCCATTCTCTTTCTCATGCCCCTGGTCGGTTTCCTCGTCAGCCGCGTCGACAACCGCTGGCTCATCGCCTTCGGATTCGCGATCCTCGCCGCCGCCCTCGCTGCGCTGCATACCATCGATACCCAGGCAAGCTACGCCTACATTGCGTGGATGCGCATCTTCCAGGCCTGCGGCCTCGCCTTCCTTTTCATCCCTATCAACACGCTCTCCTACACCGACGTTCCGCGCGAGAAGAACAACGATGTCTCCGGCCTCATGAATCTCGCCCGCAACATCGGCGGCAGCTGTGGTACCTCCTTCTTTGTCACCGTGCTCGCGCGCCGCAGTCAGGAGCACCAGGATCGCCTCTCCATGTTCCTCAACGGCATTAGCCCGCAATTCGTCCGGCAGCGCGATGGCCTCGCCCGCTACTTCCAGCACGGCGGAGGCCTCACCGCATCCCCGGCCCAGGCGCGCGCTCTCGCCCAGGGCAGCATCTATCAGCAGCTCATTCGCCAGAGCACCCAACTCGCCTATCTCGATGTCGTTGCCCTCCTCTCCATCGGAGCGGTCTGCATGATCCCCCTCGTCTTCCTGATGAAAAAACGCAAAGGTGGCCCCGCCGCCGCCCATTAACCCCGCCCTGCTCACCCTAAGGGAAACCCTGATTAAGTCGCTGTTTTGAAGGGGCGCGGCTTTACAGCTTGCGGAAAAACTCAGTTCTTTGAAGGGGCACGGCTTTCAGCCGTGCCGTAAAAGCTTGCAAATGAGGTGGGCTTCAGCCCCTGAGGGGTGGGTTCACTGCTTTATCAGGGCTCCCTAAGGTTTAGAATTCCTTTTCACGCATACTGCCCGGTTCACCGTCCCCAATCGGGTTCTTTGGAGCCTCGTTTGCCCAGCAACACCCCTCGCCGCCCGGATTCGCGCCTGCTCGCGATCGTTATCGCTGCCGTTGCTCTGATGGCCCAGCCCTCGCATGCCCAAGCCGATCATCCCTGGACCGTCCAGGAAATCTTCGGCCATCCCGGCAGTCTCACCGGCGAAGCCCCCGACGGCATCAGCTGGTCCCCTGACGGCAAACTTGCCACCTGGATCGACGAAAACGGCGACCTCGTCGCCATCCAGCCTCCCGATTCCAAACCCAAAAAGCTGATCCCCTACGGCAAAATCTCTGTTCTGCTCAATTCCGCCATGCCCGAGCGCGACCGCGATCACCGCGCCCGCTACGACCAGCCCGACTACATCTGGGCGCCCGACTCCGAACACATCCTCTTCGATACCAATGGCGCGCTCTGGCTCTTCACCCCGACGAACGGGACCGGCGTCCAGATCGGCAATTCCGGCATGATGTCCGGCGACGATCCCAAATTCTCACCCAACGGCCAGCTCGTCTCCTGGGTGCACGACGGCAACCTCTGGGTCCAGCGTCCCGACGGCACTGCTCCTCCTCTTGAGCTCACCAGCACGCGCGACGACACGCTGCTCAACGGCGGTGTCGACTGGGTCTACCTCGAAGAACTCGACGCGCGCAGCAACTACTTCTGGTCGCCCGACTCGCGCGAAATCGCCTACCTCCAGATGAGCGAGGCCAGCGTGCCCCAGTATCCGCTCGTCGATTGGATCCCCGTCCACGCCAGCGTTGAACTACAGCGTTATCCGCAGCCGGGCGATCCCAATCCTGGCGTGCGCGTCGGCATTGTAGGCGCCGGCGGCGGCAACACCCGCTGGCTCAAAATTCCCATGGACGTGGGCAACGACTACATCCCCCGCTTCGGCTGGGTCAATCCTCACGTCGTCTGGATGGAAGTGCTCTCCCGCAATCATCAGCGCATCGACCTCTGGTTCGTCGACACCCACACCGGCGACATCCGCCGCGTTCTCCAGCAGTACGACCAGAAGTACTTCACCATGACCTACGACGTGAAGTTCGTCGGCGACCACCAGTTCCTCATCCTCAGTTGGCGCGACGGCCACACCCACATCTACCGCTACACGTTCAACCCCAACAATCCCCTCGCCGACCTCGCCCAGCTCGCCAACCAGGTCGAGAGCGGCGACTATGAGGTTGCCTCCATCAAGGCGGCCGACGAGAACACGCAGACCGTCTGGTACCTCTCCAATGAGGGCGACTCACGCCAGCAGCAGGTCTGGGCCGTCCAGTTTGACGGCGGCGGCAAGCGCCCCATGACCCAGAACTCCGGCTTCCACGATGCCAGCTTTCCCGCGCAGGGCGGCTCTTTCATCGACACCTGGTCCCAGCAACTGTCTCCGCCTGTCGTCTCCGCCTGCACCCCGGCTGGATCCTGCTCCGCCATCTGGCGTTCGAAGCCCATCGAAGGCCACCATCTCATCGCTCCCCAGCCTCTGGTGCTCACCGCCGCCGACAAGACCACGAAACTCTACGGCACGCTTCTGCTTCCTCCTGGCGACGCCGCGCCGCACAGCGTTCCGCTCATCGTCAATCCCTACGGCGGCCCCGGCGTCGATTCGGCGCGCGACAAGTGGGGTGAGAAGCATCTCCTCTTCGATCAGCTTCTCGCCGAGCACGGCTTTGCCGTCCTCCACGTCGACAACCGCGGCATGGCCGGCCGCGGCCGCGAATTCGAACAGGTCGCGTATCACAACTTCGGCCCACCCCAGTTTGCCGATCAGATGGCCTCCATCGACCAGGTGCTCACCCGCTTCCCCCAGCTCGATCCGCACCGCCTCGGCTGGTGGGGCTGGAGCTGGGGCGGCAGCTTCACCCTCTTCGCGCTCTCCCACAGTGACAGCTTCCTCGCCGGTGTCGCCGGCGCTCCCGTCACCGACTGGCGCGATTACGACTCCATCTACACTGAGCGCTACCTGAGCCTGCCTTCCGACGACGCCCAGAACTACCACGACGATTCCGATGTCACCAGCGCCGCCGACCTCAAGGGCCACATCCTCATCCTGCACGGCACCGGCGACGACAACGTGCACATCGAGAACGACACCCAGTACATCCAGAAGCTCATCGAGGCCGGCGTTCCCTACGACTACAACATCTATCCCCGCAAAACCCACTCCGTCTCCGGCGTCGACGATCAGACCGAGCTCTACAGCAAGGTCCTCCAGCACTTCGAGACCTACCTCATGAAGAGCAAACCCGCCCAAGCACCCCCAGCCGCTGCGCCCGCCAAACCCTGAGGCGGGAGCAAACCACAGGAGTAAAGTTGGCAGTTGATTTTAAGTAAAGAGTTGTCATCCTGAGCGAAGCGAAGGACCTTGCGTTTCCGCCGTTCGACCGGAATATGTCGATGCCTTCCCTGACCCCTGAACGCTGTACCCTGTACCCTGCCATGCCGCATCCCGCCGAGCGCCCCAACTCCGCCGACCTGGTCCGCGGCCGCACCGCCCTCGGCGACTTCGAGCTGACTATCCTCAGCGACGGCGCCTATTTCCTCGACGGCGGAGCCATGTTCGGCGTCGTTCCCAAACCCCTCTGGGAAAAACGTGCTCCCGCCGACGCCCAGAATCGCATCCTCCTCGGCCTTAATACCGTCATCGTCCGCACCGGCCAGCACACTATCGCCATCGAAACCGGCATTGGTAACAAACTCAGTGACAAATTACGCGCAATCTACGGCGCAAAAGAACAATTGCCCCGCGCCCTCGCTGCCGCCGGCATCCGCCCCGACGAAATCGACATCGTCATCAATTCCCATCTCCACTTCGACCACTGTGGCTGGAACACCACCCTCACCCCCGAAGGCGCGATCGTCCCCACCTTCCCCAACGCCCG
>JBEKIN010000375.1:0-4230 GCA_050011735.1 Acidobacteriaceae bacterium | reverse complement strand
GTTGGTGGCCTGGGCGGAACAGTGGGCTCCGGCACTGGTGGAACCACAGTCGCGGCCAGCGGCGTGGGAACTGGAACCAACGGACTCGTGAGTTCGACGCTGGGGATTGGCGCACCTATCACCAGCTTCGATCCGGTGCTGACCGGCACGCTACAGCTGGACAAGGATAATGCGGAGTCCGTCAGCGTATTCAGCCCGATCCCCGTCATCGCCCAAAACACTTACACGTCAAACCTTGCCTATACCCAAGGCTTCGCATGGGGCACGGCCATCACCGCTGGATTCAACAATAGCCATCTGACCACAAACAACCCGACTAGCCTGCTGACTCCCGACCTGAGTTCAAATTTCCAATTCAAGATTACGCAAAACCTTTTGCAAGGTTTCGGTGCAGGACCCAACCTGAGATTCATCCACATCGCGAAAAACAATCGCGAGATTTCCGACGTCGCTTTCCGTCTGCAAGTCATTACCACGGTCGATCAGATCGAGAACATGTATTGGGATCTGGTCTACGCCTACGAGAACGTTCGCGTGCAGCAGGAAGCCCTTACCTATGCGCAGAAAGCTTTGGATGATTCCAGGCAGCAGGCGAAAGTCGGCACCGCGCCGCCCATTCAGGTGGTTAGCGCACAGAGCATCGTGTCCACCGATCAGCAGAACCTGATCCTGGCCCAGAACAATCTGCAACTGCAAGAGCTGCTCATGAAGAATGCGCTCAGCCGCAGTATCGACGATCCGGTGCTGGCAGAGGCCGATGTAATTCCCACCTCGACGATGCAGCTTCCCGAACAAGAGCCCGTCACTCCCACGCAGGACCTGATCAACCAGGCGCTCGATCATCGCGCCGAGTTAGTGGAGTCGCGCATCGACCTCAACTCCCGCGAACTGAGCAGTAAAGCCGTACGCAATGCCCTGCTGCCGACGCTCGATGCGTTCGCCTATTACGGCGGCTCGGGAGTTGGCGGCAATATCAATCCGCTTATTCCCGCCTGCCCATCTTCGGCCAAGTACTGCTACACGCAGAGCACAAACCCGCCACCGTTCCAAACCGCAACCTCGGTGGCCTACGGCAGTACTCTGAACCAGCTGGTCAACTCCACGGCTCCCGACAAGGGCGTGGGGCTCACGCTGAACATTCCGCTGCGCAATCGCGAAGCGCAGGCTAATCAGGTGCGTGCGGAACTGGAGGACCGGCAGGCCCAGGTGCGTCTGCACCAACTCGAGAATCAAGTACGCATCGAAGTGCGCAACGCGCAATTTGACGTGAGACAAAACCGCGCTTCCGTGCAGGCAGCCCAGTATGCGGTCGATTTCGGCCGCCAGACTCTGGATGCGGATCAGCAGAAGCTCAGAGTCGGACTCACGACTACCACAGCGATCCTGCAGGATGCCTCCGTCCTGACCACCTCCGAGTCAAACCTGGTTTCGGCAAAAGCTGCGTATGAAAAGTCGTGCATTGAGCTCGATCGAGCTACGGGGCTGCTGCTCGCTCACTCCAACATCGACGTCAATGAAGCAACACGCGGCCAAGTCACGCATTTGCCCAACGTGCCTTATGTCGCCCCTCGCCGGGACGTCGCCCCTGGGCCGACTGCTCAGCCGCAAGCAGTGTCGCCCCAAACGCCGCCGTCGTAGTCCACGTCTACGCCGGGGCAGATACTTCGCCGTCAATTCTCTATCCGGGGCTGGACAATGTATTCTTCCTCGCGTGAGCTTGTCTGTCGTCATCATCACTTATAACGAAGAAGCCAACCTCGGCCGCACCCTGAAAAGCGTGCAGCCGCTGGTTCGCGACGGCAAAGGAGAAATCATCGTCGTCGACTCGGGCTCGACCGATCGCACGGTTGAGATTGCGAAGACATACGGCGCGAAAGTTTTCGTCGAGGAATGGAAAGGCTACGCCGGGCAAAAGAATTCGGCGATCGACAAAGCGATGGGGGATTGGATTCTAAGTTTGGACGCGGATGAGGAAATCGATCCCGAGTTGCGCGAGATACTAACAGGGCATGTTGATGACAAGCGGCCTCCGGCGAGTGCTGCCCGCGAATGGCGCCTCACGATGGAGCATGGTGCGTCGGACGCTCCGGAGTCTCTCCAGGGTGAGCCCGTCGGATTTCTTGTCCGCCGAAGAAACTATTTCCTGGGCCGTTCGATCAGGAAGGGTGGCTTCTGGCCCGATCCCAAGCTGCGACTGTTTCGTCGCGGAAGCGGCCGGTTCGAGAATCGTGCGGTGCATGAGGACGTCTGGGTCGATGGACTGACGAGACCACTTCGATATGGCGCCCTCCTCCACAACTCCTATCCCACGCTCTCCGACTATATCGATCATATGAACCGCTACTCATCCTTGGGTGCGGAGATGGTTGTGGCGAAGGGCAAAGTCCGGTTCAGCGTTATCAACATCGTGCTGCGCCCGCTGGCGACCTTCGTCTACAACTATTTTTTTCGCCTCGGCTTTCTGGACGGCCGTGAAGGCCTGCTCCTGCATCTCTACCACGCAGTCTATGTCTCCTGGAAATACGCCAAGGCGTGGGAACTAAGCCGCAAGCAGCACACCCAACAAATGCCCTTCTGAGCGGAGTAAAAAATCGTAAACGCGAACTTCTCATGCAGCCGAAGGATCCCTCGAATCTCAGGCGGGGAATCGGGAGCGTCAGCAGAGCTCTCACTTCGCCGAAGGTTCGGAGCGGCGCCACCGCTGGGAAAGCGCGTTGAAGCCAGCGGTGCGGCCAATTCCAGGGGTCCTTCGACTTCGCGACTGCTTCCGGTCAGCGAAGCCGTCACTCCGCTCCGGATGACAATCTCTCGAAACTGGCCGGGGGTTCACAAGCAAGGATCCGGACCGACCGGTCGTTTGGTCGGGACATGTCGCCTTGCCCGTGGGCCCGCGCTTCCCTATCATCACAAGAGAACACTGGGGTTCGTATGGAACAAAAGCAGTCTCAGCCGCAGCTTGCCGAGAGTCCCATCGCCGACGTTTTCGAGAACCGCCATCCCTCGGCAGCCGAGAAGGATTGGGCTGAGAAAACTCTCGCGCCCACCATCGAGAAAGCTCCCGAGCATCCGATCGGTGCGCCCACCGGAGTGAATGTTGACGAGCACGGGCACGCCCGCTTCACCACGATTTCGGGCGTTCCCCTTCGCCGCCTTTACACGCAAGCGGATCTCCCCGAAAACTGGAGTGAAGAAAAATATCTCGGCTATCCCGGCCAGGCTCCTTACACCCGCGGCATTCACGCCACCGGTTATCGCGGAAAGTTGTTCACCATGCGCCAGTTTTCCGGCTTCGCTTCGCCCGAAGAGACCAACCAGCGCTACAAATATTTGCTGGAGCATGGCGGCGGCGGACTTTCCGTAGCATTCGATTTACCCACGCTGATGGGTTACGACTCCGACCATCCGGCGAGCGAGGGTGAAGTGGGCAAGTGCGGCGTCGCCATCGACTCGCTCGAAGACATGGAAATTCTCTTTGGGGGCATCGACCTGGAAAAAACGACCGTATCGATGACCATCAATTCGCCCGCGTCGGTGTTGTGGGCCATGTATCTGGTGGTTGCGGAGAAACAAGGCGCGGACTGGAAAAAGATTTCCGGCACGATTCAAAACGACATTCTCAAGGAATACATCGCGCAAAAGGAATATATCTATCCTCCGGCGCCTTCGATGCGGCTGGTGATCGACACGTTTGAGTTCGGCTCGAAGTTCACGCCGCGCTTCAACACCATTTCGATCAGCGGATATCACATTCGCGAAGCCGGATCGACCGCGCTGCAGGAACTCGCGTTTACCTTGTACGACGGCGTGGAGTACGTGGAGTGGGCCCGACGGCGCGGGCTCGATGTGGATGATTTCGGCCCGCGGCTGAGCTTTTTCTTCAACGCGCACAACGATTTCTTCGAAGAGATTGCCAAATACCGGGCGGCTCGCAAGATTTGGGCTCAAGTCATGAAAGAGCGCTTCGGCGCAAAAAACGCGCGCACCTGGCTGATGCGATTTCACACCCAGACGGCCGGAGTTTCGCTGCCCGCGCAGCAGCCCATGAACAACATCGCGCGCGTAGCGGTACAAGCTTTAGCTGCGGTACTGGGAGGAACGCAGTCGTTGCACTGCGACTCCTATGACGAAGCGTTGGCGTTGCCCACCGAAGAGGCGGCGCGGATCGCACTGCGCACGCAGCAGATCATCGCTTATGAATCGGGTGTTACGCAGACGGTCGATCCGCTGGGT
>JBEKIN010000374.1:0-4242 GCA_050011735.1 Acidobacteriaceae bacterium | reverse complement strand
GCAGCGGCGGCGTGGAGCGGCCAGTAGGGGTCGCGCAGGAATTCACGGGCAATGATGACGAGGTCGGCCTGGCCGGTACGGACGATGTGCGCGGCCTGAGCAGGGCCGGTGATCATGCCGACGGCGCCGGTGAGGATGCCGACCTGCGCGCGGATGGCTTCAGAGAATGGTGTTTGATAGCCTGGGCCGAGGGGAATTGACGCGCCGAGGACGTTGCCGCCGGAGGAGCAGTCGATGAGGTCGACGCCGCGGTCGCGAAGGAGAGCGGCGAGGCGGATGGACTGCGGGAGGTCCCAGCCGCCGTCGGTGTAGTCGGTGACAGAGTTGCGGACGAAGAGCGGGCGCTCGCGGGACCATGCCTCGCGGACGGCGGCGACTATTTCGAGGAGGAGGCGGACGCGGTTGTCGAAGCTGCCGCCGTATTCGTCACTGCGATGGTTACTGACAGGAGACAGGAATTCGTGGAGTAAATAGCCGTGGGCGGAGTGGATCTCGATGACGTCGAATCCGGCGCGATCGGCGCGGGCAGCAGCGGAACGGAAGGCCTGGGTGATGGCGGCGATTCCGGCGCGGTCGAGCTCGTGGGGCTGCGGATAGTTGGGGGCGAAGGGGATGGCGGAGGGGGCGAGGACATTCGACCAGCCGCCTTTGTCGGGGGGCTGGACGCCGTCGCCGCTCCATGGGCGGTAGGTGCTGGCTTTGCGGCCTGCGTGGGCGAGCTGGATTCCGGCGCGCGCGCCCTGGGAGTGGAGGAAGGCGGTGATGCGGGCGAGCGGGGCGATGTGTTCGTCGTTCCAGAGGCCGAGATCCTGCGGGCTGATGCGGCCTTCGGGAGTGACGGCGGCGGCTTCGGTGAAGATGAGGGCTGCGCCTCCGACTGCGCGGCTGCCAAGGTGGACGAGATGCCAGTCGGTGGCGAAGCCGTCTTCGCAGGAGTACTCGCACATGGGCGAGACGACGATGCGGCTGGGTAAGGTGAGGGCGCCGATGGTGATGGGGGAGAAGAGGCTCGCGGGATTTTGGGCTGGCATGTGTGTGGGAATTGGATGAGAGAGACAGCGTACGGGGTGCAGGGCGCAGGGTACAGGGCACAGGGCACAGGGTACAGGGCACAGTGATCAGAGAACAGTGATCGGTGAGTTGTGAACCGGAATCCGTGAATCGTGAGCCGAGCCGGGGTTGGCGGGGGAGGTTAGCCTGGGCAAGAAAAGAGAGGCTTCGTCTCGGAAACGAAGCCTCTGCGGAGAGCCGTTGAATGTGGGGGAGGGCTGACCTTAGGTTGCCTCCGTGGGAACCCTTCTCCCTTGGGTCCGGATGCCAACCCTCTACAACATCCTGGCCGATAGCCGTTAAGCCATCTATAGATTGGGGCTTGGTTGCGGGTATGTCAAGGGGAAAAGGCAGGGAGCGGGGAGTAGGGCAATTCGGGAACCAGAAAAAGCAAAAGGCGAGCCAATGAGCGAGAGGCGAGATAAAGGCGAGAAGAATGCAGCCAGCGCAGAGGCGGTCAGCATTCAGAAAAAGCCGGAGCACCAGAGCACAGATGAAAGTCGTACTGTTGCCGCCAGTTTGCCAACGGGAAGCGGGTCACGGGTGGCGTGCCGTTTTGGGATCAGACGGTACTGAGGAGTGGAGGCCCGGAATCCAGTTGTACCGGCAGCACGCAGCGTGAGCCTAAGCTTCTTGCTGTGGGGTGAACCTGGCTGTCCAGCGTGGGGTGGGCTTTGGTTTTTTGCAGGTGTCAGGGCACAGACAGGCAGTGATGGAACAGGCAGTGATGGAACAGGCAGTGATCGAACAGGCAGTGATCGAACAGGCAGTGATTGAAGCGCGGGAGACAGGGGGGATTATTTGCCGGCGTTGGCGGCTTGTTCGTCCTTTGCTGAATAGGTTTGCTTCGCCGGGGGCAGGGGAATCATGCGGTAGAGGAGGAGGAGATTGCGGTCGGGGTCGTCGAGGGCGGGGAACGAGGCGACTTGTTCGAGGGAGTACTGGGTCTGGAGGTCGGTGAGGGTGCCGGGGTCCATTTCGTTCCAGGTGGCGTACCAGCCGGGTTGATAAGCGTGGATGCGGTAGGGGAGATCCCAGGTGCCATAGTCGTCGCAGATGGCGGGGAGGTGGGTGATCATCCGGATGTCGTCGCCGCTGATGGAGAGAAGGAGCCGAGGGGGGCCGGGGTGGCGATCGATGTACTCGGTGACGGCGCGGGCGGCGTTGACGAAGGTGTAGTCGGGATGGCGCAGCCAGGCGGCGATGCGGAAGACGCCGGCGAGGGAGACGGTGGCGATGACGGCGAGGGCGGCGGCTCCGGCGACGCGGAGGAGCAGTGGGCGCGAGGGGTGGAGGAGGCGAGCGGCGCCGAGGGCGAGGATGAAGCAGAGCGGATAGATGACGGCTTCGTAGTAGCGGGGCTGCGGGTTGTTGTGCCAGCCGGCGAAGAAGACGTATCCAGCGGCGGCGAGGAACGAGGCAATGATGAGGGGGTTGGTCCAGAGATGCGGGTCGGAGTCGGAGCCGGGCCCGGAGTCCTGGGGGGACGGGCGGGCTTCGGAAGTTTTTGCGGACCGGGACGGGATGAGGGCGAGGAGGAGTAGCGCGACGGCGGTGACGCAGAGGGTGGGGGAGATCCAGAGCGAGCCGTGGAGCGCATACCAGAAGGCGGCGATCCAGCCGGTGAAATTAGTGGGCTGCGGCCAGTGGTTGGCGTCGAAGAGGTATTGGTAGTCGTTGCGGTAGTGGGGCCGGACGAGCAGGAAATACCAGGCGCACCAGGGAAGGACGGCAGCAGCGATGGTGGTGGCAAGAGCAAGGAGGGAGGTCCAGCGAAACCCATACGTGCGGGCGATGAGAAAGAGCGTGGATGGAAGGATGAAGATGGCGGTGGTCTTGGTGAGGACCATGAGGCAAAGCAGAAGTCCGATGGCGGCGAGCAGGAGCATTTGCACGCGCGAGGAGGCCCGCGGGAGGCGCAGTGCGAGGAGCCAGGAGAGCAGGAGAAAACAGACGAGGGGCGGCTCAAGAATGGCGAGGCGGCTGAAGGCGAAGAGGAAAGGGCTGGTGATCAGGATGGTGACGGCGAGGAGGGCGACCCATTTCGCGGCCTGGGTGCGGACGACAGAATATGCGAGAAGGAGATTGAGGCCGAAGACGCAGAGAGCGAGGGCGCGGTCGGCGGCGAGGCTGACTCCGGTGAAGTGAAAGACGGCGGCGAGGAGCAGGGGCCAGATAGGCAGCGCGACGGCGGGATTGAAGTCGCCACGGAGGAACCAGTGGCCGGTGAGGTACCAGCGCATGGCGGCGTTGCCGTACCAGCCTTCGTCGGTGTACTTGGAGGGGTCGAGCCAGGGTGAGTTGTTGGGGAAGTCGGCGAGGAGATGAGGGAAATGGAGGGCGAAGAGCGCGACTATGCCGATGACCCAGAAGACGTAGACCCGGCGCAGAGGTGATTTTTGGGGCTGGGGAAAGCTGGAAGACTGCGGATCGAGCGGGGCGAGAATCGGGCGCAGCGGCGCTTCGGCTTCGCGAGCGAGATCCTGGCGGCGATTGGGGGTGCGGGCTGGCACGGGATTCACCAATCCGTGAGGCTCCTTTGGAGGAATAAACGCCGAGGCGCGGCTGAAGGTGCGCGTTCTTTCAATTATTCAGGGAATTGAGTGAAGGGTACAGGGGCAGGGCACAGAGCACGGAGCACAGATAGAGAGCTTGGGGAAAAAGGTGCTTTCCCAAAACGGTCCGACCGATTTCCCCGGCACGGTACTGTCGGCTGAGGCACGGAAACAAATCCCTTGACGATTCGATGGCAAGAGAGTCCGCTTCTTGCTGTGGGGTGAACCTGGTTGTCCAGCGTGGGGTTGGTTTTGGTTTTTATTTGGGGATGAAAAGCCGCACCCGGGTCGCGCCAACGGCAGGCGCGACCCGGATAGGGCTGCAGAAATCCTACTTCTAACCTTATTTCTTACTGGACGACGGCGGTGACGCCCAGGGTTTGAATCTGGCTGCCTGCGGAGCCGGTCACGTTTACGCCGTAGGTGCCGGCAGTCGCCGAACCCGTGGCGGTGACGGTCAGCGTCACGGAGACAGATGGGTTGCTGGGCGTAACGGATCCGCCGCCGCCACCACCGCCCCCCCCGCCGCCACCACCACCACCGCCTCCGCCTCCGCCTCCACCCGAGCTGCCGCCACTACTGCCGCAACCGGCAGCGAAGGCGATGATGCAGGCGAAGAGGAGCATGCTGAGCAGGT
>JBEKIN010000373.1:0-4263 GCA_050011735.1 Acidobacteriaceae bacterium | reverse complement strand
TTTTTCGCGGCGTTTTTCTTTCTGTATCTCGGCGTGGAAACGGTGGTGGGCGGCTGGATCCCGACGTACGCGCACCGCTTCAGCGGGATGACGCTGGCGCACGCGAGCCTGACCGTTTCGCTCTACTGGATGGCGCTGCTGGCGGGGCGGCTGGCGGGATCGATGGCGCTGAGGAGCGTGACGGAGCGCGCGGTGTTGATTCCGAGTCTGGGTTTGGCGCTGCTCGCGGTGGCTGCGCTGATCGCGCCGCATTCGACGACGACGGTGCTGGTGGCGGTGGCGGCCGCGGGTGCTGGGTTCGGGCCGGTGTTTCCCATTGGCGTGTCGAGGATGCTGGCCCGGGTGCGCGATCACCGCAACACCGGTTGGGCGTTCGCGATGTGCTCGGCCGGTGGCGCGACGCTGCCGTGGCTGACGGGTTTGGTGTCGACGGGGTCGGGATCGCTGCGGATCGGGTTCGCCGTGCCGCTGGCGGCGCTGGCCGTGATTTTGGCGCTGGCGGCGGGGGAAAATGCGTGGCTGGGGAAGCAGAGCGGAGCGTGACCCGGCTATAGGGGATAGGGCTCAGCGGGCAGAGGCACGCGAGCTGGGGTGACGCTTCGGGGTCGTTCGCCGTTTTCTCTTCACTAACTCCCGCAATGCCACGTCCATCCTGCTCTGCCACCCCTTGCCGCCGGAACGGAAGTGGTCGAGAACATCGGGCGAGAGCCGGATCGTGATGCGCTGTTTGGTGGGACTCTTCTGGGAACCGCGTCCACGACGAATGACTTTGCCGGCAGCGTCCACAACGTCGGCCCGCTTCCACCAGGCTTCGACCGCGGCGTCATCGTTGGGATCGCAGGGCCCGTCTTCGGGGGTCCAGGAAATTGGCGCGTCGCTCCGAATGTCCTTCTTCACGCGTACCCAGTCTGTGCGGCTACCGCCTCGTGAACTCGTCATAGAGCTTCCTTTCTCTGCGCGATGCACGGCGGAACGAGATAATGCGAACGGCGTGAGCGCGCTCTGTGTAAACGAGAGAGAGGACACCGGCTGCGGTTCTCACAATGGCGATATCCTGCATTCTCGTCTCATGGCCGCGGTCGGACCGCAGCGTGATCTTCTCCGGGTTCTCGTAGACGAGGTAACAATCGGCGAAGTCGAGCCCGTGCTTTCTGAGGTTCTCCCGCCGTTTCGCCTCGTCCCAGACGTACACAAGTTAATTGTACATACAATCTGGCGGTGGCAGGCGACGCTGCCGGGCTCGATCCGGGCGCAATCCAGGCGCCAGCAGCAACGAGCTACAGCTTCTCGTAGAAATCGCAGGCGGAGCAGGAGATGTAGACGCCGCCGGGGATGCCGCGCTCGCGGTCTTTGACACGCTTCACGATGCGGGTGGGCTTGGAGCACTTCGGGCAGTCGGTGCTCTTGGTGGTGTCCATCATTTTCTTGCGGTCGGCTGTCTTGGCAATCTTGGCCATGGTGGTGCTCCTGATCTCGTTTTGGCGCGCTCGTTGGAGGCGCGGGGCATCCTGGGGCTTCGCGGGGATTCACCTGATCTGTGCAGGGAGATTCACCACACCGGCGAGCAAAGCCGGGGAAACGGCGGGACGCTCTTTTGGTAATTTTACACGACCAAGGTAACGTTCCGGCCGGGTGGGAGTGATCAAAGTCACTGAGGGCCGGTGCTTTGCCCGCTACGCTTCGAGGGTAGCTGGGAGTCGCGGGCAAATGAGCACACAAGCGGCGGGCGCGGTGGTTCCGGGCCAGGAAAAACGGAAGAAGAAGCTGGTGCACCGGGCTGCGCCGGACAGGTCGCAGCGGATTCGGCGAGTGGCGCAGTGGGTTTTTGTGTCGCTGAATTTGTGGATCGGGGCGCAGTTCTACCTGTGGGTGCGTTGGTTTGAGCGCGGGGGCCAGGGCTGGATCGTGAGCCGGCCGGCGGGCGTGGATGGCTGGCTGCCGATTGCCGGGTTGATGAACCTGAAGTACCTGCTGACGACGGGGCAGCTCCCGGCGATGCATCCGGCGGCGATGTTTCTGCTGATCGCGTTTCTGCTGATGAGCGTGGTCCTGAAGAAGTCGTTCTGCGGGTGGCTGTGCCCGGTGGGGACCGCGTCGGAGACGTTGTGGAAGCTGGGGCGGAGGGTTTTCGGGCGGAATTTTCGCGTGCCGCGGTGGCTGGATCATGAGCTGCGGGGGCTGAAGTATCTGCTGCTCGGGTTTTTCGTGTTTGTGATTGCGTGGATGCCGGCCGCGGCGCTGCGGGATTTCATGGCCGGCCCGTACGGGACGATTGCCGACGTGAAAATGCTGAACCTTTTCCGGACGATTGGGGTGGTGGGCATCGCGGTGCTCGCGTGGCTGGCGGTGCTGTCGGTGCTGATTCAGAATTTCTGGTGCCGCTATTTGTGCCCCTATGGCGCGTTGATGGGGCTGGCGTCACTTCTCAGCCCTGTAAGGATCCGGCGCGACGCCGAGGCGTGCATCGATTGCGGGAAGTGCTCGCGGGCTTGTCCTTCGCAATTGAAGGTCGACAGCCTGGTGCAGATCCGGTCGGTGGAATGCACGGCGTGCATGGCGTGTGTGGCGTCGTGTCCGGTGGAGAACGCACTGCAGCTGGCGCTGCCAGCCGCGAAAGCTCAGGACGCGGCGGCGCGATGGCGCGGACGGGTGGTGCGTCCGCGGGCTGTCGTGGCCGTTCTGGCGGTGATCTTCTTTGGCGTGGTGCTGCTGGCGCGGATGTCGGGGCACTGGCAGACGGTGGTGCCGCGCGCGGTGTACATGCAGCTGGTGCCGCATGCGAATGAGGTGTCGCATCCGATGTGAGGACGGGCAGAGGCCAGAGTTTAGAGCTTGGAGTTTAGGGATTAGAAACGCGCGGTTGGCCGCCCGCGCCATCATGACCAAAGTTTGGTGTTGGCGCTGATTGTTCTTGCTATCGCCTTTTGCGCCCGTCACACTGGAAGCGGAACCTGAACCAGGAGGACTCGCATCGTGCGAGTCCTTTCTGTTTTCGGGCTCCGAGCAGGGTCCCAGGACCCGCGCGACTCGACTCGCGCCGTACGCTCTTTCTCATCTCGAACCCACCACCCGCCGGCTACGGGCTATTAGCTACCGGCTACCCGGCTGAATTGGCTATTCCCTGCTTTTTCAAACACTTGCGGGAGGACCTCTCGCAACTAACCTCTTTTCAATTATCTGAGCCCAGAGGGCCTCAGGAGGCGATAACGAACGAGCTTGGTTTCATACACTTAGCAAAAACGTAAGGGGGTAGGGGATGGGCGCGCTACGAGCTACCCGGCTACCGACCACTAGCTACAGGCTACTGGCTACCGGCTGTCTTTCCTATTACTTGCGCAGAGGCCCTCTCATAAGTACCCTGTCTGCCACACTTGCGAAATCGGACAAGCGCAAGTCGTTTACTTTCCACACTTACGTACTTGCCGAGGGGTGGGGCTGCTACTCGCTACCGGCTACTGGCTGCTCTGCAGTTCGTAGTGACCGGATTGCGCGAGATGCAGCGCCAGCCGCGAGCCATTCTCGACAGCCGTTCCATTTTGGGAAGCGCCGTTGACTCTCACTTGCGCCGTGCCTGCTTTCACCGGGAATAGCACGGTCGCGTCGACGCCATCAGGAATGTCGATCACGGCGTGAAGGCCTGGGCTATCTTTGCTGCCGCCTTCTTTGCGCAGATCGACTTTGATTACGCCGTTGGGCGTGGGTTCGGCGCCGCGTGCCCAGTCCAGGTCGATGAGGTCAGGGCGAATGGTGGCTTGCTTAAATCCAGGCGCTGTGGGAACGATGCCGAGAACCTGTTCGAGCAGCCACCAGGAGGGCGCGCTCGACCAGCCGTGCGCGAGTGAGATGCGATAGCCGGCCGTGTCGTCGGCCTGCAGATCGACGTGGGGATCGTCTTTGGGCCACGCAGGATCGTAGGCTTCCCAGAAACTGGTGGCGCCTTCGTTGATCATGCCACCCCAATATTCGCGGATCCAGGCAAGGGCGGCGTCGCGATGATCGACGCGGGCTATGGCATCGAGGACGTAGGAGCCGTAGTACGGGCTGACGACGTCGGGACGCCAGGTGGGCTTGCCGACGTTCGCGAGGACGTTCTGCCAGATCGAGGCATATTGGTCGGGCGTGGCGACGCCGGAGATGACGGCCATGGCGTTGGTCTGCCAGCGGGGGCCGAAGGATCCATTAGCAAACTGCGAGGCCTGGCTCGAGTGAGCTAACTCGTCGGCGCGCTGGGCGAAGTGGCTGGCGTTTTGGGTGTCGCCGAGT
>JBEKIN010000372.1:0-4276 GCA_050011735.1 Acidobacteriaceae bacterium | reverse complement strand
TCACCGGCAACACGAAAATTACGCAACGGTGGTGCCGTACCCGCCCCGTCCCCGCGGCCTCATCACCTCTGCTAGCCTTCCTCCATGATGGCCCGACCCGATGTACTGCTGCGACTGGAATCGCTCCTCGTCTTATCGGCAACCGTCCTCGCCTATCGCCTGGCTCTGCACGGACCCTGGTGGCTATTCGCAGCCCTGTTTCTGCTGCCGGATCTTTCCCTCGCAGGCTATCTGTTTCCCGATAAGCGAATCGCGGCCCTCCTCTACAACGCGATCCACAGCTACCTGCTTCCTCTCCTGCTGGCACTTGGTGCGTGGCGTCTGGCCGATCTTCGCCTGGGGCAAATCGCAGCCATCTGGATCGCTCACATTGCGTTCGACCGGCTGCTGGGATTCGGCCTGAAATTTCCCCAGGCGTTCAAGCCCACGCATATCCAGAGCGCGGGCGTTTTCCCGATTGTTGACTCATCGTTATGAGTCAAATAGACTATTGGCATGGCTAAGCGCTTGCAGGTCATCGTTCAGGATCCTGAATATCGCGATATCCAGCGGGCGGCACGATTGCGGCGCATGTCCATTGCCGAATGGGTGCGGCAGGCGCTGGTTCAGGCGCGCAGGAGCGAACCCAGCCGTGAGGTCGCGTCGAAGCTGGATGTGATTCGAGCGGCGGCACGCATGGACTTCCCCACTGCCGATATCGATCGCATGCTCGAAGAGATCGAACGGGGTTACGGGTCAGGGTTCGAACCGTGATCTTTGTCGACTCCAATATTCCGATGTATCTGGTGGGCGCAGCTCATCCGCATAAGAGCGATGCCAGGCGCTGGCTGGAGGAACTGGTGAGCGGCCGCGAGCGGTTGGTAACCGACGCGGAAGTGCTGCAGGAGATCCTTCACCGTTATGTTTCGATCGAGCGGCGGGACGCCATCCAACCCGCGTTCAATGCTCTGCTGGGTGTGATCGATGAGGTGTTTCCGGTGGACCAGCGGGCGGTGGAGCAAGCCAAACAGATCGTGCATGGACACAAGGAGCTTTCGGCGCGTGATGCGGTGCATCTCGCCATCATGCAGATCCACGGCGTCAGAAAAATCCTGAGCTTTGATCGCGGATTCGACGGAATCCCTGGGATTACGCGAATGGCTTAAGGGGGGAAGGCCGCACCAGGCTCGTTCTCGACGCGGCAGCACATCTCGCCGGTGAGGGCCCGAACGTGTAGGATCAGTCCGTTCCCACCGCCAATGAGGGCGTGAGCCCCGCCGCCGGCTCGCCCAGTTCCTGATCTTTGTACTGGAGCTGATACAGCTTCCAGTAGATTCCCCTCAGCGCCAGCAACTCCTGGTGCGAGCCCATCTCGCGCAGCTGGCCGCGATGCATCACCAGGATCATGTCAGCGCGCTGGACGGTCGACAGCCGGTGCGCGATCACCACCGAAGTCCGCCCTTCCACCATGCGCTCGAGAGCAGCGCGGACCAGAAACTCCGTATCGGTGTCGACGCTCGAGGTGGCCTCGTCGAGGATCAGAATGCCCGGCCGGTGCGCCAGCGCCCGCGCAAAATTGATGAGCTGCTTCTGACCCGTCGACAGCCCGGCTCCGCGTTCGCGCAGCGGCTCCGCATATTGTCCGGGCAAGGTGCGGATGAAGTCGTCGAGGTTCACTTGTACCGCAGCCGCCCGCACGTCTTCGTCCGTGATGCTCTCCGTGCCCAGCCGGATATTGCTGGCGACCGTCCCGCTGAACAGGAACGGGTCCTGCAGCACCACGCCGAAACGCCGCCGCAGCCGCATCAGATCCTGCTTCCGCACGTCGACGCCATCGACCAGCACCTGCCCATGCTGCACATCGTAGAAGCGCATCATCAGGCTGGTGATGGTGGTCTTGCCTGCCCCGGTGTGCCCCACAATAGCCGCGGTCTGGTTCGGCTCCACGGTAAAGGAGACGCCCCGCATGACCCACTCAATGCCCGCCATGGCCTGCAGGTCGGCTGCGCTCGCGGCGGCAATGCGCGCGATGGTCTCCGCGTCCAGCCGCTGGTAGGTAAACCACACGTCGCGGAACTCGATCCGCCCTGAGCCGTCGCCCTGCTCCGGATTCGCCGGCGAGACGATTTCGGGCGGTGTGTCCAGCAATTTGAATACCCGCTCGCTGGCCGCCATGGCGGCCTGCAGGATGTTGTATTTTTCGCTCAGATCCTGAATCGGCCGGAAAAAACGCTGCGCATACTGCATGAAACCCACCAGCGTCCCCAGCAGGACCGTGCCGCGCAGCACGCCGCCTCCGCCCAACCAGATGATGATGGCGATGGCCAGCGAGCTCAGCAGCTCCACGACGGGATAGTAGAGTGCATACGCCAGGATATTGTCCTTGAACGCCTCCAGATGGACGAGATTCACCGCTGAGAAATCCTGGAACGCCCGCTCCTGGCGATTGAAAAGCTGCACCAGCGACATGCCCGTGATGTATTCCTGGCTAAAGGCGTTGATCCGCGCAATCGCGGTTCGAATGCGCCGGTACGATTCGCGCACGTACTTGCGGAAAATGCGGGTCGCCAGCAAAATCAGCGGCAGCACGGAGAAGGCCATCAAAGCCAGCCACCAATTCATCCGCAGCATCACGAAGACGATGCCGGCCAGAACGAAAACATCCTCAAAAATGGCGAACACGCCCGACGTAAACATCTCGTTTAGTGCATCGACGTCGGTGGTCAGCCGCGTCACCAGGCGTCCTACGGGATTGCGATCGAAGAAGCCGATGTGCATCCGCTGCATGTGCCGGAAGATCTGGCTGCGCAGGTCGAACATCACCTTCTGGCCGGTCCACTGCATCAACCACGTCTGCAGCGCCTCGAGCCCATAGCTGAAAATTAGCGCCGCCAGCCAAATCACGGTCAGTTCGGTAATTCCGGTCCACGCGCCGCCTGCGGCCCATGGGCTGAGCCAGTGCGCCAGCCATGGATGCCCCCGCACCCCGCGCGCCGCGGCCACGGCAGCGGCCTGAGGCGTCTTCGCCATCGCGGGGGTCAGATACAGGTCGACGGCCACCATGGTCAGATACGGCCCCAGCACATCGGCCCCGGCCTTCAACAGGATCGCAACGATGGAGGCGATGCACGCCGACTTGTAGGGGAAGAGATAAGTGATCAGCCGCCGCATGAGACGGCTGTCATACGCCTTGCCGACGACGTCGTCGTCCTGCTGCGTGGAAGCGGGCCTGGACGCCGGCCTGGGCTCGGGGCTGGGGCGCTGAGCACTCTCTTTGCGTGGCTGGGCCTCGGCGGCGGGCATGGGGCGCTCCTCCCATCTTACCGGGACAGACGACAAGCATGCGACTCGTGCGTCCGGCGGCGGTTACCATCCCCGAGCGTCAGATTGAGACGTCCGTCGTCCAGGCCAACCCTGCTTTCCCGGAAGAATGAAAACTGTCGGGTGGGATGTAACCTCGTATAAGCCAAACCGCATGGAAGAGGAAGCCGATGCGTCGGACCGCGAAAATCTTTATGAACAACCGAAGCCAGGCTGTCCGCCTTCCCAGGGATTTCCAGGTGAAAGCGACGGAGGTCTTCATCCGCAGATCCGGCGAGGAAATCATCCTGTCGCCTCGTCCAACAGACTGGTCTGCCTACCTTGAGGAGGGTCCGCTGGCTTCGCCAACCTTCATGAATAAGGTAGAGGTCCTCCCTGTTCAGGAGCGCGACACTTAACAGGAACCGTTCCCCGGCCTCGGGCTCCGCGAACAGCCACTCTGGTAGTGTCCTCATGGAGCGTTGCTGCGGGAATGGATGGCGAGTAGATTGCCCAAGAGGCGTGTGGGTTAATTCCGCCTGGCCTGGTCAAGGGCTTTAGACTTCTGTACCCGCTCTTTTGCCTGTTTGCTTCTTGAAACGACGAATACTCCTGCCAGTGCGGCCAAATCCGCGAGGATCGTCGCTAGTCCGGTCACGCTCTTACCATCGTGTATCAGCCACACTCCGCCGACAATCGCAACGAGGGACAGGATGAAGGCGTAGGTGGACCCCATCTTCTGCGAAGATGCGTTTGCATTGACTACTTTGCTTTCCAGCGCTTCTCGATGCGCACTTTGGCGCTCCGCCATCGCGAGAATTCGTTCAGCACCCCCAGGGATCACCTCGTTATAGCGGGCAAGGGCCTCGGGCGGAGGCAGAGGGCCAGAGAAGTGGTGAAACTCCGCCTTTAGCTCGGCGGTGATCGCAGCCATCTCAGGATTTTTCCTACTCGGGGGGATGATGGACCTGTTCCTGAAGCGTCTGCCGCTCACGAT
>JBEKIN010000371.1:0-4282 GCA_050011735.1 Acidobacteriaceae bacterium | reverse complement strand
CGGGGATCGGTTGTCGCACGAGATCGAGAATCCCGAGCGGCATGCTGTGACGCTTGAGGATTTCAATTTCGACCGTCGGTTCCGGATGCCGCACTCCGCGCAGGAACTCGTCGATCCCCACGGCCGCGCGTTTGCCGTCCGCGACGCTGTCGATGATGAGGCGTGGGCCGAAGACGCAATCGCCGCCAGCGAAGATGCCCTCCGCGGAGGTCATCAGTGTTTGTGCATTGACGGCAATCAGTCCGCGGCGGGAAATCTCCACGCCGTCTTCAGGCTTGAGGAAATCGAGCCGGGGCGCCTGGCCAATGGCCATGATGACGGTGTCGCACTTCAGCTGCGTTTCGCTGTTTTCCTCGAATGCGGGGTTGAAGCGCCCGGTCTGATCGAAGACCCATTTGGTCCTGAGCGCCTCGAGCGCCGTGACCCTGCCGTTCTCGCCAATGATGCGGTGGGGGCCGAGGCCAGGGTGGAGAATGATTCCTTCCTCTTCCGCTTCCACGATCTCTTCAAGAGCTGCCGGCATCTCCTTGCGGCTTTCGAGACAGACCAGGTGGACTTCCTGCGCGCCGAGGCGGAGGGCGGAAAGAGAGACGTCAACCATCTCTTTCGTAGCCACTGCGGTTACATTTTCTGTCGACGGTTCGTGAGACTCGACGCCGGCCACATGCTGACGGAGGACTTCCCGAGCCGCGGAGCGAGCTACATCCATCGCAACGTTGCCGCCGCCGATGACGATGACCTTCTTTCCGATCGTGAACCGATATCCAAGATTGACGTTGAGCAGGAAATCGATGCCTTTGTGGACTCCGTCCAGATCCACGCCGGGGATGGAGAGATCGCGGCTGGCATGGGCGCCGACCGCCAGCAGTAAGGCGTCGAAGCCCTGACGCCGCAGATCGGCAATCGCAAACTCGCGCCCAGCTGCATGGTTGAGCTTCAGCGTGATATCGCCGGTTGCCAGGATTTCGCGCACTTGTGCTTCCACGACGTCGCGGGGCAACCTGTATTCGGGAACGCCGAGGTAAAGCATTCCGCCCGCTACCGGAGCGGCTTCGAAGATGGTGACGGAATAGCCCATGAGTGCGAGGTCGTGCGCCGCGGAAAGGCCGACCGGACCTCCGCCCACGACAGCGACGCGGAAGGGGAGCTTCTGTTGTCCACGTCCGGCATTTACGTCGACTGGGTGCTTCGACTCCGGGCCATGGCGCTCGGTCAGGAACCGCTTGAGCGCGCGGATCGCGATGGGATGGTCGATGTCGCCGCGGCGACAGGCGGTCTCGCAGGGATGGGCGCAGACACGGCCGCAAATGCTGGCGAGGGGGTTGGGATCGCGAGCGATACGGTATGCGTCTTCGTATCGACCTTCGGCGATCAGAGAGACATAACGGCCGGCGTTGGTGTGGGCGGGACAGGCGGTCATGCAGGGGAAGTTGCTGTTGAGCCACTGCGGGTCGACCGTTTTGTTTTCGTACCGCTTCAGCATGATGACCCGTTCCGGCTGTGCAGCATGCAGCCCGCCCGTTTCCTTTCTTACTTCGTGAGAGTTACATCGGCTTTGGTGTCGCCGGAGACAGTGACCTGGCTGGAGTGAGGTTTCGTTCCTTCATTCCAGAACGTAACGGTATAAGTGCCGTCAGGGACATTCTCGATGCGATATTGTCCTGACTTATCCGTCGTGGCGAAGTAGGGCGTCGGCGACACGATGATGTAACCAGCCATGTCGGGGTGGACATTGCAGAGCAGCGGAATCGCGCCCGGCGTGTCGAACTTAAAGCTGCGCTTCTCTCCCTGGGGCCAGGTTCCCATGTTGTGGCCGAGCTTCTTGTTTCCGGCGATCGAGGACCAGAAGACGTTGTGCGCGACGCTGTCGCTGTTCAGAAAGTCCACTGTGGTACCCTGCTCGACGACCATAATGTGGGGAACAAACATCAGCCCCTTCTGGTCCATAACAGGGTTCTGTGATGGCGCGGGGAAGGTCTTGCCCGCGACGGCCTCGATGTAGACGACCGACTCTCCTTTGGCACCGGAGACTTTGCCCTGAATGGTTCCCGCATAAGCGCCTGCTGCGAGTGCGAGAGCTACAAGCGCGGCCGGAATGCTGTATTTCATGAGTCCTCCCTGAGTGAAACGTTTTGGTTTCCTGTGCATGCCTGGAAACCGGTTCAGAGCCAAAGGGGGCGCCCAGGCACGGTGAATCCCTGCACACAGAAATCCAGCTACGGGTGTTGAATTGGAACCGGGTGCGGCAACTCCCTGCGACCGGCCTGCTCTTCGACGGATGAGCGATGTTTCTGACTGAGGAACGTACTGCACACGCATCAGACAGGGGCACCGCGAGGACTGTCTGTGATATACGTCACAAAATCACTGCCGGGCTTCAGTCTCGAAAAGGCTGTCAGTGCCTGGGAGGTTGCGAGTCACCATTCGGCGTCATGTTGGCAGCCAGTTGTTTTGGTCTCAGGGCGTACCGAGGTATGGGTCGGCTGCTCGGAAGTGAGATGGGGGTTTCGCAAACCGCACCGTATGGAAGGGCCGGATCCTGAAGGCTACGGCGGATGTCATTCCGATTCATCAATGAGCCTAAGCGGTTGGCTTATTCGCCTGCAAGACGCCCGGGGACAGCCGCTTTTCCTTGCCGTCGAACCGGAACTTCAACCGCCACCACTTTCCGCCGGACGGAGAGACTTCCAGATACAGTCCGCCCGCGTCGAAAAGCTTCATGGGCTTGTTGCTGGGTTTGATGCTACGGATCTCGCGGTCGGTCAGGGGCATAAATCTGGGGGCGACTCATTTTCGAGAAGTGCAGTTGCCCCCAGATGTCAAGAGATAGCGTTGGACGCTATTGGACGATTATTTTCAACAACTTCATCATTTTGAATGATTTATTGGACATCTATAGGATTTGCCTGGAAGTTGAAATGGTAGGCGAGGCGGGAATCGAACCCACAACCCCCGGCTTAGAAGGCCGGTGCTCTATCCAATTGAGCTACTCGCCCGCGGTTGCCGTATTGCGCAGCACGTCTCTCATTGTAATCGGCGCCGCAGCCCGCAAAATCGCGTCCCAGGCGTCGCGCGCCGCGAGAGTATCCGCTCCGCAACCGGCGGCGTAGAGCGTGATGCCGAAGCCCTCCTTACCGCCAGCCGTCGCGCCGCGAATCACCAGATCCGCGCGGCCACGCGGCACCGGCAGCGCCCGCAGCCGCTGCACGGCGCGACGAACCCAGGCCTCATGCTCTTCGAACGAACCGAAGACCTTCGCATCGCGCGCAATCACGTCGATCCAGGATGCCAACCCATCCCCAGCTTCCGCCGCCGCGCAATCGAACTCCAGAGGATCGATCTCCTCCGCCGCCAGCGCCCATACATCGCACTTCGATGTGAACACCGGTGAGTCCAGGCCGTTCAGCTGCACAAGCACATCGCGCAGGGCAGTCCTCCCGACCGCCTCCGCAATCGATCCAATCTCTTCGGGACGCTTCCGCAGGTCGATAAATCCCGCCCAGTCCACCTCAATAGAACCGAGATTCCGGCCGACCTCCGCCGCCCAGTCAGCTTCCATGCACTGATGCCCCCGCGCCGCCCGCACGTTCCGGGTCCTCGTGCGTCAAGAATCCCAGCAGGGTCTTCTCCGCCCAGTATCCGTCGCCACTAGCCTGTCCCCCGGGCGCCAGGAAAGCGCAATGACCTCCGTGCTGCGTTTCGAGGAATGTCACGTGCGGGTTCCCGATCAGCGCTTCGCGCGTCTGCGGCAGCATGCGGATAAAAGGATCGTCGAGCGAATGCACAATCAGCGCCGGCACACGGAGGGTTCCGGCATACCGGGAGCTGGCGACCGTATGGTAGTAATCGTCGGCATCGGCGAAGCCGCCGTAGCGCGCGACGATGTGGTGGTCGAACTCACGCATGGTATGAATCCGATCGAGCGCCGCATTCGCGTAAATCGCGGGGTACATCGTCATCCGCCGTCGTACCCGCGCAATCATCGACCGCAGGAAATGCCGCTCATAGAGACGATTCTGCATGCGATGCAGTGCCGCCGACGAAGCCGCCAGATCCATCAGCGGCGAAATGCCCACCACTGCCTTCAATTCCCCTGGCGGATTCGCACCCACTTCCCCAGCCCATCGCAGCACCAGATTCCCGCCCATCGAGTAACCGACCAGAGCCACTGCCTCGAGCTGCTGCTCCCGAACAATGGCCTCGAACACGCGCCCCATATCGCCCGAGCGGCCCGAGTGATAGATCGTCGGCGAAAGATCGTCTGTCCCGCCGCAGGAACGCA
>JBEKIN010000370.1:0-4289 GCA_050011735.1 Acidobacteriaceae bacterium | reverse complement strand
GGCCTGGTAGGTGACCTTCACGGCGTTAGCGGCGGCGACCGCCTGCTCGAAAGTGAGGGCAACGGCAACGGCGACGTACTGGCCGTAATAGCGGATTGTGTCGTCTTCAAAGGGCGGACGTTTTTCGTCAATGATGCCGGTGAAGCCAGCGGGCGGCGCGGTGCGGAATAGCTTGCCAATGTTAGCGCGATGGTAGATGGCCTTCACGCCAGGCATGGACCGGGCGCGGGTGGCGTCGAGTTCGGTAATGGCGCCGCTGGCGATGGTGGCACACACAGGGACGGCGTAGAGCATGCCGGGGAGGTTGTAGTCGGAGGAGTACCTGGCCGTGCCGGTGACTTTGAGCGGGCCGTCGACACGCGGGAGCGAGCCGTCAGTGCGGGGCGGGAGGGTCGAGTTGGTGGCCATGGATGTCTCCTTACGCGGGCCTGGTTGACGCGGACTGGGTTGCGAGCGTGAGGGCGTGCGTGACGCAGCGTTTGGTTAGCTCGACTTTAAAAGCGTTTTCCGATTGCGGGCGAGCGTCGCGCAGGGCGGCGTCGGCGGCGCGACGAAAGGTCGGTGTATCGGCAGCGCCATGCAGGAGAGCGGCTTCGGCTTCGTGGGAGCGCCAGGGTTTTGTGCCGACTCCGCCGAGCGCGACGCGGATGAAGGTGAACTTGCCGCCGGAGACTTCGGCAACGACGGCGGCCGAGGAAAGGGCAAACTCGTAAGAAGCACGGTCGCGGAGCTTGAGGTAGATCTGTTTCGACTGGGGGCGCGGAGCGGGGAGGGTGACGTGGGTGATGAGTTCTCCGGGAGCGAGTACGGTCTCCAGATGCGGAGTCGTCCCAGGCAGAAGGAAAAACTCGCCAATGGGGATGTTGCGCGTGCCCGTGTTGCCACGAACGACGATGACGGCTTCGAGCGCCGTGAGGGCGACGTTCATGTCGGAGGGGTTGGTGGCGATGCAGTCTTTGCTGGCGCCGAGAATGGCCAGAGTGCGGTTGTCGCCTTCGATGGCGGAACATCCAGAGCCGGGAATGCGTTTGTTGCAGGGCATGGCCGTGTTGCGGAAATACATGCAGCGAGTGCGCTGCAGCAGATTGCCTCCAGTCGTGGCCATGTTGCGCAGTTGCGCGGAGGCGCCGGCGAGAAGTGCCTGCGAGAGGACGGCATAGTCCGATTCGACGAGGGGATGATGGGCCAGATCGGAGTTGCGGACCAGGGCGCCGATGCGAAGACCGCCGTTGGGGAGCTTCTCGACGGTGTCGAGGCCGATGTGGTTGATGTCGATGACTCGGGTGGGGCGCTCAACATCGAGTTTCATGAGGTCGAGCAGAGTGGTGCCGCCCGCGACAAAGCGAACGTCCTTATCCGTGGCGGCGCTGACGGCCTGGTCAGCATCTGTAGCGCGGGTATAGGTGAAGAGTTCCATAGAGACTCCTGGTGCGGGCTGCGGGACTACGCGCGGTGGCGAACCTGCTGGATGGCAGCGACGATGTTGGGGTAAGCGCCACAACGGCAGATGTTGCCGCTCATCAGTTCTTTCACCTCAGCATCCCCGGGGCCGCAGGGCTCTTTGAGCAGTGCGACTGCGGACATGATCTGGCCGGAAGTGCAGTAGCCGCATTGGTAGCCATCGTGCTCGACGAACGAGGCCTGCATGGGGTGGAGATTGCCGGGTTCGCCCAGGCCCTCGATGGTCGTAATTGCATCGCCTTCGTGCATGATCGCCAGGGAAAGGCACGAGTTGATGCGGCGGCCGTTGACGTGGACGGTGCACGCTCCGCATTGGCCGTGGTCGCACCCCTTCTTGGTGCCGGTCAGCGAAAGTGTTTCGCGCAGGCCGTCGAGCAGCGTAGTGCGGGTATCAACCTCGATTTGGAAGGACTTGCCGTTGACAGAGAGGGTTATGGGCACTGCGTTCTCAACCTTCTCTTTCTTTGCTGTTGGTGTTTCGGCGGGCGTCGCTGAGGACTGGGTTCGAGCTACCAGCGGCGCAGCCGTGGCGGCCACGCCCGCCGCGCCCATCTGCGAGAGGAAGGAGCGGCGCGTGACGCGGCCTGTGGAGTTTTCATCGCGGGTTTTGTCTTTACCATGCATAAAGATCTCCAATTGGTAAGCGACCCGATTTGGATGGACTCCATATTCGCACAGAGTGGGTTTCTGGGGCACTCGACAATGGGGAATGGCTGTGGTCGATACTTTTCGGACGGAATCGACAATGATCGAAGTCTGCTTTACCCGAGTAAATGTGCTGGCTTGTGCACTCGTTCGTTATCTGGAGATCATCCGATCTCTGGTCCCGGGAAATTGGTCCCGAGAAGTCGGATTGTGTTGACCGTTCCCGATCTCCATCGGCGCCAACGGGCCTTAGCGCGAATCACAGGGTTCTCACCCGCATCATCGCCAATCCGGAGCGTTTATCCATGTCGCCATCGCTTCCTCTGCCCCATGACCTTCGTACCGTACACCCCTTCGAATTCTCTTGAACTAACTCCGCAGAATTCCTATCCTAAGTACAAGGAAAGCTCTGTCCGCCCGGCTTCGAACCGGTCCGAACAGAGCTTTTTGTTTCCCGCACAGCCTGCCCTGAGCGAGTTCGCCTGGACGGACGAGTCGAACGGGGCCCGGGCCGAGCGCCGAGGGGTTCTTTGAGCGGACGATCGAAGAAGGTTTCCGGCCATCAGGGCGCTGGTCACCCGCTACTGGCTACTGGCCGCTGGCCGCTGGCTGCCGACCGCTGGCCCCTGGCCGCTGGCTGCACCAGAGGGTAATACCTGATTCACGGTACCCAATCGGCCCTGCAGAATGAATAGTTTGCCACACCCCTGGGGGAGGGGGGGTGGGGGTAGGTAGCTCGCCAAAGCCGCCGCCTGCTTCAACTGACGGCCTCTCTGAAGTCGTCAACGTCGTCCAGCAGCTCGGCGTCCTCTCCGGTCAACAGGCCCAGCGCCTGCCGCTCGAACAGCCGCCGGTAAATGCCGCCCATTTTCCGCACCAGATCGTCGTGCCGTCCTTCCTCGACGACTTCGCCGTTATCGAAGACCAGAATGCGATCGAGCATCCGCACCGTCGCCAACCGATGGGCGATCACAATCGCCGTCCGTCCCGCGATCAGCCGCTGCATCGCCTCCTGGATGAGCGCCTCGGACTCGGAGTCGAGGCTCGACGTCGCCTCGTCCAGCACCAGCACCGGAGCGTTCGCCAGAAATGCGCGTGCCAGCGCCACCCTCTGGCGCTCGCCGCCGGAGAGCTTCACGCCGCGCTCGCCCACCAGCGTCGCGTAGCCCTTCGCCTGCCGCTCGATGAAGGCGTGCGCGTTGGCCAGCAGCGCGGCCTCCTCGATCTCGCGAGGCTTCGCCCCTGGCCTCCCGTACGCGATGTTTTCCGCCAGCGACCGATGAAACAGGATCGGCTCCTGCGGCACCAGCGCGAGCTGGGCACGCAGCGAGTCCTGCGTGACGTGCGCGATGTCCTGCCCGTCCACGATGATTCTTCCGCCGGTGACGTCGTAGAGCCGGTGCAGCAGCTTCACGAACGTCGTCTTGCCCGAGCCGGAATGCCCGACCAGGCCGACGCGCTCGCCCGGCTCGATGCGGATCGAAAAGTCGCGGAACAGCGGTTCCACCTGCATGCCATAGCGGAAGGTCACGCGGTCGAAGACAATCTCGCCCGCGGTGACGCGGATGGGCCGCGCGCCGGCGCGATCAGCCACGCCCAGCGGCTGCGACTCGAAGCCGACCATGTCCTCCATCTCATTCACGCTGCGCTGCAGGTTCGCGATGTGCTGCCCGGTGTCGCGCAGGTAGCCGTGCACGATGAAGTAGCTGGTGAGCACGAACGTGACGTCGCCCGCGGTCGCGCGCCCGTGCCACCACAGCCACGCCGCGCACCCTACCACCAGAGTACGCAGCGCCAGCAGTGCGATCATCTGCGCCGCTCCGCTGTGCGATGCGAACATCCACGTCCGTCGCGTCCTGCTTCCCCACTTGAGCAGCACCTTTCCGAGGCGCGCATCCTCACGCCCCTCGGCGCCGAAGGACTTCACCGCCGTGTTGCAGGTGATGGCGTCAGCCAGCGCGCCGCCCATGCGCGTGTCCTGTGCGTTCGAGAGCCGCGCCGCCGGGGCAATCAGCCCCAGCGACAGCGCCACTGAGACGCTGACGTACGCAAGCGCGCCCGCGCCCACCAGCAGGCCCATCGCGGGCCAGCGCCACCCGAGCAGCAGCGGACAGCCGATGAGCACCAGCACCGCCGGCAACAGTGCCAGCAGCAGGGTGTCGTCCATCAGATCGACGGCCCAG
>JBEKIN010000369.1:0-4304 GCA_050011735.1 Acidobacteriaceae bacterium | reverse complement strand
TGATGTGCCGCGTCCGGTGCCCACCGCTCCTGCACAGCCGCGGCCACGATGGCGAACCCGCTCGTCGTCGCCAGCGTCGCCGGCCCATACCCGCGAAACTCCGTGCTGCGGGCCATCTGCCGCCGAATGCTGCTGATCTCGCCCAGCGCTTTATGCAGTTCGTTCATCGTTTGTCACTTTGCATTGCAAAGTAAACTACCTGGCGGACCTTGTCAAGCAGGGAAGGGAATTGCCCCCAAAAGCAAGAGGGCCATCGCATCTGCGACGGCCCTCGCTGTTCACCTCGACCTTATATACCGAACCGCGTCTGCAACCGCTTTACCGGCCCAGCACCACCCGCGTCGGTGCTTCCTCGTTCCGGTTCCGCTTCCCGTCCAGCCTGGACGTGATCACGTTGCCGTACTGCACCGACTGCAGCAGGTGATTCGGCCCATCTTCGTCGAACCGCAGAATCACGCGGCTGTCTGTGGGAGCCGGATCGCCCGCACCTGCGACCCACGTGAAGCTGCTCTTCCAATCGTCGTTCCGCAGCGTCACCACGTTGTTGGCGAGGTTCCGGTCAAGCGTGTAAAGCCCGGCTGGGCACACCTTGCCGTTCACGGTGAAGTTGAAAGGTACGGTGACCTGGGTTTCGGCCAGCGCGTTGGTCGTTGTCAAAGCGGCTGCCGCCAGCACTGCGGTCGCCAGAAACTTGGGGAGTATGGATCGCATCTCGTAACCCTCCTAGGGTATGCTCACCACGCTAGCGATCCTGGAAAATAAATGCGTCAAGTTCTCGTCCAGAATTCGTCAAGTTTTCCGCTGTACGATCCGCAGACGTTCCGTCCCTCCGCTCGTTGTCTCCTGCGTGTCTTCCAGTTCCTCCCGAATCGCCCGCACGCCCGCGCCGCGCGCATGCTCGTTCAGTTTTCCCGCCATCCGCAGCGCCTCTTCCAACAGCAGCGTCGCGTCCTCGTGCTTCTGCCGGTCCCGCGCTTGCCGTGCTGCCGACTGCAGCGCGCTCACCGCGCGGCCTTGCTCGCCGGCCGCTTCAAAATGCAGCGCCATCTCGCGCGCCACCGCCCATATGCGCTCCGCAAACAAATCTCCCAGCCGCTCCGCAATGCGCGCATGCCACGTCGCGCGCCGCGCCGCCGCCTGCCTCCGGTACAAAACCTCGCGATACAGCCCATGCACAAACACGTAAAACTCCGAACGCGTCCCGTCCGGAAGCTCATCCTGCCCGCCACGTTCCACAAAATGCAGCCGCCGCGCCAGCCCCGCGCACGCCTCTTCAATCTCCGCCGCGTCTTCTTCCAGCGCCGCCGCCACCGCCCACGCCGGAAATGCAATCCCCATGGCGCTCCCCGCTCCCAGAATCCGCTGCTCCTCCGTACTCAGCCCCTCGATCTCCAGTTCGATCATCTGCGCCAGCCGCTCCGGCACATCGGCTTCCATTTCCTCGAAAGCCCCGGTCGGTTCCCATCGCGCCGAGCCGTTCATTCCTGCGCGCACCAAAAACCGCCGCGCGATCAGGTGCTCCAGAATCGCGATCGCAAACAGGGGATTGCCCTCCGAGTGCTGGTGCACAAATCCCGTCAGTCCCGGCGGCAGCGCCTCCTGCTCCATCTCGCGCGCCAGCAACTCCTTCACCGCAGTCCGCGAAAGCGGCGCCAGTGCCATCTCCGTGCACAGATGCCGCATCAGCAAATTCTGTTTCAGCCCTTTCAGCGGATGCTCGCCCGCCCCCCGCATCGCCGCATCGCCAGGCCCGCACGTCGCCACCACCATCAGCCGCGCTGCCGCCCGCCGCCGCGCCAGCGCCGACAACAAATTCAGCGTCGAATCGTCCGCCCAGTGCAAATCCTCGAAGACAAGCACCAGCGGCTTCTTCTCCGCAATTTGTTCCAGTGCCCCGCACAAATCCCCCGGCATCCTTTCGTGAGCTGCAGGGGTCGCCCCGCCCGCATCACTCTGCCGTCCCAGCGCAGCCAGCCACGCCGGAGCCATCCGCGCCAGAATCCCGCACGCTCTCTCTCCATCTGCCGACGCGCACACCTGCCCCAGCGCTTCCATCACCGGGTAATATTCTTCCTTCCCGCCAAATCCCTCCACGCACTGTCCGCGCGCCACGTTCCAGCCCGCATCCAGCCGCTGGCAAAACGCATCCACCAGCGCGCTCTTCCCAATCCCCGCCTCGCCCGTTACAAAAATCACCCGCCGCTGTCCGCCTTCGACCCGCTTCGCCTCCGCGCGCAGACAGCTCAGCTCCTCATCGCGCCCAACAATATTTCTGCTCTTGCCTGCGGAACCGTCTCCGCCCACATCCGCATCGCGCCCGTCTCCATCATGCTCACTCACCGGCGCAACAAAGCTGTACCCCCGCTTCGGCAGCGTCTGAATAAACCGCGGTTGCCCCGCGTCATCGCCCAGCACCTTCCGCAGATCCAGTATGTATGTCCGCAGCACCTGCGGCTGCACATACGTCTCCGGCCACAGCGCATCCAGCAGTTCGTCGTGTGTGATCAGCCGCCCGGGATTCTCCACCAGATACCGCAGTACCATGAACGGCCGCGGCGGCAGCGCGATCTGCACTCCGTCGTGCCACAGGCACTCATTCGCCGTATCCAGTCGAAACGCCGCGAACTGCTTCATCTCGCCGGCCCCCACCCGGCACGGGCCCGTGATGATGGTTATCCTTCTGCAACCATCCTTCCACACCGTTAGACGAGCAATGTCACCGCATCTTCAATCGTTGGTTGCGGGTTTGTGACGATCCGTCGCGCCTTCAACCGCCCCGGTGTCCGCTCCCGGACACAACCGTCCATCCCCGAAAAGACGAAGCACCCCTGTGCGCGCTTGGGGACACGCAAAGATACGCACCCACCCGTCACCCCGTTCCCGCCGGAAACGAGTGTCTTCCGGCGTGATGTTCAGGAATTAACGCCGAACCAATCCCCCAGCAGCATCCTGGGAACCGCCTACGTCCCCTTCTGCAGCATCCCCACCACATCGCTCCACGGAACCGGGGCCTGATGCATCGCGTACACCGTCTCCACCACCAGATGCTCCCGCCCCACCGCCTGCACCACCTCGTGCGTCAGCTCCGGATCGTAGATCGTGTGATCGCCATTCACCACCAGCGTGTCGCTTGCATATAGCAGCCTCCGCTCCGGGAAATACACCATGTACTGCCGCTCCGTCGACGCGCCCCGCAGCGGATACAGCACCATGCGGTTCGCCCCCGACCCAATCTCCGTCCGCCCCGCCACAATCTTCCACCGCGGAGTCCTCTTCGCCGTCTCCTCCGCGTCAGGATCAATCGTGTGCGGCGCCGTCACCATCCGCTCCAGCAGCGGCTCATTCAAATCCAGGATGTACACTGGCAGCCCCTGCGCCACATCGAACCGCACTCCGCCTACATGCGGCCATGAGTCCGACGTCGACAGCACTGCCTTCACCGGCGCATCCGGATACCGCTTCTTCGCCTCCTCCAATATCCCCTCTGTGAACTTCGCCGCAATCGGCGTCTCCAGAATCACCACCCCATCCGCCTGCTTCACAATCGTCGTGTTCCACGGCCCAATGTAGAGATCGATCCCCTCCGCCAGTGCCTTATCCTGCCCCGCGTTGAACGGCACAGCCTTCAATCCCTGCATCCCCGCGCTCATCGCCCCCACCTTCGCGTCCATGGTGAAATCCTTCTCGTCTACCGCCCCGTTGAACGCGATATCCAGCGCCTGCGTCGAGCTCCACACCACGCCGTTCCTCTCCGTCACCTGGTTGCTCGGATACTCCACACCTCCCACCCACCGCCAGTTGTCGAAGTCCACCCGCTGCTGCACATCGCCCCAGTAAAACCAAAAGTCGCGAAACTCCTCTGTCGTCTCCACCGCATCCGGCAGATGATTGAATCGGTTCACCAGCACCCGCACCGGAATCCCGTTCCACGTGAACGCGAGCACTGTGTGCTCGGTCGACCGCAGCGTCTCTGAGTCGGCGTAGTGCAGATCCTGCGCGCCCGCCGCCGTCAGCAGCACGCTCTCCGGCCCCAGCGCCAGCGCCTCGCGCGCCGCATCCAGGTTCGCCGCGCCGCACGGACCATCCTGCCCCCCGCGTCGCACCACCCCTCCCGCCGGCGTCACAATCAGCGTGGCATCTGAGTCAGCCTGCTTCAGATCTGACTCCGGCCAAACCGAGTGCTCCTTCTTGATCAGCCGCTGCCCCGCGTGATCCACCATCACCGTCTCGCGCGCATACGACGTGATAAACGGAGCCTGCCGATACGACTGCTCCATCAGCTCCGTATGCCCGATCACATCCAG
>JBEKIN010000368.1:0-4310 GCA_050011735.1 Acidobacteriaceae bacterium | reverse complement strand
CGACAGCAGCACGAAGAAAAACTTCGCCTTCCCTGCGCGCAGCTCCCGCCACGCAATCCGCCCCGCCGTCCCCCAGGACAATGCCGGTTTCGATCCGGCCTGCACAGAGTTTCCCGCGTCAGTCGTCATTGCCCACTCACCGGACTTTGCGTCGAAGGCGCGTTCGCCTGGACGGCCAGTCCCGCGTCCGCCTCGATGGCAATTCCCTGCAAATCATCCGCGACCACCAGCCCATCCTTCAGCTGAATCCTCCGGTCCGCCCGTTCCGCAATCTGCGCATCGTGCGTCACCAGCACCAGCGTCGTCTGCGACTCCCTCTGCCGCTCGCCCAGCAGTTCCAGCACATGCTGCCCGTTCGCCGAATCCAGATTCCCCGTCGGCTCATCCGCCAGCACAATCGGCGGCTCCAGCACAAACGCCCGCGCCAGCGCCACCCGCTGTTGCTCCCCACCCGACAACTGCACCGGATAATGATGCAGCCGGTCCTGCAGCCCCACCGCCGCCAGCAGCGACTCCGCCTTCTTCCGCGCATCGCCCCGCGCATTCAGCTCGTACGGCAGCATCACGTTTTCCAGCGCCGTCAGTGTCGGAATCAGCTGGTACGACTGAAACACAAACCCAATCCGCTTGCCGCGAATCTCCGCCAGCTTGTCCTCTTCAAGATTGCTGATCGTCACGCCGTCCAGAATCACCTCGCCCTCCGACGGCGAATCCAGCCCCGCCAGCAATCCCAGCAGCGTGCTCTTCCCGCTCCCGCTCGCGCCCATGATCGCGGCAAACTGCCCCTTCGGAATCACGAGATCGATCCCGCGCAGAATCTCCACCGTGCGCGACCCATTGCGTATCGACTTCTTCAGCCCCTTCACCTCGATCATCCGCTCTCCTCGCACCCCTACCCGATAGACTACCGTTGTCGTCTAATTTGAGTTGTCATCTAACGAATCCGGGTGCCCCATCCTGCTCGCGCGGCGATGTCCCGCGCGAGCAGGGCGGGGTAGTTCTCTCCTCAACCTAGATCTCCATGCCCCGCCTCACCTTCATCGCCGCATTTCTTCTCCCCCTCAGCACATACGCTGCCCCACCCCGCCCCGTTCCCGTCCCCGCTCGCGGTGTTCCGGTGATTGCCTGTTTCGGAGACAGCATCACCGCCGGCTACGGCGTGGCCTCCGGCGAGGCCTACCCCGACGATCTCCAAACCGACCTCGACCACCGCGGCTACCACTACAAAATCGTCAACGGCGGCGTCAGCGGAAATACGACCAAAGACGGCGTCGACCGTCTCAAGGACGTCCTCCGCCTGCACCCCGCCGTCGTCATCGTCGAATTCGGCGGCAACGATGGCCTGCGCGGCATCCCCATCGCCGATACGCGCCGCAACCTCTCCACCATCGTCTCCACCCTGCTCCAGGCCGGCAGCAAAGTCATCCTCGCCGGCATCACTCTCCCGCCCAATTACGGCGCCGACTACATCGAGCAGTTCGATGAAACCTACCGCCTCATCGCCGCGAAATTCCACGTGCCGCTCCTGCCCGAGCTATACGCCCACATCTACACCGTCCCCGGCGCCATTCAGGACGACGGCATCCACCCCACCGCCAAAGGCGCGCAGCTCGTCGCCGACAACTTGCTCCCCCTGCTTCTCCCTTTACTCCGCAAGTAGTGCGCAGTCTCTTTCACTGCTGTTGAACGGAGCGCACCCCCCACCAATCTCCCGACCAGGTTCACCCCATAGCAAGAAGCTAGCTCTTCCACCATCCCGAGCGTCAATCCAATTCATTCGAGACCTTAGCCCAAAGTGACGTCTCCGCATTTCCCGAGTCCCGTTTTGGAAAAGTGCAACGCCGCGTACCCATAACTGACTGCAGTCTGCAGAAGTGGGGGAGCGCGAAGTCCTCCCGCCGTGCGCTCAGCACCAAAAAAGTTGCGGTCACTTTTCCGGCAACTATTCCCTCCCCGCGTGTTTCCACTTTCCAAAGCGAATGACCAGCGCACTACCGCAACAAAGTCATTCGCAAGAAGGAGCCCACGCCATGAAGCTCTCACTGATTGCTGCCGCAGCTCTCGCCCTCACCAGCACCATCGGGATGGCGCAGAACATCAACCAGCGCAAAGATTACCAGCAGGACCGCATCGCCCAGGGCATTCGCAGCGGCCAACTCACCGCCGGCGAGACCCGCAACCTCGAATCCCGCGAAGCCTCCATCAATCGTGAGGAGTACTTCATGCGCCGCGCCGATGACGGCCATCTCACCTCCGGCGATCGCGCCGCGCTCACCTGCCGCCAGGACCGCGTCTCCAGCTCCATCTATCGCGACAAGCACAACGCCTGGGTCCGGTAACAGTCTCTGTTACGATTGCGCGCGAATCCGGGTGCCCCATCCTGGCGCAGAAACCCGGCTGGCCCGGGTCTCGATCCTGAGACCCGGGAATCGCGAACGGCGCGACGCTTTTTGCTGGCAGCGTTTTGAAATTGCGCGAAGCGCGCCCGGCCGCACCGCAGGTGCTCACGCCAGTACCACACACGGCTGAAACAGCGTCCCCGCCACGCGCTTCCCTACCGCCACCAGCTCCCGCTGCCCCTCGAAAATCTTCACCAGCGCCGCCCCCGAATACTCTGGCAGATTCACCTGCATCCCGTTCCTCACCCGCCCCACCGTCTGCTCATCCGCCGTAACCGCAGGCATCTCCGGCAAAATCGTTCGCGAATGCGGCATCCGCTCTTCCAGCTTTTTCTCCGCCGCCAGCGCTTCCACTTCCTCCAGCGTCAGCGCCTGCTCCAGCGTGAACGGCCCCGCCGCCGTCCTTTGCAAGCTTGCCAAATGCGCCCCGCACCCCAGCGCCTGTCCCATCGCGTGCGCAATCGCCCGCACATACCCGCCCGCTGAAATCCGCATCGCAAACCGCGCCGTGTCCCCCTCCACGCTCTCAATCGCGAACGCATCCACCGTGATCTTCACCGCCTTCAGCTCCGGCGTCTTCCCCGCCCGCGCCAGCTTGTACGCCGGCTTCCCTTCCACTTTTTTCGCGGAAAACGGCGGCGGCATCTGCTCGATCTCCCCCACGAATTTCAGCGCTTCGGCGCGCACCACATCGAGCGCGAGCGGCACAGGCCGAGCCTCTCCCACCACCTGCCCCTCGGCGTCATACGTATCCGTCGCAAACCCAAACCGAATCGTCCCCGCGTACGCCTTCTCGCTTGTTCCAAAAAACTGCGCCAGCCGCGTGTACTTGCCCAGCAGCAGCGGCAGCACGCCCGTCGCCATCGGGTCCAGCGTCCCCAGATGCCCCACCGACTGCTCGCCCGTCGCGCGCCGCACTCGCGCCACGACGTCATGCGACGTCATCCCACCCGGCTTATCCAAAACCAGAAGCCCGTTCACAACTGCGCCGTCGTCCGCTCCCGTATCAGCGACAGAAACTCCGCTCGCGTGTTTTGCTTCTGAAAAACCCCCAGCATCGCCGACGTCACCGTCGACGAATTCTGCTTCTCCACCCCGCGCATCATCATGCACAGGTGCCGCGCCTCAACTACCACCCCCACGCCCTGGGGATGGATCGCCTCCTGAATCGCCTCTGCAATCTGCCTCGTCAGCCGTTCCTGCACCTGCAGCCGCCGCGCAAATACCTCCACCAGCCGCGCCGCCTTGCTCAGCCCGATCACCTTTCCGTCCGGGATGTACGCCACATGCACCTTCCCGAAAAACGGCAGCATGTGATGCTCGCACAGCGAGTACATTTCGATGTCCTTCACGATCACCATCTCGTCGTACGCCACGTCGAACAGCGCCCCGTGCAAAACATCCTTAGGATCCTCGCGATACCCCTTGGTCAGAAACCCCAGCGCCTTCTCGATCCGCTCCGGCGTCTTCGCGAGCCCATCCCGCGTCGGATCGGCATCGTACCGCCGGATTATCTCCCGATAGATATCCTGCGTTGTTACATTTTCGAGACCGGTCGTCCCAATAATCTCCGCGTCCAGCTTCTCGCGATCCTCATGCAACGTCGCTCGTGTCATCCTCGCCCGCCTTCGCTCGCCTCGTGCTCGATTCTTGCTCGCATTCTCACTCGCTTTTCACTAACCGTTTGTGGCTAACCGGATTTTAGCCAACCGCTTTTCCGCTGCCCTCATCCCAATACTCAAAAAAGTTATTCGACGTCTCTTCCACCCGCACCGCCAGCGTCAACCTCCGCGGCAGCGCCCTCTCCAGCCGCTTCCGAATCTCCAGCAACAAATTCTCCGTCGTCGGCACTCTTTCCCGGAAACTCTCCAGAGTATTCAGATTCTGATGATCGAAGGGCTCCAGCACCTC
>JBEKIN010000367.1:0-4316 GCA_050011735.1 Acidobacteriaceae bacterium | reverse complement strand
GCCCTGGTACTGAGCACGCGCCCTGGAATTGAGCACGAGTCTTGGTACTGAGCACGCGCCCTGGCACTGAGCACGCGCCCTGTTACTGAGCAAAAGCGGCGCGCTTCGCGCGTTTGCCTGGTTTCAAAACGAGAGCCGTTCGCCCATTCGACTCGCTGGCTTTGCCGCCTCGCTCAGGGTGACATTACTCGCTCCGCTCGCTCAGGCCAGGCTCCGGGGCACCCGGATTTGTTAGCAAAAGCGGCGCGCTCTCGCGCGTTTCCCGGGTCTCAAAGACGAGATTCGGGGCACCCGGGTTCGTTGCCGATCAAGAGCTGTGAAGTCCCACCCTGCTTGCGCCAAAAGCAGGCGCAACCAGGATGGGGCACCCGGATTTGTTATTGCGGCGGGGATTGGGGCTGGGGCTGGGAGTCGTCTTTCTTGCCGAAGAGGCGGCCCCAAAAGCCGGGCTTCTTTTTCTTGTTGTCCTGGCTTTGGTCGGCGGGCTGAGTCTGCGCGACGCCGGGCTGGGCCGGCGCGGCTTTTGGCGGACCAGGTTGCTGCGCGACACCGGGCGCAGGCGGGGCTTGAGTCACGGGGCGCTGACCGAGGCCGAAGATCTTCTGGAAGAGATTGCGCTGGTCGCCCATGGAGTGGTCGCAGGTGTCGGTGGGCTGCGTGCCATCGAGGAAGGCGGCGGTGTAGTCCTCGGGGCAGGCGGCGTCGGCGAGGAGGTTGGTGGTGTTGTCGAGACTGATCTGGACTACGCCGGCCGGGGGTACAAAGTCGTGGGTATCAGAGTATTCCGGCAACTTCACCGCGTTCTTCATGAAGTCTGCCCAGATGGGACCGGCGGCGCGCGCGCCCTCCGCATTGAGGCCGCCGAGCTCCTGTTTGATGTCCGTGTAGTCGTCGTTGCCGACCCAGACGATGCAGAGGAGGTTGGAGGTGAATCCGGCGTACCAGGCGTCGTGAGAGGTGCCGGTTTTGCCGGCGGCGGGGGAGACGAAGCCCATGTTGCGGACCCCTGCACCGGTGCCGTGGGGGTTGTTGAGGACCTGCTCCATCATGCTGACGGTGAGGAAGGCAGCGCGCGGATCGAGGACGGGACGGGTTTGGGGCGCGTAGTCGGCGAGGACGTCGCCGTTGGGGGCGCGGACGGAGGCGAGCATCCAGGGATCGATGTGGACGCCTTCGTTGGCGAAGACGGTGTAGGCGCCTGCCATTTCGAGAGGGGTGGCGTCGTAAGCACCGATGGCCATCGCAGGGGTGCCGCGCGCGGACTTGATGCCCGCATCGCGGGCGAGGGCGGCAACATTGTCGAAGCCGACCATCTGGGCGAGGGCGATGGTGGGGTTGTTCAGGGAGCGGTAGAGAGCTTCAGTGGCGGTGATATCGCCGTAGTATTTGTTGTCGAAGTCGCGCGGGGTGTAGTCCTGCTGGTCGAAGGTGAAGGTGGTTTGCTGATCGTGCAGGATGGTGACGGGGGTGAAGATTGCGCCGGTGCCGTCAGGATTGGTGAGCGGGGTTCCGGCAATGGCGGTGTTGAAGGCCGAGGCGTAGACGAAGGGCTTGAAGATGGATCCGGTGGGGCGGTGGGAGACGGCGTGGTCAAACTGGCTGAGGCCGTAATTGCGACCGCCGACGAGCGCGAGGACCTGGCCGGTGTGGGGATTGAGCGCGATGAGCGCGACCTGCGGGGAGGTGACGGGGGGCGGGGCTTCGCCAGCTTTGACCGCGGCGCGCACGAGGCGCTCATGTCGGGCGTCAACCAGCGCGTCGACCTGTTTCATGCCGTTGGCAACGGCGTCCTGAGCGATCTGCTGGAGCTGGGGGTCGAGTGAGGTGTAGATGCGCAGACCCTGCTGGTTGTATTCGTTGTCGCCGAGGCGCTGGATGAGCTGGTCGCGGACGAGGTCGACGAAGTAGGGTGCTTCGCCTGCGTCGAAGGCTCCGGCCTCGAGCTTGAGCGGCACGGCTTTGGCCTGCTCGGCCTGGGCTTTGGTGATGTCGCCGGTCTCGACCATGGCGTCGAGGACAACGTTGCGGCGCTCGAGCGCGCGCTCAGGATGGCGGAAGGGATTGAGGCGGCTGGGACTCTGAATGACGCCGGCGAGCAGCGCGCATTCGGGCAGATCGAGCTGGCGAACATCTTTGCCGAAGTAGGCCTGGGCGGCTTCGCCGAAGCCGTCGATGGAAAAGCTGCCGCGCTGGCCGAGGGGAACCTGGTTGGCGTACATCTGGAAAATTTGCTGCTTGGTGAAGCGATGCTCGAGCTGGAAGGTGATGACGATCTCGATGATCTTGCGTTTGATGCGTTTTTCCGGGGAGAGGAAGAAGCCGCGCGCCAGCTGCATGGTGAGGGTCGATCCGCCCTGGCTGTAGTGGGCGTGGCGGAGGTCGTCGACGACCGCGCCGACAAGGCGGAAGTAGTCGACGCCGCCGTGCTGGAAGAAATGGCGGTCCTCGATGGAGGTGACAGCGGGGACGAGGTATTTGGGCAGCTCGTCGTAGGTGACGAGGCGGCGCTTGGCGCGGTTCTCATCGGAGAGGCCGGTGATGAGCATCGGTTCGAGCTCATAGGCGGCGAGGGGCTGACCGCCGTCGCCGGTGATCTGATCGACGGCGTCTTCGGAGAAGCTGATGGTGGCGCCATCCTGGGAGTGGTAGGACTGGGGGCCGGGATGGATGGTGACGGCGCGCGCGTTGGCGGCGTAGGTCCCCATGGGCGATGCGGCGCCTTCGCCGTCGACGGAATAGCCGGCCTCCTGCAAGGACTGCTCGACTTCGTGCGGGGTGAGCTTCTGGCCGGGGCGGACTTCAGGAGGAGCGGCGTAGATTTTGGCGGTCTGGGCGAAGAGGGGCTGCTTGAGGCGGTCGTCGACGATGTGGCCGTATTTATTCCAGTAGAAGGTGAAGATCAGGACCGCGGTGAGGGCGAGAACTCCCACGACGATGCCGGCGCCGATGAGGACTTTCTTCGTTGTGATGCGGACGGCCACGTTGGGAACTTTAAGTTTTACCGCCATATGGATTGCGTGCCTTCCCCAGTATCAGACCACTCGGATGCGCCACTCGGATGCGAAAACGGGCATTCTCCCTGGCTTTTGCTGTGCGGTCCCGGATTTCCGGGCCGGATGGCCTGATTTCTGCACGATAGGAACCATTCTCCTTCGCTGATAACAAACGTCTTAGCGGTTGCCCAAGCCGCTTTGCCGTGTCCCGGCAGACACGGCGTGTCGATTTGGACACGCAGGCTCGGGAAAAGCCCCGTTCCGCGTCAATTCCCCGCCAGGCTGCCGAGCTGCTGCGCGACATCGGCGATGGCAACGTCGCGTCCAGATGCGGTGGCGCGGGTGACCAGCTCGACCTTCCCCTCCGCCGCTTTCCTGCCGACGGTGATGCGGTAGGGGACGCCGATCAGGTCCGCATCTTTAAATTTTACCCCTGCGCGCTCGTCGCGGTCGTCGAGGAGGACGTCGAAGCCGGCGGCCTCGAGATCAGCGGCGATTTTTTCGCCGGTGGCGTTGAGGGTGGGGTCGGAGACGTTCGTGATGGTGACGACGACGTCGAAAGGCGCGATGGAGCGGGGCAGCCAGAAGCCGTTGGCGTCGTTGCCCTGCTCGATCGCGGCGGTGAGGATGCGCTCGATGCCGATGCCGTAGCAGCCCATGATGGGCGTGACTTCTTTGCCGTTGGTATCGAGGACGCGGACGCCCATCTTGTCGGTATAGCGATTGCCAAGTTTGAAGATGTGGCCGACTTCGACGGCTTTGGCGACGTGCAGGGGCTGGCCGCAGTTGGGGCAGCCTTCGCCTTCGAGGACATTGCGGATGTCGGCGATTTTGGTCCACTGAAAATCGCGACCGGGAACGACGTTGCGGTAGTGGTAGTCGAGCTTATTGGCTCCGCAGACGAGGTTCTGGCGATTCTCGAGGCCGGGATCGAGGATGACGACGACCTCACTATCGGCCAACGCGGAGAGATCAAGACCGGAGTTCAGGTCCTTCTTCGGGCTCAGGCCGACGGGGCCTAGATATCCTGCTGGAGCGTGGAGATATTTGTCGAGTTCTTCGGGACCCATGGGACGCAATTCGGTGGCGCCGACAACTTTGAGGAGCTTGGTCTCGTTGACGAAGTGATCGCCGCGGAGGAAGGCGACGACCGGGATATGCACGCTCGCTGGACCTTTTTTAGGATCGCTGCTCTTCGCGGGGACGGTCGCCATGTAGGCGACGCACTTGATGTCGGAGCTGGGCTCGATGGAGAAAAACTTTGCGACGTCGGCAATGGCGGCCTGGCCGGGCGTGGAGACCAGCTCGGGTTTGCCGTCGCCG
>JBEKIN010000366.1:0-4904 GCA_050011735.1 Acidobacteriaceae bacterium | reverse complement strand
CGGGGCGGACCTCCGGTTTCTGAAGGAGGCGATTTCCCGTCATCTGGACCGGATCGAGAAATTTTACTCGCCTATCAGGGACCGCCATTATGCACACCGGCTGATCGAGATTGACGCCCACGCAATGTTTGAGAGAACGAACAGGGAGGAGCTTGGGGAGACCCTCGACGTGCTGCGCCAGCTGGTGGGCGGGCTGCGGTTTTTCTACGACAACGGGGTCAAGCCAAGGGTGGACGTGCGCGGCACGAAGGCGCTCGACCTGCAGCGTAGGTCCTGTTTTCGCGACGTGATCAGGACTCTCGCGGGCCGCGAGTTATAGATGGTCGCGCGGAGTACGGCGGCCGTGGAGCGGGGCAAGGCCCATACCATCCATTCATCCAGGCGCGACTTGCGGAACCGCCAGCGGTTCCCCAGCCGGGGCTTGCTAAATTTCCCCCGTGCCTTTGCGCCCCTTCCGGGGTGGCCGGCCGTTCGGGGGCGGCGCTTGTCCGGACATTTCCAGGTCCTGCGCCGATTGCGCCATGGTCAGGTGCCGCTCCATCACCGCTCGCGCCTCGGAGGCGTTGCGGGAACGAATCGCGCGGAAAATCTCGCGATGCAGATCGGCGGACTCCTTCAGGTCGCGCGAACGCTCCGCGGTTTTGCGCCGCTCATCGTAGAGAGCCGATGTGATGGTTTCCATCAGCGCCGCCAGGATGGGATTGCCGGAGGCTTGGGCGATGACGCGGTGAAAGCGCACGTCGTGGATCAGGTACTCGATGGGATCGTTGACGGTCGCGTACATCTCGGCGACCTCTTCGGACATTGCGGCGAAATGCTGCTCGCGTCCGCGCTCGGCGGCCAGCGCGGCGAGCTCGCTTTCGAGAATGCGGCGCGCCTCGAACATTTGCCACGACTGAAAACCGTGCAGCGCGCCCAGCAGGCTGAGCGAGGACTTGCCGAGTTCCGGCGGCCCGTCTGCCACGAACGTGCCGACGCCGTGCCGGACGTCCATCACGCCCATAGCGGCGAGATAGCCGATCCCGGTGCGCAGGCTGGCGCGGCTGATGCGCAGCTTCTGCGCAAACTCGCGCTCCGGTGGGATTTGGTCGCCGGGCTGCAGGCCGCCGGATTCGATCAGAGTCCGGATGTGGTTGACCACTCGCATGGTCATGTGGGTATCGGATTTTGGCATGGGCCCTCCGGCGGACGAGAACCTGGCAGAGTCTGGGCTGTCCCGGCGGGCGGGATTCACAGCACATCCGCCTCTTTTGTTTCGCTAAGCTCGAAACTACCACTGATCTCGCCGCTTACCGGTGTATTCTAGTGGTCGGACCTCTGCAGCACAACCCCACGTCCACGGTCCAGGAGGTCGACCAGGCTTATGTCGACGCGCGCCATGAATCTGATCCACAATGACCGGCTGTTCCCGGCCGATCCTGTGATGCGCGGAATTGCACGGCGGCTCCATGCGGAAGTCCGGGGCCTGCCCATCATCAGCCCGCATGGGCATACGCAGGCGGCGTGGTTCGCCGACAACCAGCCCTTTCCCGATCCGGCGAAGCTGTTCGTGCAGCCCGATCACTACATCTTCCGCATGCTCTACAGCCAGGGCATTGCGCTGGAGGATCTGGAGATTGGCGTCGGCGAACTGAAGGATCCGCGGCGCGTTTGGCGCATCTTCGCGGAGAACTACTACCTGTTTCGCGGAACCCCGACGCGCATGTGGCTGGACTACGCCTTTCAGGAGCTCTTCGGGCTGGAAGAGCGGCTCTCGGGAGCCACCGCCGACCTGTACTTCGACGTGATCTCGGAACGGCTGCGCACGCCGGAGTTCCGGCCGCGTGCGCTTTACGATCGCTTCCGCATCGAAGTGCTGGCGACGACGGATTCGCCGCTTGATTCGCTGGCCGATCACCAGGCGATCCGCGACTCCGGCTGGAAAGCCAGGATTATTCCGGCGTTTCGCCCGGACTCGGTCGTCGACCCGGACTTTGCGGGCTTCGAGAAGAATGTGGCCAAGCTGGGCCAGATCGCCGGAGAAGATACCGGCAGCTGGCAAGGGTATATTCGGGCTCTCGAAAAGACGCGCGCGCGCTTCAAGGCGCTGGGGTGCACGGCGACCGATCATGGGCATCCGACCGCGCTGACTGTGGATTTGCCGGCGGCGGATGCGGCGCGAGTGTTCGAAACGGTGCTGAGTGGACGCGCCGCCGAGCGGCAGAAGGAGCTGTTCCGCGCGCAGATGCTTACCGAAATGGCGCGGATGAGTGTGGAAGACGGGCTCGTGATGCAGCTTCATCCCGGCGCGTACCGCAATCACAATCGCAAAATGTACGAACGCTATGGGCGCGACGTGGGGGCGGACATTCCGGTCGCGACGGATTACGTGCATGCGCTACATCCGCTGCTTGCGCGCTTCGGCAACGAGAAGAACTTCACGCTGATCCTGTTCACGCTGGACGAAACGACCTACACGCGCGAGCTGGCACCGCTGGCCGGCCACTATCCCTGCCTGCGGCTGGGGCCGCCGTGGTGGTTCCATGACAGTCCCGAAGGTATGTTGCGCTTCCGCGAGCAGGTAACGGAGACGGCCGGCTTCTACAACACCGTGGGCTTCAACGACGACACGCGGGCGTTTCTTTCTATTCCGGCGCGCCACGACGTGGCTCGGCGCATCGACTGCGTGTGGCTGGCGCGGCTGGTGGCCGAGCATCGCCTGGATGAAGATGAGGCGGTGGAAGTCGCCCACGATCTCGCGTATAACCTGGTGCGGAAGGCATATCGACTCTGAAGGGTTTCTGACTTCTCCGGCATGACAAGCCCTGGCAGTGCGGTGGAACAGGTCGACGCTCCGGAAGGCGGCGGCAAACTGCGCCTCGGGCACGTGCGCTGGACTATTTGCGCGATGCTGTTTGTCGCGACCTCCATCAACTACATGGATCGCCAGGTCATTGCGATCCTCAAGCCGACGCTGCAACACAGCATCGGGATGACCGAGGTCGACTACGGCTACATTATTTTTGCGTTCCAGCTGGCGTATGCGGTGGGCGTACTGGCGGCGGGACGGCTGATCGACAAGCTGGGCACGCGGGTCGGCTACTGCGTGTTCATGGGCATCTGGAGCCTTTCCGCGATGGGCCATGCGCTGGCCAGCTCCGCGCTGGAGTTTGGTTTTGCGCGTTTCTTCCTGGGGCTCGGCGAGTCGGGCAACTTTCCCGCCGCTATCAAGACGGTCGCCGAGTGGTTTCCGCAGAGGGAGCGCTCGCTGGCGACGGGGATTTTCAATTCCGGAGCCAACGTCGGAGCGATCCTTGCGCCGCTCATCGTGCCCTGGGTTGCGCTGCATTACAGCTGGCGTGCCGCGTTTCTCGTCACCGGCGTCTTCAGCATGCTGTGGATCATCTGGTGGTATCGCAACTACCGCAAGCCGGCGGATCACCCCACGCTGACGGGCAGGGAACTGCGCCATATCTATGAAGAAGCGGCGGCGCAGATGGGCCCCCATGTGCCATGGCTGCGGCTCCTGAGCTTTCGGCAGACGTGGGCGTTTGCCGCAGGAAAATTTCTCACCGATCCTATCTGGTGGTTCTTCCTCTTCTGGCTCCCCGACTTCTTCAGCAAAAGGTTCCATCTCAATCTTGCCCACCTCGGGCTGCCGCTCATCATCATCTACACGACGTCTTCGGTGGGCAGCGTTTGCGGCGGTTGGTTGCCGGTTCCGTTTCGCAAGCTGGGTCTTTCCGCTTCGGGCGCACGGCTCACGGCGATGTTGGTCTGTGCCTGCGCCGTGGTTCCCATCTTCGTCGCGGGAAGGCTGAACTCGGAGTGGGTGGCCATCGGGCTTCTCAGTCTGGCCACGGCAGCGCATCAGGGATGGTCGGCCAATCTCTTCACAACTACATCGGATATGTTCCCGAAGAGCGCCGTTGGATCGGTGGTCGGCATTGGAACCTGTGCGGGCTCGACCGGCGGGATGCTGCTGGCGGCCAGCGCGGGCTGGATTCTGCAAATCACGCACAGCTATGTCAGCCTGTTCATTCTGGCTTCGACCGTCTACCTGCTGGCGCTGCTGATTATCGTGCTGCTGGCGCCGGGACTGAAGAAAGTGGAGATCGCCGCATGAGTCTCTACGTAGCCCGGGGCGCTGCCGATCTGGAGATTGGCGGCTCGGAGCTGAAGTCTCTGCTGTTTGAGGCTCTGGGCAAGCTGGGCACGCGCAGCCGCGTTCTGGTCGTCCCGCCGGACATCACTCGCCTGCATTCGCGCGCAGGCGAGCTGACACAGTTTGCGTGGGAATATTACGGAGACCGGCTGGCAGCGGTGCTGCCCGCGCTGGGAACCCACGCGGCCATGTCTGCGGCGCAGCTGACGCGGATGTTCGGCAACGTTCCGCAGGATTTGTTTCACATTCACAACTGGCGGACGGACATCGAGACCATCGGCGAGGTGCCGGCGGCCTTTATCTGCGAGCAGTCGGAAGGGAAGCTCAATTTCTCGTGGCCCGCGCAGGTGAACCGGCTGCTTCTCGCGGGAGACTTCGACCTGATCCTCTCGGTCGGCCAGGTCGTGCCGCACGAAGTGATTGGGATGGCGAATTACAACAAGAACATCCTGGTGGGAACCGGCGGACGCCAAGGGATCAATCGCAGCCACTATCTCGGCGCGGTCTATGGCATGGAGCGCATCATGGGCCGCGCGGATAATCCTGTGCGCCGCGTGCTGAATTACGCTTCGGATCGTTTCCTGACGAGCCTGCCCATCATCTATGTCCAAACCGTCGTGGGGCGCGCGGTTGACGGCGGCCTGGCGACGCGTGGGGTTTTCATCGGCGATGACGCCGACTGCTTCATCCGCGCTGCCGAGCTCAGCCTGAAAGCGAATTTCGAAATGCTGGACGAGCCGCTGCGCAAGGCCGTCGTTTA
>JBEKIN010000365.1:0-4331 GCA_050011735.1 Acidobacteriaceae bacterium | reverse complement strand
CACCACGGTGAACGGTGATGCCATCGTCAAGATTTTCCTGCAACCGAACGCCAGACTGCAGACGGCGAACGCCAGGTTACGGCAATTTCGCAGACCATCTTGCGCCAGCTGGCGCCCGGAACCCTGCCACCGCGCTGATCATCCATTCCACCAATTCGAGCGTGCCGATTCTGCTCGGACTCATGCCAGGGACTTTCGGAGCAGCAGCACGCAACGCGAACAATCCACCGGGGTGTCAGCAAGAAGCGACGCTATCTCAATATCCCAGCCGCTTATTCACAATATTCTCCAGCGGTTCGCCCTTCTCAAACCTGCCATACTGCCTCAGAAACAAGCGCATCGCCTGATCCTGCCAGTCGGCTGTGTGGTCCGCGCAGTGCGGCGACAACAAAACATTCTCCAGCTTGTACAGCAGACTTCCCGCCGGCAGCGGTTCGTGCTCAAAGACATCTAACCCCGCACCCTCAATCCGCTCAGAGGTTAGCGCCCGCAGCAGAGCCGCCTCGTCGATGACTGGCCCGCGTCCCACATTGATTACGACCGCTGTGGACTTCATCACCGCGAACTCCGCGTCGCTGATCATATGTCGCGTCTCCTCGGTCAATGGAGCCGTCGCCACAATGTAGTCGCAGCGGGCCATCATCTCTCGCCGCTCCTCCGGCTTGTAGAATTGCTCGACCAGCGGATCGGTCGATGCAGGAAGATGCCGCTTGGTCGCGAGCACACGCATGCCCATGGCATGCACGCGGCTGGCCAGGGCTCGGCCAATGTCGCCATACCCCACGATCCCCACCGTCTGTCCAGCAATCTCGTCCACGTCGAACGGCGCCCACACAGCTGCCATCTGGTTGCGAATCATCCGCCGGAAATCCTTGGCGAAATACAAGATCACTGCCAACCCAAACTCTGCGAGCGATGCGCTGAACACACCGCGGCCGTTGGTCAGCAGAACTTCGCTCTCCACGAGTTCGGGAAACAACAGGTTGTCCAAGCCCGCGGCCCGCGAGTGTACCCAGCGCAGCCTCCCGCATATCCCAAACAATGCGCGCAGCCACTCCCGCGTGCCCGACCATTGCAGGATCACCGTCGCGTCCTTGGCTGCCTGCGCACACGCGGCCACGTCGCCACATACTGTGTGCGGTAGCTCGTTCAACATCGCGAACTGCGGATCGTCGCCCGACGCCAACACTAGCACTGGATTCTTTTTGCCCATACCCACTATCCTGCCACGCTCTTGTCCAGGACGGTGGCCGCCGGTCCGAAAAATGGGACTTTTGCCCGTCGCCATAACTTCGGTAACTGGTTTTCGTTACGGACTAAACATAAGCTGTATCCATGCCGGGAGAAACTCAACGCTGTTCTCGGACCAAGATGGTTTTGCCCTTGCGCGTATGCCTGGACGAGCAGGCCGGCGATAATCTTCCCGCGCAATGGGCGCACACGATTGACATCAGTCAGATCGGCTGCCGGCTGGCCGGATTGCGCACGGAGCTTTCCCCCGGGCAGACCATCACATTACAACGAGGACAGCACAAAGCTCAATTCCGTGTCATCTGGAGCAAGCATCTTGCGGGCAACGAACATCAGGCTGGAATCGAAGCGCTTGACTACAGAAGAGACATCTGGGGTGTGGAACTTCCCCCCTCCCCCCTTGCCCAAAACCCGACCAAACCTTCTTCCGCTACTGCGGACACTTCGGCGACAATCTCTGCACCGCTTGCCTTCGCTCCTAAAGTGTCAGCTTCCACTGAGAGCGCAACCCACAAATCCATCGCCGTCACAGCTCGTCCCCGCATGCGCTGGGGCTTGAGCTTTGGCGTTCTGCTCCTCAGCTTCGCGCTGGGGTTGTCTCTCTATCACCAGATTTTCCCCCAGCCCGGACGCGTGGCAATTCAGCCGCCTGTACTTGCTCCGCCCACCGCCGAGGATCTCGCGCGGCTCACGCCTAAGCCGCATCCCACGCCGGTTTCGCTTGCAAAACCGTTGGACTCTTCCGCGTCTCGTTTGCAAGTAGCCGAAGCTCCAACGGGGCACGTGGTTTACCCGGTGGCTCCGGACGACAGCATCGGCGGGAAAGTCCGTTTACAAATCGTGATCGCGGCCAATGGTTTGGTGAAGCAAATTTACGTGCTCAGCGGCAAACAGCCCCTCGCGGAAGCCGCGGCGCGTGCTGTACGCTTCTGGCATTTCAGCTCCTTGCAGGGGAGTGATCGGACCACCGAGCGGGAGACCAGCGTCACTGTTAGCTTCATGGGCCACGACGCTGTTTTCTTGGAGTACCCTTCCCCGAATTCGCGGCTCCGCACAAATTAAGCCGTCAGTTCGCAAGCTAGGCTGGTGGTATAAGGAGTCGGCGAATTTGGCGAAGGCTCATCCGAGTACATCCTCTTCTTCGAAGAGGATGGGCAACGTTCCGCGCACCCCATTGCGATCCATTAATTAAGACCCGCCGCAGACACTTGCGGCAACGACCCATCCTTTCTGTGGGCGCTGGCTGGCCATCCCGGTTGTGAGGACGATAGACCCACCCTGACGAACACGTGTGCTTCCGTATTTTGCCAGCCGCGAGCGCAGCCCAGTAGCGCAATTCAAAGGCGCGTCTGGCTTGCTGAAGGTCTGTAGTTGCAAGGTCGTTCAGGTGCAGGTACGCCGGCGGTGAAGACCAGGTGATCGAAAGCACCGACCTTCGTAAAGAAGGCTTCGCCAGCGGCGTCATCTGAGACGTCAACCGCATGCCCCTGCGCTTCTCCCCTGATGGTTGCAACAGCTTTTGAATTCGTTCCGCGTTGCTCGAGGCGACAATGACCTCTGCCCGCCGCGATGCTGCCTGCTCCGCGATCGCCAAGCCAATCCCCGGCGAACCACCTACAACAACCACCCGCTTGTTCTCCTGACCGTTTGCACTTTGCATTTGAATTTCTCCTCCTGTGCATCCGTTGTGAGTTCGCATGATCTCCACCATCGCTTCGCACGAGGCTCTAGAAGGCAGCAATTTCGCGCTTACTGCTTACTGAAGGAGCTTCGCGATATTTCTAGCGCGCCCAACTTATGCTCGCGAGAGATCTCCGTCCACCACAGCCCGGATTGCGGCCACAAGTCATCGGGACTGATGCGGGGGCCCGGCGTGGTGGGCACGAACGGACGCAACCTTGGCCCGGAGGAGCTTAGACTCTCCTGTTGCGCTGCCGGATGTCGAGGTGTTGAATACTTTGGACCTGGCGTGTGGACGTCCAGGAACCGATCGGCTACAGGACCCCAAACACGTGAGCGATACCCGCCAAGATCCGGCCGTTGTTCCGCTATCGGAAGACGCACAGCCGCATCCTCGGCGGGTCATGGGATTTGCTGATCTGGTTCTGTTCTATGTTGTGACCGGGATCAGCTTGCGCTGGATCGCCACGGCGGCCAGTGGAGGCCCCAGCGCCATCGTGATCTGGATTGGTGCTTGGCTCTGCTTCTACTTGCCGTTGGCGTTGTCGGTGCTCGAACTCTCATCGCGATATCCCGAAGAAGGCGGCTTGTATGTCTGGACCAAGCAGGCCTTCGGAGGCTTTGCTGGATACATGTCCGCATGGACCTATTGGACAAGTAACCTCCCCTATTTTCCCGCGGTGCTCTACTTCGCTGCCAGCAACGCCCTATATATACGACCACGGAAGTGGACATACCTGGCCGACAACGCCAAGTTTTATATTTGGTTCTCAGTCGCCGCGTTAGTTCTAGTGACGGTGCTGAACCTGGTCGGGCTCGACATTGGCAAGTGGCTCCACAATGCAGGCGCATTTGGGATGTGGTTACCCGTTGTGATCGTCATTGTCATGGGGTTTGTCGGCTGGCACCGTTTTGGTACGGCAACGCGCTTTACCGGTGCCAGCCTGATTCCGGGCACACACCTAAAGGACATGGTTTTTTGGGCCTCCCTAACCTATGCTCTCGGCGGATGTGAAACCGCTTCCTTTATGAGTGAGGAGGTCAAGAATCCTCGCCGCACCATGCCGCGCGCTCTGTTGCTCGGCGGTCTGATTGTGACGTTCTGCTACATCCTGGGTACGGTTTCCGTCCTCCTGGCGTTGCCGCAGAATGAGGTCAGTGGTTTACAGGGACTGATGCAAGCTGTAACGCGGACCGCGGGGCGACTTGGCTGGTTCGGAGTCATTCCGATTGCTGCTGCATTGATCGCCATCAGCAATCTTGGAGCCGCCGGGGCCTACCTGGCCGCCGTAGCCCGCCTGCCGTTCGTCGCCGGGATGGATCGCCTTCTGCCTTCTATGTTCGGAAAACTCCACCGGCGTTGGGGCACTCCTTATGTTGCATTGCTACTGCAGTTGCTC
>JBEKIN010000364.1:0-4354 GCA_050011735.1 Acidobacteriaceae bacterium | reverse complement strand
GACTGTAAGTCGTGCCCTGACACGGTACGTGGTGCTGCACGGCCGGTTAAACGGAGGTTTCGGGACCAGATGACAGGTCAGGATTCGTTGTATCCCACATCCAGCAAAGCCAGGCAGAGCCGTTCGACTCGCCGCCTTCCGGCGACTCGCTCAGGCCAGGTTGTGGGGCGCCGGCTTGTCGGGAAACATCCCGACGGCCGACAACACCCCCGGACATCGAGTGTAAGGTAAGGGCGTGAGAGAAAAGCTCTCGACTGGCGTGGTCCATACCGTGCCGGCGGACTTACGAAAAGCCCTTGTTTCCGATCCAGCGGCGCGGGCAAAGTGGGAGGACATTACCCCGCTCGCGCGCAATGAATGGATCTGCTGGGTACTCTGGGTGAAGAAACCGGAGACCCGGCGGCAGCATGTGGAGAGGGTGTGCTCGGAGCTGAAGGAAGGAATGCGCAGGCCTTGTTGCTGGCCCGGTTGCCCTCATCGTGAAAGGAATCCGAGGCGGAGCCTGAAGGGTTCGCCGACAGCGCTTTAGGCTTCAGCCGCCTTTACGGCACGGCCTTCAAACCGTGCCCCTTCGAAACCGCCGTGCAGGGGCTGAAGCCCACTTCTCTTTGCGAGCTTTACGGCACGACTGAAGTCGTGCCCTGATACGAACCTTGTTTTTCCGCAGGCTGTGAAGCTGTGCCCGTTTAAACAGGTCTTCCTGGCAGGGGGTTCGCTTCGATTTCAATATGCTGCCCGGTGGAGAGAGAATGGCCTTCACGATGGAGGAAGAGCAACCGCAGGTGCCGTTCGACGCGCCGCCTTGCGGCGGCTTGCTCAGGCCAGGCTCTTCGACTGCGCGCCGGGGGGGCGCATTTCTCGCTGGAAGAGTTTGTGGTGGCGCTTCGCTCAGGATGACATTTGTTTTTTTGATTGGCGTTGTTGCACGACTGAAGTCGTGCCCTGATACGAACCTCGTTTTTCCGCGGGCTGTGAAGCTGTGCCCGTTTGAAAACTGCTGCAGGGGCTGAAGCCCACTTCTCTTTTGGGGCTCTTTCGGCACGACTGAAACAGCTTGCGGAAGAAGTCGCATCCGCTCCCCGGAAAGAGCCTCAGGGGCTGAAGCCCAAGTCATTTTGAGCGCTTTACGGCACGACCGAGGTCGTGCTTTGTTACAAAAGCGGTCGGGATCCGCGTTTACCTGGTTTTGACTGGCACTTCTTCGCCGGCTGGTGCGAGGGTGGTTGGGGTGACGGGGGCGAGGGGTAGGGTGAAGAGGAAGGTGGCGCCGGCGCCGAGCTCGCTTTCGACGCGGATAGCGCCGCCGTGGGCGAGGACGATGTGCTTGACGATGGCAAGGCCGAGGCCGGTGCCGCCGGATTCGCGGGAGCGGGCCTTGTCGACGCGGTAGAAGCGCTCAAAGATGCGGTTGAGATGTTCTTCGGCCATGCCGTTGCCGAAGTCCTGCACGTAGAATTCGACGGCATCTTCGAGGGCGCGTGCGCCGACGACGACGCGGCGGCCGGAAGCGCCATACTTCATCGCGTTTTCAATGAGGTTGCCGAAGACCTGGGTCATGGAATCGACGTCGGCGAGCACCAGGGCGTCGGTGGTTTCGCCGGGTTCGAGGGCGACGCCGGATTCGACGACCATGCCGGCGAGGAACTCGATGGCATCGTCGACGAGCATGGAGGCGCGGACTGGCTGCAGGCGCGGCTTGTGCTCGCCGGATTCGACCTGGGCGAGGGCGAGCAGGTCTTCCGTGAGGCGGTTCACGCGGCGGGCGTTCTTGAGAATGATGGCCATGAACTCGCGAGCGTGATCGGTGAGATCCATCTCGTCCTCGAGGAGGGTTTCGACGTAGCCGGAGATGGAGGTGAGCGGGGTACGCAGCTCGTGGGAGACGTTGGCGATGAAGTCGCGGCGAGTTTTTTCGGCGCGCTCGATTTCAGTAACGTCGTGGAGGACGGCGACGGCTCCGCCATCGGGGGTGGGGGCGGCGCTGACTTCGAAGGCGCGGCCGGGGACGACGGAGATGGCGCGGCCGATGCCGATGCGGCGCTCGCGGAGGGCGGCGTCGACGCAGCTGAGGATTTCCGGGTCGCGAATGCTGACGACCAGGGATCTGCCGGGGCGAACGGGGGCGAAGCGCTGCATGACGGAATTCGACCAGCTGACTTGGCCGGCGGCGTTGACGGCGACCACGGCCTCCTGCATGGAGTCAAGGAGGGCGGCCAGCTCGCGCTGCTTGTCGTCGAGGGCGCGGAAGGACTGCTCGAGGCGGCTGGCGGTAGCGTCGAGGGCACGGGCGACTTCGCCGATTTCGTCGCTGCCGTCCTGCTCGATGCGGGCGGTGAAATCTCCGGAGGCGATGCGGCCGGAGAAATCGACGATGCGGCGGAGGCGACCGGCGATGCGATGCGCGAGCAGGGCGGAGGCGAAGATGGCCAGCACCAGAGAGATGAGGGAGGCGGTGAAGAGATCGCGGCGCAGGATGTGGAGGGCGGCGGCCTGCTGCACGGGGCCGAGCGAGGCGACCTGGGCTTCTTCGTGGAGGGAATGCGCGACGATGTTGCGGAAGGAAAAGTCCAGGACGGCCGTGGCGATGCACAGCACGAAGACAAAGGAGAGCAGGAGTTTGGAGAAGACTCTGCCGGTCACGGTGAAATCCAGGGTACAGGGTTCAGGGTACAGGGAGAAGCGGCGCAGAGAGGGTGCGATCCGGGAAACGGACGTCTCACATCTTCTGATCGTCGGCGGAGGGGCCGTACATACCGGGGATGGGAATGTTGAGCAGGCGCAGATAGACGCCGAGCTGGGCGCGATGGTGGATGTGGTGATTCATGAAGACGCGGCGGAGGGCCATAGCGCGGGGCAGGGAGGCAATGGTGCGGTCGCCCATTTTGATGGACCAGATGACGGAAAGCTGGTCTTCGCGGAGGCCGGCAAGCGCGGTTCGGGCGTCGGCGGTGACGGTGTCGAATCTTTCCAGCAGCTCCTGCGATGAACCGGCCAGGAACGGCGTAAAGCCCAGGGGACGGACCAGCTCTTCCGAGGTGATGATGGCCGTGCATCGTTGCGGAAGATCCGCGAGGTGCGAGGCGAGACGGCCGAGGGTCATGGATTTTTCGTGAGGCTGCCAGGAAAAGCTGGCTTCGGGCACGCGCTCGAGGATGCGGCGGGTGCCGGGCATTTCTTCGTCAAATTCCAGCAGGAATAGCTCGGGGATGGTCATGGCTGCAAGCGTATGCCTTTCCATCCGCGGCGGGTGATATTAACTGGCGGCGCGTTCGCCGGCTTTGGGAATCTCGAAGCGGTAGCCTGCGCCGCGGACGGTCTTGAGATAGCGCGGATTTTCGGGATCGGTTTCGATCTTTTCGCGGATGCGGCGGACGTAGACGTCGACGGAACGAGGGGTGACGAAGCGCGCGTCGCCCCAGACGGCGTCGAGGAGATGATCGCGACTGAAAACGCGGCCGGGATGGCGGGCGAGGTAATCGAGGAGGCGGAATTCGGTGGCGGTGGTGGTGGTGAGATTGCCGCGGACGCGGAGTTGCATGGCGCTGGCGTCGATCTCGACGTCTTCAAAGGAAATGGCGGAGGGGGTGGCGGGGCGCTCGAAGCGGCGCAGAACGGCCTTGACGCGGGCGAGAAGCTCGCGCGGAGCGAAGGGCTTGGTGATGTAGTCGTCGGCGCCGAGCTCGAGGCCGAGGACGCGGTCGTTTTCTCCGGCACGCGCAGTGACGAAGATGATGGGGATGGCGCTGAGTGCGGGGTGATTGCGGAGGCGGCGGCAGACGTCGAGGCCGTCTCCACCGGGGACCATGATGTCGAGGAGGAAGAGGGCGGGCGCCTGGCGTTCGGCGTCGGGGATGAGACTTGCGGGGGTGGGGAAGATGCGGGCCTGGAAGCCGGCGGCTTCCAGGTGATGCTGGATCAGGCGCGCGATATCGGCGTCATCCTCAAGCACAAAGACGGTCTGGCTCAAGTGAGAGGGTCCTTTCCGCGGCACCAGAGCGGGTGGCGCGTTCCGCCCTCAGCCTAAACGGGAGCGGGCAAACAGAATGCAAAAGTTGTGTTAATTCGGGAGGGCGGGGAGAGGCGAAGGCGAGGCTGTTCAGAGCGGGAGACAACGAACAGGTTCTGTGGCGAATTTTGGCGGGTTTGCGCTTGCGATTGTGCGGGTTGCGGCGTTTTCGGATGTTTATCCACCCGGGCCGGTGAAGTCGCAGAGTCAGTGCGCGTGGCCGTGGTGGTGATGATGCGGCTCGGTTTCCTCTAGTGAAACGAGGCAGCCGTGCGCGACCTCGCAATCCACGTGCTCGAACTGCAGAGTGGTGTGGTGGATGCGGAATTGGTCGCGCAACACGAGCTT
>JBEKIN010000363.1:0-4407 GCA_050011735.1 Acidobacteriaceae bacterium | reverse complement strand
AGGGAAGAGCAGGACGCCGAGGTCGAGGCGAGCTTTTTCGGCGGCGAGGGTAGCGTCGTCGAACTCGCGCTGACGCTGCTGGGCGGAGAGGTTGGCTTTGACGACATCGGCGTGGGCGACTTCGCGGCCGTTCTCGAGCTTGTTGGTGAGGTCGACAAACGTGTTGGCTTCGTTGAGGGCGCGCTGTGCGATGTCGACTTTGCCGGCGGTGGAGAGGACGGAGAAATACACGGCGACGACGCGGGAGACGAGATCGCGGCGGGCGCTCTCGAGGTCAGCGGCGGATTGAGCAGCGAGGGCCCGGGAACGGCGGTAGCCGGCGACACCGGCGAGGCTGAGGTTCTCGTTGACGATGAGCTGGGCGGCGTATTCACGAATGGCGTTGTTGGCGATGAAGCGCGGGGCCTGCTGGCTGCCGGTTTGTCCGGCCTGATTGCGGACGCCGTTGGGCTGGGTGAAGAGGTAGTCGCCATGGGCGGCGGCGTTGGGGAGAAGAGCATCGCGGCCGAGGGCGGCGTCAAGGCGCGCGGAGCCGGTGGCGGCCCGGGCGGTGGCAAAGACTGGATCGTTGGCGAGTGCGGCGGCGATGGCCTGGTCCAATGTGATGGCGGGTGCGGGTGCGTTTGCGACGGGCGCGGGTTGCGATGCCTCGGGCAAGGATTGGGCGGCGGCGCAGGCGCAGAGGAGCGCGATGCAGCCGAGGAGGGCCGCGGGTCTCGAACAGGCGCAGGACCGCAACATAGCGGGAGGATAGCAACGGCAGCTTAAGGATGGCTGAAGGCGGGCGACGAAAAGCGGTCAGCGATGAGACGGTCAGCGAGAGGCGGTCGGCTAGCGGAGTTTCTGCTCGGCCATAAGCTGGCTGAACTCGGGGGTGGCGCGCAGGGAGGCGAGTGTCTGGTCCTCGAGGATTTTCTTGCGGTTGGTGAAGCCTTCGTTGAGGGCCTTGCGGAGGTATTCGATGGCTTGCTCATTCTTGCCGGACTGGGCGAAGAGTTTGGCGAGGCAGTAGTCCTGCTCAGCACGCTCATGCGCGGGGAGAGACTCGTTGACGAGCAGAGCGGAGCCGGACTCGAAGACGTGCGGGTCGATGGCGAAGGCGTTGCGGTAGGCCTCGATACCTTCACTGACCTTGCCTCGAGCGAAATATGCGGTGCCGAGATTGCTGTAAATGGGCGCCGATTTCGGATCGTAACGGAGGGCCTTTTGGTAGTACTTCAGGGCTTTACCGTAGTTCTTCTTGGCGTAGTAGATGGCGCCGAGGTTATTGAGGGCTTCAGGATAATCGGGCCGGAGCTGGAGGGCGCGGAGGTAGTCGCGGCGGGCCTCGTCAACGGCGAAGAGATGATGGTAGGCCATGCCCATCTTGTTCCAGATGACGGCGGATTTGATGGGCGCCTGGCTATAGTCGTTGATGGCCTCGAGATATTGCTGATGGGCCATGGCCAGATCGCCCTTGACCTCTGGGGTCAGGTCGGTGGAGGGCGGCTGATCCGACTGAGGAGTGGAGGAGAGAAGCTGAGGAGAATCGGCGCGGGCACGGGGCCCCGCAGGAACGGCGAGCACGGCGACGAGGAGAACTTGCGTTGCCTGGGCGAAACAGCGCTGCATAAGCGCCTCCCTGACTGTTTCCGCAAAGGGCAAATCGGGGATTTGCGGAAACAGTCCAGGCCCGAGGGCCGGAACTTACCTTATGATTACGCGAAAAACAGGAAAAGGAAAGCAAGCTGTTTCAATAAACGCTCAGGATACAGGAAGAAGGACGGCATTCAGCGCACGGTGAGTAGGTTAGGGCGTCGGTGGGGATGGGGTGGCGACCACGATTCTTATAATGAGGACGCATGACGACGATTCGAGCCGCATGTGCGGAAGATGCTGCGCTGATCCTAGCTTTTGTTCGTGAGCTGGCTGAGTACGAGCGCGAGCCAGGTGCGGTCAAGCTGACGGAGGCGGAGCTGGTACGGGATGGATTTCCCGGGGCGGGCGGCGAGCGGTATTTCGAGTGCCTGATTGCGGAGGAGGATGGAGAAGCTGCGGGGATGGCGCTGTTTTTTCCGGTGTACTCGACGTGGCGGGGACGGGCGCTGCATCTGGAGGATCTGTTTGTGCGGCCGCGGTTTCGCGGGCGGGGGATCGGGAAGGCGCTGCTGACGAAGGTGGCGGCGCTGGCAGTGGGGCGGAAGTGCGCGCTGCTGTTCTGGCATGTGCTGGACTGGAACGAGCCGGCCATTGAGTTTTACAAGTCGCTTGGGGCGACGACACTGGATGACTGGACGCGGATGCGGCTGACGGACGAATCGCTCCGGGCGGTGGCGGACGAGCCGGCGATATGAGGCTTCGGGTTATTGGTGGAGGGCTGGCGGGACCCGAGGCGGCGCTGGTTGCGGCGCGGATGGGCGCGGAGGTGGATCTTTACGAGATGCGCCCGGTGCGGACGACGGCGGCGCACCAGACGGCGGAGTTTGGCGAGCTGGTCTGCAGCAATTCCCTGAAAAGCGAGAGCGAGAACACGGCTCCGTGGCTGCTGAAGCAGGAGATGCGGCGGGCTGGATCGCCGCTACTGCAATGTGCCGACGCGAGCGCGGTTCCGGCCGGTCATGCGCTGGCGGTGGATCGGGTGGAGTTTTCGCGGCTGATCGGGGAAAGGATTGCCACGGAGCCGCGGATTGCGGTGCACCGGGAAGAAGTGACGCGCTTGGATCCGGAAGACGGAATCACGATTGTCGCTTCTGGGCCGCTGACTTCGAGCGCGCTGTCGGAGGAGATCGCGCGGCTGACGGGAAGTGAGCACCTGGCGTTCTATGACTCGATCAGCCCGATTTTGGAGGCGGATTCGATCGATCGCGAGAAGGTGTATCTGGCGGCGCGGTACGACAAAGGGACGGCGGACTACATTAACTGTCCGATGACACAGGGCGAATATGAGGCGTTCCACGACGCGCTGATGACGGCGGAGAGCGTGGAGGCGAAGGAATGGGAGAAGCTGGAATATTTCGAAGGCTGTTTGCCGCTCGAGGAGCTGGCGCGGCGCGGTCGTGACACGCTGCGCTTTGGGCCGATGAAGCCGGTGGGGCTGAATGATCCGCGAACCGGGAAAACGCCATGGGCGGTGGTGCAGCTGCGGGTTGAGAATCTGCGGGCCGACTCGTACAACCTGGTCGGCTTTCAGAACCACATGAAGTTCGGGGAGCAGGCGCGGATTTTCCGGATGATTCCGGGGCTGGAGCAGGCGAAGTTTTTGCGGTATGGGCAGATTCATCGGAACACGTACATCAACGCGCCGCGGGTGCTGACGCGGACCCTGCATCTGCGGGAGCATCCGCGGGTTTTCTTCGCGGGGCAGATTGCGGGGGTGGAGGGATACACCGAGTCGATTGCGACGGGGATGCTGGCGGGAATGTATGCGGCGGTAGTTGCCGAGGGCAGCCTGCCGGAGCCTATTCCGCGGGGGACGGCGCTGGGGTCGCTGGTGCGGTACATCACGGAGGCGGATGCGAAGAGGTTTCAGCCGGCGAACATTACGTTCGACCTGCTGGAGCCGCTGGACGAGGGAACGCGGCGGCGGGTGAGGGACAAGCGGGAGCGGCACCGGATGCAGTGCGAGCGGGCGTTGCGGGCGATGGAGGAATGGCTGAGGGGGGTACCCCCCCTCCCCCCTGGGGGTGTGGCAACTCATTGATTCTGCGAGGGCGTTTGGTACTGCGAGTTAGGTATTACCCTCCGGGGGCCCTCGTGGACCCACGTATTTGAAAACAATGAACTTAACTGCATGTATTTGAAAATGAAAGACTTCGCCCCACCGTTACAGGGCAAAGCCGAACCACAGAGGACACAGAGAGCGCAGAGATTCTGGTGGGACGGTACTCAGGGGCTGAAGCCCGATCCTTTTTGCGCTGGTTTCGGCACGACTGAAAGTCGTGCCCTGACACAAGGCATCAGCGAGGCCGGGTTGTCAAAGAACGGGACGAAAAAGCCCGACCGCTGGCGGCCAGGCCTGGATTTCCTGCTTACTCTAATTCTATCGAAGTGAGCCTTCGGGAGCGTGCAGCGGGAGCGAAGCCGAGGCGGTGCAAGTTCATCGGAATGAGAGGTTGCCGGAGCATTACTTCGGAGACGTTGACAGACGCTTCGGTGATCGCGAACGGCGTCAGCGCGGCATTGATCGGCGAAGGGGAAAGGGAAGTATTGCCGGTTATACGGCCAGAAGCCGGTATCATGTCCGTGTGAAACCCCGCAAGAGGCCGTTGATCTTGGCGGTTCTTTCGCTCTGGCCCTTGCTCGGCCTCGTTGTGTCGCCCGTATTTCTATTCACGAGTTCACATCCCGAACTGGCCGATTCGCTCTCCGCAAGGCCAGAGATGGGACTCTGGCATTCCATTGCTTATTACACAGGGCCAGTAGGTGTGG
>JBEKIN010000362.1:0-4418 GCA_050011735.1 Acidobacteriaceae bacterium | reverse complement strand
CGAGCAGTCCATGCATCATGGCAGCAATCTCCGCAGCCTCGGTGAGGATTGCGTCGGCCCGGTCCTGAGCAGCAAAGCCCAGATCGCGCGCCAGTTCGATTTGGGTCTGGAGCTCGAAGAGTGAGCCTCGTGCCTGAGCGAGGAACACGGCAAAGCTCTTATCCGTCATGCGCCCGCGGCCTTCGGCGATATTGCTGGGGACGGAAACCGCCGCACGACGAATCTGGCTTGTGAGGCCGAAGAGCTCGCTCCGAGGAAAGCTGTCGGTTAGCTCATATAGGGTGCGCGCCAGGTGCATGGACCGCTGCCAGACCTGAAGATCGCGAAATCGCTGAGTATCCATCGTGATTCCATGGAATGCCCGGGCGGGTGAGAATCGCAAGATTACGAAGGGCCGTCGAAACACTTTGGTCATGGTGCGCAAAGCTACGGGCTACAGGCTACAGGCTCGGCTGGGGTATCATGTAACAAGCGGCAACACCGCCCCCGAAAACCTATGCCCAAAAGCTTCAATCACACCATCCTCGGCGTCTCCATCGCCATCATCCTTGTCGTGCTCTTTGGCGGCTTCGGCCCCGCGGGCGTCAACGCCAGCCAGAGTGACGGCGCGTACCGCCAGATGGGCGTCTACGAGGAAGTGCTGCACAAGATTCAGACCGACTACGTCACCGACCCGAACATCCAGAACGTGACCACCGGCGCGCTGCACGGGCTGCTCGAATCCCTCGATCCGGATTCCAGCTACCTGACCCAGGCCGAGTACGCCAACTACCTCGAGCACCAGCACGAGGGCCAGGCCCAGGTAGGCATGGACGTCTCCAAGCGCTATGGCTACGGCAGCGTGATTTCGGTGATCCCCGGCAGCCCGGCGGAAAAGGCGCATGTCGAGGACGGCGACCTGATCGAGTCGATCAACGGCCACTCCACGCGCGAAATGTCCGTGGCTATGATTCGCCTGCTGCTCGAGGGCAAGCCCGGGACCAGCCTCAGCTTCCAGCTGGTGCGCCACCTGAAGCCGGAACCGGACGACATCACCCTGACCCGTGCCGCCGTCACGCCGCCGTCGCTGTTCCAGCAGCAATACGAGAATTCCAGCATTCTGTACCTCCGGCCCGTGGTCCTCACCCGTGAGCGCGTCGACGAGATCGTCGCCCGCCTCCACGAGATGGGAAAGAACGGCAACCGCAAAGTGCTGCTCGATCTTCGCGACGTCGCCGAGGGCGATCCGCAGCAGGGCATTCGCCTGGCCAACGCCTTTCTGCAGGGCGGAACCATTGCGATGCTGCAGGGGCAGACCGTCCCCACTGAGACTTTCAAGGCCGACACCTCGAAGTTCGTGACCGCCGCACCCCTGGTGGTGCTGGTGAACCATGGAACCGCCGGCGCAGCCGAACTCGTCGCCGCGGCGATCCTCGACGACAAGCGTGGCGATCTGGTGGGCGACCGCACCTTCGGCGAAGGCGCCGAGCAGAAGACCTTCACCATGCCGGATGGTTCGGCCCTGATGCTGACCATCGCCAAGTATCAGTCGCCCTCGGGTAAGAAAATCGAAGACGAAGCCGTGACTCCCAACATTGCTGTGAACCAGACCGCCGAGGAAGTCCCCGAGGCGGAGAGCAATCCGCAGGAGCCGCGCACCGACGATCAGCTGAACAAGGCGCTGGAAATTCTAAAGCAGAAGAACGCGTAACCAGCAGCGGCGCGTGGCACGTTTTCACCAATGGTGCCAGATCAAAACCGGCTTTCTGGCGGAGCCCACCTACCGGGCATCGGCTGCGTTGAACCGCCTCCCGTCACGACACAGGTGTTTGTGAAGCTGGGATGGCACGTTTAATCACTCCATCGGATTGGGATGACGACCCGGAGCCAACGCCTCGGCGGTTGCGCCGGCGCTCCTCGGACTTTCAGCCTCCACCGGATCACCGCAAAATCGCCGGTAGCCTGGCTCTAGCGGTTCTTGTAGTAATGGCTGCTGCCGCGGGCAGCCTGACCGGGCTGTTGCTGGTCTACTCCGTCAATCTCCCCCAGGTCGATGAGCTGGAGCATTACCGCCCCTCCACCACCACGGAACTCTACGACGTTCATGGCCGCAGCTTCGGCTCCTTCGCGCTGGAGCGCCGCGTCGTCGTCAACTACAACGACTTTGCGCCAGTCCTGCGCCAGGCCGTCATCTCCACCGAAGACCGCGACTTCGAGAGCCATGGCGGCGTGAATCTCCTGCGCTTCGCTGGCGCCGCATGGCACGACCTCTTCTCCAAAGGCCGCGCCCAGGGCGCTTCCACGCTGACCATGCAGCTCGCGCGCAATCTCTTCCTCTCCAACGAACGCACCGCCTCGCGCAAGCTGCAGGAGATCTTTCTGTCGCTGCAGATCGAACACACCTTCACGAAAGAACAGATCTTCACCCTGTACGGCAATCAGATTTACCTCGGCAGCGGCGCGTACGGTTTCGAGGCTGGCGCGCAGTACTATTTCTCGAAGCACGCCAGCGAGCTGACGCTTCCCGAGGCAGCGCTGCTGGCCGGCCTCCCTAAGGGCCCGGTGGAGTTTTCCCCCATCCTGAATCCGGACCGTGCCTTCCGCCGCCGCAATGTCGTCATCGACTCGATGCTCGAGGACGGCAAAATTTCCGCCGCGCAGGCCGAAGCTGCGCGCTCCACGCCGCTCGGGCTGCATCTGGAGCCGCCTCCCAACAGCGTCGCTCCCTGGTTCGTCGAAGAAGTGCGGCGCGAGCTGGAACGCCGCTTCGGCACTGAGGAGGTCCACGCCGCGGGGCTGAAGGTCTACACCACCCTGGACCTCGATCTGCAGAACGCCGCCAATCAGGCAGTTCTCGACGGCCTTGCCGCATACGAGCGCCATCACGCCTGGCACGCGCACCTGCTCAATGTCCTCGCCGCCGGCCTGAACGTCGACACCTTCAAGCACCCTGACTGGACTGTCCCTCCCGCGCCCGGGACCTATGTGCATGCGCTGGTCACCGGCATTCTGCCGTTTCAGGTGACGGGCCGCATCGGCGACCAGCCGTTCATCCTCACCGCCGAAAACTGGGCCTGGACCGGCTTCCACACCGCGGATCAGTTCCTCAATCCCGGCGACCTCATCTACATGAAGGTCACGGGCGAAGACGGCGGCATGCTGCACGGCACCCTCGAAGAAGATACCGGCGTCGAGGGTTCGCTGCTGGCCATGGACAACGCCACCGGCGACGTGCTGGCCCTGGTAGGCGGCCGCGACTTCAACCTTTCGCAGTTCGACCGCGCCACTCAGGCCGAGCGCCAGACCGGCTCCTCCTTCAAACCCTACGTCTACACCACGGCCGTGGAAGATGGCGCCACGCCCCAGGAAATCATCGTCGACCAGCCCGTCTCCTTTGGAACCTACGTCCCGCACAACTACGACGGCAAGTTCAAGGGGCGCATCTCGCTGCTTGAGGCTTTCGCTGACTCGCGCAACATCCCCGCGCTGGAGCTGGCCAGTCGCGTCGGCATTCGCAAGGTTATCGCCACCGCCCACCGCTTCGGCATCACTACGAATATGCCCCCCTATCTGCCCATTGCTCTCGGCTCGGCTGAGGTCACCCTGGAGCAGCAGGTCGCCGCCTACGCCGTTTTTCCCAACGATGGCATCCGCGTCGGCCCGCGCCTGGTCAGGCGCGTGACCAGTGCCGATGGCGACCCTCTCAATCAGGACACGCCCGACGTGAGGGAAGTCATCAGCGAGAAGACCGCGCGCACCATGATGGTCTTCTTCCGCGGCGTCACCAGCGAAGGCACCGCCGCAAAGCTGATTGCGCTGCATCATCCTCTCGGCGGCAAGACCGGAACCACCAACGACTTTACCGATGCCTGGTTCGTCGGCTTTTCGCCGTCGATCACCTGCGGCGTCTGGGTCGGCTACGACGATCGCGAGTCCCTGGGCGACAAACAAACCGGCGCAGCGGTCGCGCTGCCCCTCTGGACCACCTTCATGCAAACCGCCATCGCCGCCACCCCCAACGAAACCTTCCCCGGCGACACGCCAGTTCCGGCTCGCCAGCCCCTGCAACAAACCGCAGCCCTCGCCGCCCACCACTGACCAGCGTCAGCTTTGACATGTGCAGCACATGCAAATATGTTTGGAGCATGGGGAAAATGATCCAGGTTCGAAATGTCCCGGAGGTTGTTCACCGCCGTCTGAAAGTCAGGGCCGCGGCCACCGGCATGTCACTTTCCGACTATCTGCTCGGGGAGCTCCGGGAGATTGCGGAGCGTCCTACCCTGGCTGAGTTTCGCGAGCGCCTGCACACCCGCAGGCCCTTTCCTGCGGCAATGGACACCGCCGGTCTGCTGCGCGACGAACGTGCGGCGCGATGATTGTTCTCGATGCCTCGGCAGCCATCGACTGGCTGCTTCAAACCCCGGTCGGACTGCGCATCG
>JBEKIN010000361.1:0-4422 GCA_050011735.1 Acidobacteriaceae bacterium | reverse complement strand
CCGCCGCCACTCCGCGCCGCCCACGCGGCTTTTGTCGCCGTTCGCCGTGGCGACCGCGCCGAGATTCGCGCCCTGAACCTCTACCTCGCCGCCCGGCAACGCCGCTCCCGGCGACACCACGTCGATCCTGGGGGCCGTGCTCGATTCCGATTTAAGAATGCGCACCATTCGCTGTTGCTAACCCACCGATTTGCTTTGCCTCACCACCACATGCGCACCAGCCACATCACCAGCAGACCGTACGCTCCCGCGGCAATATCGTCCAGCACGATCCCGGTCCCACCGTGTAGCCGCTCGATCTGGCGGACCGGCCACGGCTTCACAATATCGAAGAAACGGAACAATGCGAAAGCCAGCAGCCCGTGGCCGGCGTCCACCGGAGCAATCGCCAGGGCGACCCATTGCCCGGCCACCTCATCGATCACCACAAATCCGGGATCCGTGTGACCGTATTCCCGCTCGACAATCGTACTCGCCGGAATCCCGATCAACACCACAACCAGCGCGCCGGCCAGCGTCACTAACGTGGCGGCCCAGCCGGTAAGATGCGCCGCATCCAGCCCGATGTACCAGAGCGCCGTCGCCGCCAGCGATGCCCAAGTGCCCGGACCCGGCTTCAGCCGCCCAATCCCGAAAAATGTCCCAACATTCCACGCCCAGCTTGTCCTCGCCACGGGCGCCGCCGTCGCTCCTCCCTCGTGAATCCGCACGCCCGGCGGGCGCAACTCACTCCTTTTCGTCATGCTCCCCGTGCGGTTGCGGATCGCCGCCCAGCCCCTCGAGCACTTCAGGGTCGAGGATGGGCGATGAGATGCGATAACCCCCGCTGGCCCACTTGCCCAGATCGATCAGTCGGCACCGGTCGCTGCAAAACGGAAAATTCTCGCCCTGGTCCGCAACTACCGCGCGGCAGGTCGGGCAACGCAAAATTGTGTTCCTCGGACTCACAACCCCACTCCCGCGCCGGCAAGCTCCTCTGTCTCCACGTCACGGCCGCTCGCTGAGGTCTCGCCTACGACGCGCGCCACCAAATCATAGTCGTGCGCCTCCGTCACTTCGCATCGATAAAACCGCCCCGGCGTCAGCGCTTCAAAGGGACCAAAATCGTTTAAATACACTGTCCCGTCAATCTCCGGCGCATGAACCTGCGTCCGTCCCTCCCACAACAGCGGCGTCTCCTGTGATTCGCCCTCTACCAGAACGTCGACCATCCGTCCCACACATCCCCGCATCGTTTGGCGGCTGATTCCCCTCTGCAGCTTCATCAGCGTGCGCCGGCGCTGCTCGATGACTCGCTTTGGGACCTTCGCGCCCAGCTCAATCGATCTCGACCCTTCCTCATCTGAATAGGCGAACACCCCGAGCCAGTCGAACTTCGCTTCGACAACAAAATCGCACAGCGCCGCAAAGTCCGCGTCCGTCTCGCCGGGAAATCCCACAATGAAAGACGTGCGCAGTGCGATCCCGGGCACCGCTGCTCGTGCCTTTTTGATCATCTTCAGGAAAATCTCCGTCCCGCCGCCGCGCTTCATCGCTTTCAGCACCGGCGCCGAGGCGTGCTGGAGCGGCACATCGAGATACTTGCAGATGTTGTCGTACTTCGCGATCGTCTCCAGCAGCCGCCCATTGATCCGGTTCGGATAGGCATACAGAAACCGCAGCCAGGTCAGCCCCTCAATCCGCGCCAGCCGATCCAGCAGCCGCGCCAGGCCATCCTTCAGCCCAAGATCCTCGCCGTAGCAGGTCGTATCCTGGCCGATGAGTGTAATCTCCCGCACACCCTCGGCCACCAGAGATTCCGCTTCGGCGACCACCGATTCGAACCGCCGCGAGCGGAACTTTCCGCGCAGGTTCGGGATCACGCAGAAGCTGCACGGATGGTCACAGCCCTCGGCAATCTTGATGTAGGCCGACGCGCCCTTCGTCGCCCGCAGCCGGGGCGTGGTGTGGTCGTAGAGATACTGCGGCAGCTGCGCCGCAGCGCCATCCCATACCACGCGGGAAAACCGCCCCTGCTCCTCGCGCCGATTCCCTTCCGCTCGGAAACGGGCGAGTTCGACTTTGTGGGTTCCCGCCAGAGATTCGCGGCCGGAGCGAACGTCAGCGTGACCGTTCGACGAAAGGATGTTGAATGGCGACGCCGCACCAGCATCAAGTGTCGGCGAATCGAGCCCGGCAGCGGCCAGAATCTTCTCCAGTTCGCCTGTCCCAACGACCGCGTCCACTTCAGGAATGTTCTTCCGAATCTCGTCCCGATAGCGCTCGACCAGGCATCCGGCCACGATCAGCTTCCGCGCCGAGCCCGATGTCTTCAGCCGTGCCATTTCGAGGATCGCATCTACCGATTCCTGCTTCGCCTTGTCGATAAACGAACAGGTGTTCACCACCAGAATGTCGGCAGCCTCGGCGTTGGGAGTCATCTCCGCCCCGGCGCGATCCAGCAGCCCCATCATCACTTCGCTGTCGACCAGATTCTTCGGGCAGCCCAGCGAAACAAAACCCACCCGCAGCCGCGCCTGCGACTTGCCGCCCGCAGCTGTTTCCTGTATCTCCAGTGTTTCCGTCACAATTCTATTTTACGGGACCGGAGGAGATGCAGCCGGAGGCCCCTCACTCCGTCTCCGGCATCACCAGCAGCAGAAAGATCAGGCCCACCACCACGAAGATCCGGAACGCCCCGTCCTGCCCGTTCCATGTGTGCGACTGCCACATCAGGAACCACTCGCCCCCGATGCTGAGAAAGGCCACGAACCACATCAACAAGCTAAGGGTCAGTCCCGCAACGGCAAGCGTCTTTGCCTCCTGGAACGCCGTGCCCGGCTTGCCCAGCGCGCGCAGAAGTGTTGCGGTTCCGGCCCAGGTTAGCAACATGGTAACGGCCTCCCAAAGGATGATCGTGTCGTAGAACGCCGCGTGCATCCACAGCGGATGGATCGCGCGCCACATACCGTGGTTTCCGGGAAACGTGGAATCCATCAGCAGCACGTGGTGCACAAACGCGTAATTCGAGCCATAATCGGTCAAATTGTTGAAGACCACCAGCGTGTAATAGAGCGCGACCGCTGCCACGAGCAGCGTTTTTGACAGTCGCAGGATCATGGTTTCTCCCCGGGCGCAAAACTGCGGAAATAGGCTGTGAGCGCTGCGATGGTCGCGGCGTCATAATCCGGGTTGGCTGGCATATTCGCCTCCGGATTCACGGAATTCGGCCGCACGATGTATTTGCCAAATGCAGATGGATTTCCCTGCGCGATCAACGCCATCTGCGGCCAGCCGAAGGGCGACTTCGTGCCGCCGATATCTCCCTCGCGATGGCAGCGCAGGCAATTCTGCATGGCGATTCGGTATCCCTGCATTGCCGGCGAACCGGACGCCGTCGCCCCAGGGGGACGCAGTTCCTTCAGCACCGCCGCTTCGTCGAGGAACCGCAACCCGATCACGCCGTAGGGAATCTGCGCCTCATCCTTATGCGCGAGAACGTGAAACGCCGGCGAAAAAGACGGATGAGAAATCAGCCAGGGCCCGTAATTCTCACCATTTGGTCCCTTCGGCCACTTTGCCGGCTCCTGGCCCCCGATGCGCAGCACCAGAAATGGATGGTGTGCAGCCCGATACTCCGCCGTGTAGTGCGCTTCATAATCGTCGTTGGCACTCGCGGCAATCAATTGTTTTCCACCGTTGAGGCCAAGGGCGGCCATGATTGCATCGAGAGAGACGCCGCTGAGCGTCACCGGGCCGGAAAAATTCTCATCGTTCTTTACGGTGAATGTCACCTGCGCCAGCCGGCTCAGGTCCTCGTAACGAACAAATCGCTTCCCACCCTGCGGAATTCCGGGCACATCCCCGGAAATTTCCAGATCCTGCGGCGAACTTCGCTGCACGGCCAGCGGAATCCGGTGCGGCGCAGTCCCCGGGATGGCAGCGCCCAGCAGCGCCGCACAAAAAATAAAAATTCCGGATCGCATGCGCCTTATCCTAAACGACGCCGATGCCCGCCGAAGGAAAAATCGTGGCGTGGTAGAGTGAACCGAAATGACCCCCGAGGAGACTCCGGAAAAGCGGCTGACCGCGCTGGGAATCGTGCTTCCGTCGCCTCCCGCGCCCGGCGGCAATTACCTGCCGGCCAAACAGGCTGGTTCGCTGCTTTTTCTCGCGGGCGTAATCTCCTCGGACGAGAACGGCGTCCTCACCGGCATCGTTGGCGCCGACCGCTCCGTCGAGGAGGGCGGCGCGGCCGCGCGCCGCTGCGCCCTTACCCAGCTAGCTGTCATCCGTCAGGCTCTCGGCACACTCGACCGCGTCGAGCACATTGTCAGTGTCAGCGGCTATGTCAACACCGTTTCGGGATTCACCGACTCACCCAGGGTTATTAACGGCGCCTCGGATCTGCTGGTCGAAGTCTTCGGTGAATCCGGCCGGCAT
>JBEKIN010000360.1:0-4423 GCA_050011735.1 Acidobacteriaceae bacterium | reverse complement strand
CTGTAGTGGCGCAGCGCCTCGTAGGCCATGACCGGCCCCAGATCGGAGCCGCCAATGCCGATGTTGATCACGTTGCGAATGCGCTTGCCGGTGAATCCTTTCCAGGCGCCGCTGCGCACGCGGTTGGAGAAGTCGGCCATGCGGTCCAGCACCTCATGCACGCCGGGGACGACGTTCTCGCCATCGACCTTGATCACGGTGTCTTTGGGCGCGCGCAGCGCGGTGTGCAACACAGCCCGCCTTTCCGTGATGTTGATCTTCTCGCCCGTGAACATCGCCTCGATGCGCTCGCGCAGCCCGCTCTGCGTCGCCAGATCGAGCAGCAGGCGCACCGTCTCGTCAGTGATGCGGTGCTTCGAGTAGTCGAAGTAGATCCCCTCGGCCTCGGCGGTCAGCCGCGTCCCGCGTGCCGGGTCGCTCTTGAACAGCTCGCGCAGGTGCTGCGTGCGCATCTTCTCGTAATGCGCCTGCAGCGCCTTCCAGGCGGGAAGGGAAGTCAATGGGACCTGAACGGCGGTCGCGGTTGCGCTCATAAGTCTCTCCTCTTCATGGATACGATTCCGTCCGGACCCCGGTGGTCGTTCAAATTCCGGGACGGTGCGAAATTAATTGCCGGTCGGAATGATTCCGGCGTTCTCGACCATCAGGATTACGGTGCGCTCGGGCGCGCGGGTGCGATGCAGGACTGTCTTCGGGACGACAAATCCCTGGCGCGGCCCCAGTTCAACGGTGCGGCCCTCGAGATCGATAAGCAGTTTGCCTTCGACCACGTAGAAAAACTCATCGTCCTCATCGTGCTTGTGCCAGTGGTACTCGCCCTCGATCACCGCCATGCGCACCACGCTGCCGTTCACCTGGCACAGCGTCTGATTGAACCATTTGTACTCGCAGGCATCGGCGATCGCCTTCTCGTCGATGATCTCCAGCGTCTGATGCAGGATGTTCAGCCGCGTTTCGTAGGGGTAGCTGGCGACAGAATCGGCCATGGGGACCTCCGTGGTGAATCGCAACCATGGTACGACGCCTGTGTGAAAACGAAAAAATAGCGGCGTCGGGACAAAATGCCGACAAAATTGTGGCATAATGTCCCTATGGAAAATGCTGCAACCTCCGAGCGGCTTTCCCTGATGAACTCTCTGCGTCTCGACCTGCGGACCGTGGAAACCGGCGTTTCCGTCGCGACCATGGCCAGCTTTGTCTCTGCTTCCGGGTTGCAGTTGCGCGACATCTACGACATCGTGATTCCGGCGCGCACCCTCAAGCACCGCAAGGCGCGCAAGGAGCCGCTGACCCCCGACGAATCCGACAAGCTCGCGCGCCTGATTCGCATTTACGACCAGGCAGTGCGGGTCCTGGGCGACCGCGACAAGGCGCTGCACTGGCTCAATAAGCCTCTGCGACGGTTTGCCGGGCGCCCTCCCATTCAAATGCTGCGCACGGAATTCGGCGCGCGCATGATCGAGGAAATGCTGGGCCAGATGGACTACGGCATGTTTGCCTGATGCCGTCACTCTGGAGGATCAGCAATTATTCTTCGCTTTCCGGCGACGGAGGCCTGCACTTTTCCGCGCGCTGGCACACAGCCGGGAGGCCCATCGTCTATTTTGCGGAGTCGCCCGCCGGCGCGATGGTCGAAGCGCTCGTTCACCTCGAATTCGATGAGCAGGATTGGCCGCGTTCCTACCAACTGCTGCAGGCGGAATATCCGGAGAAACTACACATGGAGACACTGAATCCTGGAGCGACCCGCGACTGGCGGACGAGCGTTGCGGTAACGCGCAAGCTGGGCGATGCATGGCTGCGCTCCGGACGCTCAGCGTTGGTTCGGGTTCCGTCCGTAATCCTGCCGGAGACGTGGAATGTTCTGCTGAATCCCGATCATGAAGACGCCCGCCAGGTGCGCGTGGTCAGAACCGTGCGCGCCGATTACGATCCGCGGCTGATCCGCGCCCCGCGTCGCCCCAGGCACTCGTAGTTCGTCTTTGCGCCCGAAGGGCGCGTCTGCCTGGACGGCTAGTCCCTGCTCATGGCGAATTCCCGGGCCGCTTCGAGCAGCTTCTTCACCGACTCCTTCGAGCAGGACTCGGAGTAAATCCGCAACAGCGGTTCAGTACCCGATGCCCGCAGCAGCAGCCAGGTCTTCGCGGCGTTGGGCTTCGTCTTTGCCTCGGGATTGTCGAGCCAGAACTTGATTCCGTCGAGCGTCTCGACCTTCTCGACCGGCATCCCGGCAAATTCTTTCACGCCGGCTTTGGCGCGCGCGATGGTCGCGTTCTTCAGCGCGTCGGAGATGTGCAGATCGATGCGCCCGTACTGATGTTCGCCGTATTCCTTCTGCAGCCGCTCGACCAACTGGCCCAGCGTCTTTTTCTCCTCGGCCATCACGTTGGCGATCAGCAGCGCGTTGAGCAGACCGTCGCGCTCCGGCAGATGCCGCCGGATCCCGATGCCTCCCGACTCCTCGCCGCCGATCAGAATGTCCTCGGTCAGCATCAAGTCGCAGACATACTTGAAGCCGATGCCGTGCTCGTACAGCTTGCGTCCGTAGCGCGCCGCGATGCGATCGAGCATCGACGTGGTATTAAAGGCGCGCGTCACACCGCCGGGCCAATCCTTGCGTTCGAGGATCCACTGCAGGATCACGGAATAAATCTTGTGCGGATCGACGAAGTTGCCGTGCTCGTCCGCCGCGCCGATGCGGTCCGCATCGCCGTCGGTGATTAGCCCCGCATCGCACTTCTTCTCGACGACAATGTCCTGGCAAGCGCGCACATGGGGCTCGATCGGCTCAGGATTGATCCCCGGAAAGAGTGGATCGTGGTTTGCGCGAATTTCGACGTAATCGACGCCGATTTTCGAGAAGATTCCGGCCAGGATCCCCGCTCCCGCCCCGTACATGCAGTCGATGGCGAATCGGAACCCCGACTTCGCGATCAAATCCAGGTCGACGAAGCGCTGGATCGCATCAACATACGGCGGCACAAAGTTCACCCGCTCGATCTTCGCGGTCGAACCAGAAGGCACGGGCTTGCCCAACAAGCTTTCAATCTCCGCCATGATCGACGGGCTGCCCGATCCACCGTAAGACGCCTTGTACTTCACCCCATTCCACTGCGCGGGATTGTGGCTGGAGGTGATCATCACACCGCCTGCCGCGCCCAGTTGCTTGACTGCATAGGAAAGCGCCGGAGTGGGCGTGATCCGATCCGCGAGCTTCACAGGGATGCCCGCGCCGGCGAGAACCTCAGCGACTGCGGCAGCAAACGCCGGCGATCCGAAGCGGGTGTCGTACGCGACGAACACGCCCTTCTTCGGATCTTCTTTCGTCAGAACATAGCTGGCGATGGCCGCCGCCGCGACGCGGACGTTTTCAAACGTGAAGTCGTCGGCGATAATGCCACGCCAACCATCGGTGCCAAATTTGACAGGGGATTTTGTCGCCATGGTCTAGATCAGCTTCTCTTGCCCGCGCTCCGCCAGCTCCTTCACCACCTTGCCCACGTCCTGGGAGTGATGCCGCGTAGTGATCAGCAACGCGTCGTCCGTCTCCACGACCACCAGGTCCTCAACCCCGACCAGCGCCACAAATTTGTCCGGGCTGAAAACGTAATTGCCCTTCGAGCTCAGCACCACGCTGCCGATCGCGTCCAGCACGTTGCTGTGAGCGTCCGCCGCTTTGCGCTCCACCTGATACTCGTGCAGCGCCGCCCACGAACCCAGGTCGCTCCAGCCAAACCGGGCGGGTATGCAGTAAAGATGAGAATGATGCTCGCCTTTGGCCGAGCGCGGCTCGAGGATCGCGTAATCGACGCTGATGTTCTCGCACTTCGGATACAGGTCGGCGAAGACGCGGTCGAATTCCGGCGTATCCCAGGCCGCTGCGATTTCCTCCAGCAGCGGAGCGGTCTCCGGCAGCAGTTCGCGCACGGCATTGGCCAGGGTACGAGCGCTCCACACGAACATGCCGCTGTTCCAGAAATAATTGCCCGCCGCCAGAAACTCCTCCGCCCGCTCCCGATTCGGCTTTTCGGTAAACCGCCGCACGCGCAGCACGCCATCGTCGCAGGCGGCGCCCGTTTCGATGTAGCCGTAGCCGGTTTCGGGGCGCGTGGGCTCGATGCCCAGCACGACGATGTTGTCGCCCGCAGCTGCCAGCTGGATCGCGCGGCGGATGGTCGCAACAAAAGCTTCGTCGTCGGTGATCACGTGATCGGCGGGGAAGATCCCCAGCACCGCCTCGGGACACAGCCGCTCGATCAGAAACGCCGCGAGCCCACATGCGGGAGCCGTATTGCGGGCGGCGGGTTCGCAAACCACCTGCTGCGCCGGCACGCAATCCAGCTGTGTGCAGATAGCCCCGGAGAGAAGCGCGTTGGTGATCACCCACACGTCGTGCGGCTCGGCCAGCGGCGCCAGCCGATCT
>JBEKIN010000359.1:0-4426 GCA_050011735.1 Acidobacteriaceae bacterium | reverse complement strand
GACTGCTGCGTGCTTCACGGCCAGCGCAATCTTTACTCCGTGACGGTCGGCGACTGGGTCACCGTCGGCCACAACGCCACCGTCCACGGCTGCATCGTGGAAGACGCCGTGCTCATTGGCATGGGCGTCACCATTCTCAACGACTGCCGCATTGGCGAAGGCTCCATCATCGCCGCCGGCGCCGTCCTTGCCGAACACACCGTCGTCCCGCCTCGCACTCTCTGGGCCGGCGTACCCGGCAAGCTCCGCCGCGAACTCGGCGACTCTGATCGCGCCCTCATCCTCGAGTACGCACAGAACTACCTCGACTACACCGAAATCTACCGCGCAGAAATGCGCAAGTGACTTACCGTCTTTGTCGCGTCAACCACACGAACCTCCGTGCCCCATCCATTCCCCTCTTTTCTTGGGAATGGGTGGGAAAGCAACGAACCCATCCCGCCGTCATCCCTTGCGCCCTGAATGCAGTGAAGAGCCGCCGAAAGTCTGCCTCTGTTCTTTGGGCTCCATCGACGCCGAATCGCGCCGCCCGACCTCAAGATAACGTTTTGTCCATCGAAGTCATTCCCGCGAGTCGTTTAGCATATTTAGATACCGTGAGAAGTTCGAGAAATATCCCCTTGCCATACACCGCTGTCCTTGTTCTCATGCTGGCGCTGACCCTCAGCGCTCCCGCCTACCCCCAGAACAACGGAACCACGCTCCCGGACGCGCCCCAGCCTCAAGCCCAATCGCAGGACGATACCAACCCGCCCGTCACCCTCCACTCCATCCCTCGCAACATACTTCACGATCAAACAGCCATCTGGACAAGTCCCGCTCACATCAACGAATCGAACGCCATCATCCCCGTCGCCCTCGTCCTCGGCACTACCCTCGCGATCACCACAGACCACCAGGTCATGTCCTCCTCCAAACTCCAAAACGCCTCTCTCAACAGCCATGCCTCCACTGCCTCCGATGGTCTGGTCGGAGGATTCATCGTCGCCCCCGCCATCCTCTATGGCATGGGCTATATCCACCACGACGAGCACGCCACGGAAACCGGCATCCTCGGCGGCGAAGCCATTCTCGACAGCATCGGAGTAAACGAAGTCCTCAAGATTGTTGCTCAACGCGAACGGCCTACTGTCGACAACGCAAGAGGCAAATTCTTCCAGACGAGCGTCGGCTTCAACTCATCGTTTCCCTCCAACCACGCCATCATCGCGTGGTCTTCCGCCGCCGTCATCGCTTCCGAGTACAAAGGCCCGCTGACCCAGATCACTGCCTACGGCCTTGCCACCGGCGTAAGCCTCACACGCATCCTTGCCCGCCAGCACTTCCCCTCCGACGTCCTGGTAGGCAGCGCCGTCGGTTGGCTAATCGGCCGCTATGTAGTCCATCGCCACCATCACTCCTACTAAATCCCACGTCCAAGCCACAATCCCAAGCGAGTCCTCAATCCTGAGCGAAGCGTCCGCGCCCCGCAACCCCGTGCCCCATCCTTTCCGGTTCTTCCTGCGGAAAGGGTGGGAGAGCACAGACCCAAACTAACCGCTGTCTGTCATCCCGAGCGGAGCGCAGCGGAAATCGAAGGACCTGCTGTTGCGCTTTTGATCGCATTCATCCTGAGCATCCATCTCCACAAACCCTCCGTGCCCCATCCTTTCCGCTTGCCCCGGGGTCCCCACGGACAGGTCCTCGTCCGTGGGGCGGCTTCCCGCGGAAAGGGTGGGAAAGCACAAACCCAAACTAACCGCTGTCATCCTGAGCGGAGCGCAGCGCAGTCGAAGGACCTGCTGTCGCCTTTCACAGAGCATCGATCCCCACGACCCTGGCTACCCCTGTCTCGATTTTCATCGGGGTCCCCGGCGACAGGTCTTCGTCGCTGGGGTGGTTTGAGACGTGGGAAAGCAACGAACCCCCGGGATGCCTGTTCCCTATTCCCTGTTCCCTGCCCTCCCCAGCGTAAAATCGGAATCTGCGCCGACCGCCCATGTCCAACGACTCCAGACCAGAACTCGACGTGCACCGCGGGCTCCGCTCGTCCCTTCTCAGCATCGTTTCGAATTTCTTCCTCGCCCTCTCCAAATGTTTCGCCGGTTTCTCCGGCCACTCCTTCGCCCTGGTCGCCGACGGCATCGAGTCCCTCTCCGACGTCTTCAGCGCCACCGTCGTTTACATCGGCCTCAGTGTCGCGATTCGGCCTCCCGATAAAATGCATCCCTACGGCCACGGCAAGGCCGAGCCCGTCTCCGCCGCCATCGTCAGCCTCGCCATGGCCGCCGCCGCCTTTGCCATCGCCGCCGAAAGCATCGCCCTCATTCGCAATCCCCATCCGCTCCCGCGCCCCTACACACTCTGGGTGCTGCTCGTCGTCGTCGCCATCAAGTTGCTGCTCTCGCGCTACGTCTTCTCCATCGCCCACACCCTCGAAAGCACCGCGGTCCGCGTCGACGCCTGGCATCATTTAAGCGACGCCATCACGTCCCTCTTCGCCTTCATTGGCATTTCACTGGCGCTCTTCACCGGTGACGCCCGCATGGACGACTGGGCCGCCCTCTTCGCCTCGCCCGTCATCCTCTTCAGCGCCTGGCGTCAGCTCCAAACGCCCTTGGCCGAGATCCTCGACACCGCCCCGCCCCCCGATATCGAACAGCACGTCCGCCAGGTCGCCGAACGAGTGCCCGGCGTCGTCGGTTTGGAAAAATGCTTCGTACGCAAAGTCGGCTTCCGCTATTACGTCGACCTCCACGTCATCGTCGATGGCGACATCACCGTCCGCTCCGGCCATACCATCTCCCACCGCGTAGAAGATCGCATCCTCGGCGCGGTCGACCGCGTAGCCAAAGTCCTCGTCCACATCGAACCCGAAGAAGAACTCCTCAACCCCAGCCACAGCGACATGTAACGTCGACGCAGTCCGTCAATCCCCAGGTTTCTCCTCGGAATGTTGAAATCGGGTTTTGCCTCCGCTTTCGATTTGTCATCCTGAACTAAGCCGAGGGACCAGCGGTTGCTTTTCGCGCGCATCCTCCGCGCGACACTCCGTGCCCCATCCTTTCCGTTTCTTTTTGCGGAAAGGGTGGGAAAGCACGAACCTAAATCAATCACTGTCATCCTGAGCGAAACACCCTTCAGCGGAGTGAAGGACCTGCTTCTGTTTTTTTCGCGCATCAATCAGTAAGGAAATGGGTGCCCCATCCTTTCTGCGTTCTTTGCAAGGGTGGGGAAGCACAAACACAATTCAACCGCTGTCCTTTCACATCCACTTCAACCTCGCCCGAAACAACCGCGGATCCCGCCGCATTTCCTCATCCTCCGCCAGCAAATCCTCAATCCCGAAACTGGATTTCGCCACCCCGCGCGCTGCGTGACCAGCGTTCTGCGTAGCCACATGCACCCATTCGTGCACAATGACGCGCGCCATCGCCTCACCCATCACCGTAGCGCGCCGCTTGCTGTTCATCCCCAGCACAAGCGGTCCCAGTTCCAGCGCAATCTCCGCACAATCTACGTGAATGAATGGTTCTATCCGCCCGTGCACCCGCCACACCCATCCCAGTGCGCCCGCCAGCGTATACCGCGGCATGGGGATCAGTCGGCACTCGCCATGCAGATACACCGAAATCGGATTGCTCACTTCGAGTCCGTGTACCATCGTGTCGCCTCGAACCAGTTCCACACCGCCCTTCAGTGCTGGCGCTTCCATCGCTGCATTCTCAGCGCCCTTGTGCAGCGCGTCGAAGAGCGCCTCCCACTCGCTGTCCGCTATGTGTTTATCGGCAAAGATCACCAGCGTGGCGTGCGGCTCTAAGTGCGCTGGTGCTTGTGCATACGTCCTGTCCTTTTGGCACGCAGAGATCAGGAGCGCAATCATCAGAAGAAATTTTGCCGGCCTGCGAGGCCAGCGGGGAAGCTCGACTCTCATGCTGCGAGTCTGCCGCCGCGCGTGCAATCTGTCCAATAGATTGCTATGATGTTTTCCATCTGGTTTGGAGATGGAGCCCGAAACGCCCCGGCGCGACGTAATCAGGGGAACAGTAAGAGTGCCTATCATGCGCCTGATGCTCGCCGATCTTTAGTTGAGCTCGCTATCCGGTTCTTGCACGTAATTCGACGGCACACATTTTATCTGGATGCAATTTGGAGGTTCTCAAAACGCCATGGAAGTTCGTCAGCTGCAGATCTTTCGCACCCTCGCCGAAGAATTGAACTTCACCCGCACCGCTGAAAAAGTAAACACGGTGCAGTCGAATGTCACCGCGCAGATCAAGGCCCTCGAAGAAGAGCTCGGCGTTCCTCTTTTCGATCGCCTCGGACGCCGCGTCACGCTTACCGATGCGGGCCGCCGCTTTCAACCCTTTGCCGAACAGGCTCTCGTCGCCATGGAGCACGGCCATCGTGCCATCCGCAACGGCGCCGAGCCAAGCGGGCCACTCCG
>JBEKIN010000358.1:0-4428 GCA_050011735.1 Acidobacteriaceae bacterium | reverse complement strand
CGGTTGCGTTCTAAGCGACCCTTCGTATGGCTTGTCCTAACTGAATGGGTTTCCTTGGCTTCTTGCTCTGTCTTGCTGCGATGAGCAACTTGCGGATGCCGTAGATGCCGGGGATCATGGGCAGAATTGCCGTGTACATGCCCGGAAAATAGTAACGCCCGGTAACGTGTACCCAGAAGTTGGGGAGGTTCTGCATGAGCTGACCGCGCCCGACGACCGCCTGAATCGCCGCCGTGACTGTGGGCTGCACGTCCGGCCGAAGCACTGGGAAAATGAAGTGGGTAAACTCCGCGACGCCCGGACCGATGAGGATGAAGCACATGAGAAACCCAGCGAGCGGAACGCGCCGGAAGAGGCCGAGCGCCGTGAGGGTGTAGAGCACGGGTCCGATGAAGACAAAGATCATGAGGTAAGAGTTCACGCTCCAGCTGATGTTGAAGAGGCGGCTCATGGCCGGCGCAAAACCCGTCAGATATTCCTCGATCAGGTGCACCTGGAGTCCGGCGACGGTCAGCAGGAACGCCGGCAGGACGGCCTCTGGCATCAGGGGCCTCCGCAGATAAGTCAGGCTCCACAAAACGAATGCGGCGGTGCCCGAACCTCCGACGATGATCACCGGAGGCCAGCCGATATATCGATAACCGGCCAGCATCGCAACGATCAGAAAGGCGGCCGCGATCGCCATGCTGGCGATCCGCACCGATAACCGCACTTCGCCTGGGCGCACCGCCGCACGCGCGTTAAGTACCTCCGTCACGAGATTCATTGCAGTCTGTTCCTTCCTGCTGAAGTGGCGGTTCGTAGGGGTTTCTATCCTGTGGGGACCGCTCCGGGCGCTCCTGCTCCTGATGGAAGACCGCGTCCAACCACTTCCGGGCATGGGCAGTTCCGATGTGAGACTTCCAGCCACCCATACTAGTCACGGGAGGAAATGTTTCTGTGCAATAAGGAACACAGAGCGATTTCGGTCCGGCGTTAGGAATTCGTGCCCACGCGAATCGGGGCCCCCGAGCCGGCGCGCAGGACGAAGGACGGGATCGGCCGCCTGGCGGCCGGGCGAGAATCAGCCTGCGAGCGAGCCGCGAACGTCGCTGCCTGAATGCTCAGTTGTTTTCGAAAGGAATATCCGCTTTGCGCAGGCCCAGCTTCGCTCCCAGCGAATAGCCGATCGTCGCCACCGCGGGCCAGGTCGCGATGAACCGCCCCTGCCCGTCCAGCAGCCCCCTGTCCGCCCTCAGGCTACAACCGTCGCCAGCCCTAAGAATAGAGCCGATGCGAAGTGCCGGGCTCGAGAAGGGTCAGCAAATCGAAGTATTCTCTCACCTTGACAAACTTGCCCTGGCGGATTTCGCACATCAGCATGATGGGTAATTCGAACTTTGTGCCCGGAGCTGGTTTGTGACCCGACGACGACGGCCACTTGTCGGTGACCACTCCCGTATGCACATACTCCCAGCAGAGCTTCGTCCCACCGGCATTGGCAAAGACATTCGTGGGCTTGATGCCCAACCCCGCCGTGTGGTCCCGCGCGGCCACCGATCGCATCGCCAGTTGCCTGATCTCGCCGAGCCCGCGGAACGTTTCGCCGGTCGCCATGATCGCCCACTCGGCGTCGGGATCGATGAGCTTCATGAAGCTCTCGATGTCGTCGGACGTAAACGCGGCCGTGAACACCTGGACAATGTCGTTCCCGGGCGCCTGATCGGGCTTCGTATCTGTCGGTTCGTCTGTGATCTCCGCGGTGGCTGTCATCTCAATCTCGACCTCATACGGGTTTTCTATGTCGTGCGAATGGCTCTGGGCGTCCAGCTTCTATTTGAAAACCTCGTCCAGCCAGTCGAACTCGATCTGGTGTTTGAGGCTCGGGTTATTCATCGTGCAGTGAGCGTCGCCGCCTTCCACCGTGCCAACCACGCGTTCGGTCTTCGGGCAGCTCAGCCTGTCGTAGAACGCGTGTCCCAGGCCCACCATCAACGGCCCCTCGCCCTCGCCGGCTATGCTCAGCAAAGGGCATGTGATCTTCCCCTCAAGCCCGGCCAGGCTGTAGCGGCCGATTTCGTCGAAGAAGGCGGCGAGCGGCTTTCCTGCGAACCCGCAGCGCTCCTTGACGTTTGTCGCCATAAACTTCCTCATCGGCTCGGAGAGATCGATCTTGTCCTCTACGTCCTCGCCATAGGGCTTGCCTGGGTCAAGGCCCATCATGGTCAGCAGGACCGGCTTGAAATCCGGTATCAGCGAATTCGCGATCACGGCGGTAATACGTTTCTCGTAGGCTACGGCGCGTGGGGCGAAGTATCCGCCCATGCTGTGCCCCGAGAGCGCCAGCCTGGTGGCGTCGACGTCGCTGCGGGAGAGAACGTAGTCCACGGCATAGCGCGTCGGGACTTCCCAGTCCGGCCGATACGTCAATTCTCGATCCATCGCATAGGCGCCGACCTGACCGGGACCCTCCCAAAGAAACGCGTTGTAGCCGCGCCGCACCGCCGCCGCGCCCCCGCCAAAGTCATACAGCTCCTCGCAGGTCGTATCTCCGCCCCCCAGGATCATCACCGTCGCACGCGGGCGGCCGGTTGCATCCGCATGCATAAAATACCCAGGCAACGTCTTCCCGTTCTCGTAGGGAATACTGACAGGCTCGATCTGTGGATCGAACAGCGCCGCTGCCTGCCTGAAGCATGCGCGGTGACGCTTGTACATCGCGAGCTGTCGTGGGTCGCTGTTGTCGAGGAAAAAGAGGCCCGTTCGCCAATACAGCGATGCGCGGAGAAACGCCTCGCGCGCACTAACCGCGTGGCCGCCCCTCAGGCAGTCGTCGGCTATGCCCTCGACCCTCTCCGCGGTGCCGCTCCATTCGACGGTCCAGCTCTCTATGTCTCTGTCCACGATTCGCCGCGCCGTCGAGTACAACTCACCGAATGCGCCGCCCTCGCCATAAGCCCCGGCCAGCATTCCTCTAACGAGTTGGTAGTCGAAGTTCGATCGGAAGATTCCGGGCATCCCCGGCGTGACGCCGAAAACCGCTCCCGTTGTTGTCGCCGATTTCCCCCCTTGAACACTGATGGATTCGCGGGCCTGCGTTAGAGTCGCCATTGCAACCTTCCTGTCCAGCTACCCATACTAGCCACCGGGGAAAATGTTTCTGTGCAATAGGGAACACGTCACGATTCCGTTCCGACGTTACGAAACCAGGCGCCCGCGAAGCGGGGCTCTGAGGAGGTGCGCCGGACGAGGACGGGATTGGCCGCCTGACGGCCGGGCGAAAATCAGCTACGAACGAGCCGCAAGCGTCGCTGCCCAGCCGCCTAGTTGTTTTCGAAAGGAATATCCGCGTTGCGCAGGCCCAGCTTCGCTCCCAGCGAATAGCCGATCGTCGCCACCGCCGGCCAGGTCGCGATGAACCGCCCCTGCCCATCCAGCAGCCCGCTGTCCGCGTTCAGGCTCAGAAACGTCAGCCACAGCTTGTCCGTCGCTCCGCAGTGGTAGCACGCCATCGGTCCGGTCGGCATGTCCAGAACGTGCAGCCCGCACAACATCCACCAGATCAGCCCCATCATCCACGGCAGCGTCGCGCTTTCGCTGGGATGAATCTTCACAATCACAAACCCGGCCACCAGCGGCACCACCAGTGAAACCACCAGCGTCACCAGCGGCGGCACAAATGACGGGTGAAACAGCGTGATCGCCAGCAGCGCCAGTCCCCACACCGCGAGGCTCAGCACCAGGTGGAAGAAGAATCCCACCGCCTGATACAGCACTCGAGTTTCGTGAGGGCCCAGCGCCTCGACCGGCCGCGAGTTCATACGGGAAACTCCCAATCGCACCTGTCTCTCAGACTACAGCGCCTTCGTTTGAGTTGCAGCAGCTTTCCTGCATCTTTCCGGTTACCACGCTTCCGGTTACTCATTAAAATCGTTGCATGTTACTCGACGGCATCTTCCCTGCGATCACCACTCCCTTCTACCCCGACGGCCGCCTCTACCTGCGTAAGCTCGAGCAGAATGTCGAGCACTACTCCCGCACTCCCTGCGCGGGCATCGTCGTCCTCGGCTCCACCGGCGAAGCCATCATGCTCGGCGATGACGAATCCCGTGACGTCCTGCGCCATGCCGCCAACTCCGCCGCCCCCAACAAAGTCCTGCTCGCCGGCATCGGCCGCGAAAGCCTCTCCGAAACCCTCCGCCTCGCCGACTACGCCGCCACGCACCAGTACGACGCCGTCCTCGTCCGCACCCCGCACTACTACACGCCCTACTATGGATTGACCAACGGCGCCGCAGGCCTGCTCACCTACTACCGCGCCCTCGCCGACCGCTCCTCGCTGCCCGTCGTCCTCTACAGCATTCCCAAATTCACCCACTGCGAACTGCCCGTCGAAGTGGTCGCGGAGCTGGCCCAGCACCCCAACATCATCGCCATTAAAGATTCCTC
>JBEKIN010000357.1:0-4429 GCA_050011735.1 Acidobacteriaceae bacterium | reverse complement strand
GACCACGCGATTGTTTGACTTGTCGGCCACGTAGACATTGCCGCTGTTGTCCAGAACCACGGCCGCCGGATTGGACAGGCTATTGGCGTCGGTATTCGAGTTGCTGCTGGTGAAGCTGCCGCCCTGTCCGTAAACGCGCGTCGCAGTGGTGCTGCCGAAGGGGTAGAACAGCACGCGGCTGTTAAAGTAGTCGGCCACATAAAGGTTGCCGCCGCTGTCCAGTGCGAGCCCCTGTGGGCCCCATAGGCTGTCTGCGGCAACCCCGTCGTAGTTCTGGGCGCTGCTTGTGAAACTGCCGCCCTGACCGTAGACGCGCGTAGCAGTAGTGCTGCCGGCAGGATAGAACAGCACGCGATTATTTTGGTCGTCTGCGACGTAGAGATCGCCGCTGCTGTCGAGGGCGATCGCAAATGGTTGATTCAAGCTGTCCGCGGCTACGCCATCGTTGTCTGCGTTGCCGGAGGTTAAGCTGCCGCCCTGACCCCAGACTTGGGTTGCGGTGGTGCTGCCTGCGGGATAGAAGAGCACGCGGCTGTTCCCAGTGTCGGCCACGTAAAGGTTGCCGCTGCTGTCGAGAGCGACAGACTGCGGGCCGCTCAGGCCGTTGGCGTCGACCGCACCGTCAATGTTTGCGGTATTTGAGGAGAAGCTGCCGTTCTGCCCGTAAACCGCTGTTGCGGTGGTGCTGCCGGCGCTATAGTAGAGCACCCGATTGTTATTCCAGTCGGCGATATAGAGGCCGCCGCTCGAGTCCACGGCGAGACCGTAGGGATTATTCAAGCTGGTGGCGCTGACCGCCCCGCTCCCGGTCGTGAAGCTGCCGTTTTGCCCATAGACCCGCGTGGCCGTGGTGCTGCCGGCTGGATAGTAAAGAACGCGGCTATTCTGCAAATCGGCAACGTAGAGATTGCCGTTGCTGTCGAGAGCGAGATTCTCCGGCTGATTCAAGCTGTCGGCGGCGATCCCGTCGTAGTTTCCGGCGGGGCTTGTAAAGCTGCCGCCCTGTCCCCAGACCACGCCCGCCGTGATGGGCGCGAGCGAACTCACAGCCGGACCCGGCGCAACAAAGTCGGCGGTGACACTTTGCGCCTGGCTCATCATCACCATGCAGGTCGCACTTCCCGAGCAGGCTCCGCCCCAGCCGGCGAAGATGGAATTCCCTGAAGCAGTGGCCGTCAGCGTCACGGTCCCGCTCGAATAACTCGCCGAGCACGACGGGCTTCCCGTAACCGTTCCATTGGTATCCACGCAGCCAATCTGTCCGTCGCCCGATGACACTTTGCCTGAGCCGGTCCCCAGGTCCGTCACCGTTAGCAAGTAGCTGCTGGCCGGCGCAAAGTTCGCAATGATATTCGCAGGCCCGGTGATCACCAGCGTGCAACTCGGACCCGAGCTGTTGCTTGAGCAATCGCCGCCCCAGCTCGTAAACATAGTTCCCACGATCGGCGACTCGTAAAATGTATAGGTATAGCCTTCATTGGTTGTCTCGGAACATCCGCTCTGGGCAACTCCGGCGACGATGGCGCAGTTAATGAACGAGGACGTCGACACATTACCGGTGCCCGTTCCCGTCACACTTACGTTTACTGCAGACCCCAGGCCGGTGCCTTCGAGATTGATGGTCTGCGTTGCCGGACTGCCGTTCAGGCTGTTATCGCTAACCACAGCCGTGTCGTTCAACGGGCCGACCGTCGTCGGCGTGAATTCGAAGTCCTCGTTGCAGGTCGCGCCTGGAGCCAGCGAGATCCCGCTTCCGCTTTGGCATGTTGAGAGGGCCGCATATTCGGTGAAGTTTGGAGTCGTGGTTGAGGCCACCGAGCCCGTGAGCGTTTGGTTGCCGATGTTTTGAATCGTGGTCAGTTGGAAGGCGCCCGGGTTGCCCTCGCTGGAGAAGCCGAGATTCAGCGAGAACGGCTTCGACTGCTCGAATTCGACAACCTGGTCGGTATAGACGCTGTTGGAGTTGTCGTTAAAGTCGGCAACATAGACATCGCCCGCCGCATCCAGCGCCGCGCTGAACGATTGAATTCCGCTGGCTATTGTGATCAGGCAGGTGTTGCTGGTGCAGTTGGGCGTAACCTCAATGATCGCTCCGGCCCCAGAGTTAGCTTGGAAATCGGCGACGTAGACATCGCCCCCCGCATCCACTGCTACGCTTTCCGGCACGGACCATCCAGTGCCGATTGAAATCTGGCAGTTGTTGGTGTTGTGTTCGTCGCAACCGACCGGAACCTCCGTAACCGTCGCCGAGAGGTTGTCAGCAACGAAGACATCGCCCGCCGCATCCACCGCTACGCTCCTTGGTGTAGTGCCGGCGTATGGATAAGTCTGCGCCCCTCCGTTGGCTGGCAATTCCACGACATGACCGAAACCGGCGTCGGCGACGAAAATATCGCCTGCTCCGTCCACTGCCACGCCCTCAGGACTGGAAACCACACTAATTGGCAGAGGGCCATATAGCACCGTCGGGCTGCCCCCACCGGCCGGAAACTCGAGTACCTCATCCAGTTGGGGATCCGCGACGAGAAGATCGCCGGCTCCATCCACCGCCAGGCCCTCGGGCTCCTTGACGGCTGTCGTGAATACGCTCGTCTGACCGGTGGTGCTGTCGATCTTCAGCACCTGCGAATTGCCGATGTCTGAAATGTAAACATTACCCGCGGCGTCTACGGCTACTCCTTGCGGCACGGAAATCGGATAACTGCCGGTGCTCTCCACAGTCTCCGTGGAGGGGCTGATAAAGGCAGCCTCCGCCGCTTGTCCGATGCCAGAGACGAATTGCGTCATCGTGCCGTTGCTGGTTGAGAGATTCACCGCGCCCAGGCGCAGCCCCGGTACGGTCGGCGTGAAGTTGACGTTCACGGTGCAGGAACCCCCAGGGGCATAGGCGCCGCTGCAGGTGGTGGTGCCTAGCTGAAAGTCCAGGTTTGGTGCGCCCTGTGTGACCACCTGGACCCCGCTGACGGCAACGCCATCATGCCCAGTGAAGTTGAACGTCACCGGGAACGTGGAGGGGCTGCATCCCGCCGGGATTCCTCCGGCACAAACGTTGACGCTGCCAAAATTCGTCGGACCAAAATTCGCGCTGACATTCTGTGCCGAGCTCATGGTCACGACGCACGTGCCGGTTCCCGAGCAGGCGCCACCCCAGCCTGTGAATGTAGATCCCTCGCCCGCACTCGCCGTCAGCGTCGTAGTTCCGCTTGGATAGGCTGCTATGCAGGTTCCAGTAACGGTCCCATCGCCTTCGATGCAATCGATCAATGTGTCGAGGGAGGTTACTGTGCCGCTGCCTGAGCCCGGCTCCGTCACCGTCAGCCAGTTGTTGCCCGACCCGGGCACGCCCGTGCCGCTAAGGCTGAACGTTTGAGCAAATGGTGTGTTATTCAGGCCGTTGTCGTAAAAGTAGAGGTTCCCGGTGACCAACCCGGCGCTCAGCGGACCGAAGTCGATGCTCACATTGCAGGTCGTGCCCGCCGCGAGCGAGAAGGTGGTGGTGCAATCGGCCGGTGTGCCCGATCCGGGTGTCTGATAGAAGCTGTTATCGGTGAAGGACAACCCTGGGCCGGTCGCGCTGAGCGGCTGGTTGCCGACATTTTGCAGCGTGATGGATTTTGGGCTGTCACTGCTTAGGATGGTCTCCAACGATGGGGAAAAGCCCAGACCGTAGAATTGCTGCAGGACCCACTTGAGCCCACTGTTGTAGTCGACGTATACGACAACGCCAGTGGGGTCTACCGCGACGCCGTAGGATGTCACCCCGCTGACTACGGTGATCTGGCATGTGTTGCTGGTGCAGCCCGCAGGAACCTCCACGATCGCTCCGGCCCCGGAGTTAAGCCCGATATCGGAGACGTAAACATCGCCCGCTGCGTCCACGGCCACGCTTTCGGGCTGAGACCATCCAGTGCCCACGTTGATCTGGCAGCTCGCGCTGCTGCAACCCGCCGGAACCTCCACGACTGCGGGAATCCCATAATCGGCGACAAACACATCGCCCGCGGCATCTACAGCCGCACTCGCAGGGCTAACCCATCCGCTGCCCACGGAGCTGGGGAATCCACCAGCCGGGGTAATCTCAACCACCCAATTCTGGGTAGCATCAGGGACGAAAATATCGCCGGCTCCATCCACCGCTAACCCGCCGATGAGTTCTCCAGAACCATACGGGCCGTACGGTACGTTCTGGCCGCAGCCGGGGCAACCTGCCGGAATTTCCGCCACTTCACCCAGGCCATCGTCCGAAACAAAGACATCACCCGCTCCATCCACCACAACTGAGTTTGGTGACACGAATCCCGTGCCCACCGGCTGACTGTCATTCCCAGCGGCCTCCAATACCCGACCATTGCCAGTGTCGGCGATGAAAATGGTATCGTAGGCCGAGTTTGCGCCCTCTGCCTCAACCGCCACGCCCTTCGGCCCCGAG
>JBEKIN010000356.1:0-4440 GCA_050011735.1 Acidobacteriaceae bacterium | reverse complement strand
AACTAGATATTTCCGCAAGGCGTAGTGTTTACGAGTTCGGTTCCGCGCAATGTGTTGTGCAAAAATCGAGTTCTCACGCAGTCACTTTAGCCCTTGCGGTAATTCCTCCTGATTCATCCGACATTCCCTCGGGGATTCTTCGTCACTCAAACTCAGTCCGCCCACGAATCAGGCGCCGAGTCCTCTCCACGATTCCAAAATTTGCAGTCGCAGAATGCCTCGCACCCCGAGCCCCATCCAGCGCCCGGCAATATACTGGACCCCCCAGCTCAAGGGTCCGCGAAACCGGAAGGAGAAAATCCTCATGCCCCAGCCAGCACCCCTGCATCTCGTTTTCTATTTCGCCGCATCCCCCGATAAGGTCTGGGACGGCTTCGTCTCCCCCGAATCCAACCGCATCATCTTCGGCGGGGCCGAACTCGAAGTCGAGCTGAAGCCAGGCGGTCCGATGAACTGGGTCGGACCTGGCGCCGACGGCAAGCGCACCGTCTATGTTCGCGGCGAGGTGCTCCAGTCTGAGCCGCCAAAATTGTTGCAATACACATTCTCTATGGGCTCTTCCAGCAAACCCTCCCGCGTCACCATTGAACTCGTGCCCGAGTCCGAAGCCACAAAGGTCTCCGTGACCCATGACCAGTGGACAGAAGACGATCCCGGCTATGCCCAGTCCGCCGACGGCTGGCCGCGCATCCTCTCCCGCCTCAAAACTCTGATCGAAACAGGCAAGACCTTCAAGCCACACTAACCGTGACTGAAGAGGCGACCGGTTCAGAGCGGGCTAGCCGGCGAAGGCTCCAGGCCCGGCCGCGCCCTTCACACCCGCGCCCCAGCCGTCGCCGCTCTCCACGCCCGCGGCGCATGCCCCAGCCGGATCAGCGCCGGAATCTCCCCCGCCCGCTGCGGCGGCGCAAAGAAGAACCCCTGCATCACATCGCATTTCATCTCCGCCAGGCACTCCGCCTGCTGCTTGCGCTCCACGCCCTCCGCCACCACTTCCAGCCCCAGGCTGTGCGCCAGCGAAAGGATCGCCTCCACCAGGGCGCTCGTCCCGTTCGGCTCGCACACCCGCTCGATGAACGACCGGTCGATCTTCAGCCTCTCAATGGGCAGCTGATGCAGGTGCTGCAGCGACGAATATCCCGTCCCAAAATCGTCCACTGAAAAATGAACGCCGATCTCCGCAAGCTCCCGCATTTGCCGCGCCAGATCGTCGAGATTCCGCATCACCGTCGTCTCCGTCATCTCGATCTCCAGCGTGTCCGCCGCCACGCCCATTTCCATCAGCGCCTGGCGCACCTGGCGTGAAAAATCCATCCGCATAAACTGCAGCGGCGATACGTTGATCGCGATCCTCGGCGTCGTCAATCCCTGGTTCGCCCACTCCTTGCCCTGCCGGCACACCTCTCGCAGTACCCAGTTGCCCAGCGGCACAATGAGGCCGCTCTCCTCGGCGATGGGAATGAAACGCTCCGGACTCACCATCCCGTACTTCGGATGATGCAGCCGCAGCAGCGCCTCCAGCCCGCACATCTCTCCATCCCGCCCGTATTCCGGCTGGTAGTAGATTTCGAGCCCGCCATCCTTCAGCGCCCGCCGCATGAACAACTCCAGCTCGTTGGCCTCGGTCGTCGACTGGCTGATCTCCTGCGACACCAGCACAAAGTCGTTCCCGCCCGACCGCTTCACCCGGTACATCGCCGCGTCCGCGTTTCTCCACAGCTCCGCGGCATCCGTACCGTGGTCCGGATACATCGCAATCCCAAAGCTCGCCGTCAGGTCGATCGGATACTGATCTGCGACCAGCGGCTTGCGCAGCGCCGCCAGCAGATCGTCCACGATCCGCGTCGCGTCGTCCGCCGACGCCAGATCGCCCACCATCACCGTGAATTCCTCGCCCCCCGAGCGCGCCACCGTGTCTTCCGCACGCAACCGGCTCTTCAGCCGCTCCGCCACATGCTTCAGGCACAGATCCCCCACCGCGTGCCCGTAGGTGTCGTTGATCTGCTTGAACCGGTCCAGGTCCATGCACATCACTGCCGCCTTCTTGCCGCGGCGCGCGGCCGAGGCCAGCGCCTGTTCCATCCGGTCCAGCAGCAGCAGCCGGTTCGGCAGTCCCGTCAGCATGTCGTGGTGCGCCTGATGCAACAGCCGATGATGCAGCTGCTGCCGCTCCGTCACGTCCTGCACCAGCGAGAACCGCGCCCGTCTTCCCTCGAAGCTGATCGTGTGCGCCGAAACCTCCACCTGGATCTTCCGGCCGTCCCTCAGAATGTGCGTCCACGGCCCCGACACGACCACCGGCTCGGTATCCCGCAGGTTCGCGATCACCTCTTCCACCGCCCCCACTTCTTCCGCCGGTCGAATGTCTCGCAGCGTCATCCCCCGGAACTCCTCCGCCGTGTATCCGTACCGCGCCACCGCCGAATCGTTGACCGCCAGGAACTGCAGCGTCTCCGTATCGAAAATCCACATCGGGTGCGGATTGGCCTCGAACAGCACCCGGTACTCCTGGCTGCGCGCGTCCGCCTGCCGCTTCTGTTCTTCCAGCAGCGTGAGAATCATGCCGAACGCCACAAAATACTTCGGCACATTCCACATCTCCCCGATCACCTGTACACGCGGAAGCACCGCCTCCATCAGCAGCGCGACCGGAAACACCGCCCCCCACGCCGCCAGCCCAAACGTCCCCACCAGCACCCCGGCTGTCGACTGCCGGAAATCCTCCCAGTACAGCAGCGCGTTCAGCAGGAAAATCTCCGAAAGAACCGGATAAATGCTGTTCCCCGTCGGCCCCTTGACCAGCAGGATCGCCAGCCACGCCGATTCTGCCCCCAGAATCGCAGCGCCCCAGCGCCGGGCCACCATCGCCCTCGCGCCTCCTGTTCTCTGTCGGCTCTTCCCAAACCGGTAGACCACCGCCCCATAGGAGAGCTGCACCCCGACCCCGAGTCCCGCCAGCAACAACCGCGGCGCGCTCCACAGTGTGACGACAGTTACGTAGATCACCGGCGCAATACTCAGCAGCAGCGCCGGCGCCGCGAATCGCCAGCCTTCCTCCCACACCAGGGTCGACGACAGCGCAAATGCCGCGCCGCACAGCAGCAGCCCGCCCTCCGCCGCCGCCACCATCAGATTCGCGCCCCACGTCTCCGCCGGCGTGTACAGCAGCAGCCCAAAGTGGATCAGGATGAAGAACCACCCCAGCAGCCAGAAACGCACCCGCACCGTCGCCTGCCGCCGGTAAATCGACCCAAACAGGATGACCAGCAGGCCGATGATCAATATGTCCAGAAGGATGTTCTGCATGAAAGCGGGTTTTTCTCCCGGCGCTCAAAAGGCTGGGAAGACTGCAGGGGGAAACGATGCCAGCTGAGAGGAGAGTATGACGGATACCCAGCGGGATCAATAACCTGATGTAAGCATACTCCCGATACTCTGCCGTAATCAGCCCGCGCCCGACCCGAGAATCGCCCTCCTGTCACCCATCATCGTCACAACTCGCGTGCCCCATCTTTCCGCTGCTTTTTAGGTCACCGCGACCACCTGCCAGCCGCTTTCCCCTCCCTGCTACCCTTCCCCCATGTCCCAGATTCCGGCGCGATCCCGCTCCCTCCGCGCGCACATCCTCCTCATCGCCGTCGTCGCCATCTGGGGCTCCACCTTCGTCGTCGTCAAGTCCGCCCTCACCGACGTCTCCCCCCTCCTCTTCAACTTCATCCGCATGACCCTGGCCTTCGTCTGCCTGGCCCTCTTCTACCGCGGCCACTTCGGCCGCATGAGCCGCCGCTCCCTCCTCGCTGGCGCCATTGTCGGCTTCTGCCTCGCCATGGGCTATCAGTTCCAGACCGCCGGCCTCCGCCTCACCACGCCCTCCAAATCCGCCTTCATCACCGGAATGGTGGTCGTCCTCGTCCCCATGCTCTCGGCGATCCCTGCCCTCCGCCCGCGCGGCTCTCGCACCCCCCAATGGAACGCCTGGCTCGGCGCCCTCGTCGCCTTCACCGGCATCGTCCTCCTCACCACCCCGCCCGCTTCCGGATTCAGCCCCGGATTCAGTTCCGCCCTCGCCTTCCGCTCCATCTCGCTCGGCGACCTCCTCACCTTCGGCTGCGCCCTCGGATTCTCCCTCCACGTCCTGGCTCTCGCCCATCTCTCGCCGCGCGTTCCTTTCGAACAACTCGCCGTCCTCCAGGTCGGATTCTGCGCCGCCTTCATGGCCATCAGCTTGCCCCTGCTCGAGCATCCCTGGATGCGCCCGTCGCTTTTCCACCCTTCAGCCCGCGTCGTCGTCGCCCTCCTCGTCACCGCCATCCTCGCCACCGCCGCCGCCTTCACCGTGCAGTCGTGGGCACAAAGTTATCTTCCCGCCACGCACACCGCGCTCATCCTCGCCCTCGAGCCGGTTTTCGCGTGGCTCACTTCCTTCCTCTTCTATGGCGA
>JBEKIN010000355.1:0-4455 GCA_050011735.1 Acidobacteriaceae bacterium | reverse complement strand
TAGATGCAAATGTCTCCGGCAATCTTCATTGCTTTTTCGGCGATCTCGTGGGCGCCCAGGTCGGTGTTTTCCATGAGGGCGCGCGCGGCGGCTGTGGCGTAGCTGCCACCTGATCCGATGGCGGCAATGGGTTCGTCGGGATCGATCACATCTCCCGACCCGGAGATCAGGAAGGTCTGGCCTGCGTCAGCGACCACGAGCAAGGCTTCGAGGTTGCGCAGCATCTTGTCAGTGCGCCAGTCCTTGGCCAGTTCGACGGCGGCGCGGTTCAGGTTGCCGGCGTACTGCTCGAGCTTGCTCTCGAAGCGGGCGAAGAGCGAGAACGCGTCGGCGGTCGAGCCGGCAAATCCGGCGAGAATCTTGTCCTGATAAAGACGGCGAATCTTTTTTGCGGAGTGTTTGAGCACGTGGTCCCCCAACGTGACCTGGCCGTCCGCAGCCATGACCACCTGGCCATTACGGCGCACACAAATCACAGTGGTGGAGCGAATGCGGGGACGTTTCGTCGTATCGATCTTTGTTTCCAGCTTTGTTTCCAGGACCAAGGAAAACCTCTAGCCATGCGGGTTCCCGAGTTACGGAACCCAAGAAGGCGCAGTCCTCAGTATAGGGCAATCGGGTGGGGTGGACTGGTCCCAAGAATCAGGGCCGTGTGGTGCCGAGCCATTAGGTATGTATACCAGTATGAATCGTGATCCACGTCAGCCTCGCTCTCAGAAATCAAACTAACCGACTACTCAAGAGGGCGTTCAATCTGGGCTCGTGCTTTCCCAGGTCTGAGAATCCAGACCCTGGGGCACCCATTTTCCAGAGGATTGACGCAGTGTAAAGAGCAGCGGACTCTCTCATTGTCTCTGCCAGATGACGCGGCCGGAGCGAATCACCGTCTGCACGCGGGCGAAGTTGGTCAGGTCCTGGGCGGGATCGGCGGAGAGGATGGTGAGGTCGGCGAGTTTGCCGGGAGTCACGGTTCCCTTGGAGCGGGAGACGCCCATGCGTGCGGATGGATTGGTGGTGAGCATCGCCAGGACATCTTTCCATTCGAGGCCGCTCCGGCCAAGTTCTACAAATTCGCCGTCGGTGGAGTAGTCGGTAATGTAGCCGACGTCCGTGCCGAAGATGAGTTGGCCACCAAGGGAGTGAAAGAGGCGCACTTCATCGCAGATGGGGTCCATGTAATGGGTGTCGGCGGTGACTGTCGACGCAAACATCTTGAGTGTCGGAATCATGGCCATGTTTTTGCGCACGGCCTCGGAGAGCAATGCCTGATCGACGCCTTCGGTGTCGTCGGCGGCGTGGGCCAGCACATCGACACCACTGTCGATGGCGACGCGGACGCCGGCGAGGTTCGACGGATGGGCGAAGACGAGCTTGCCGTTGAGATGGCTTTCTTCGACGGCCGCCTTGGCGATGTCGAGGGGCATGGGCAGGACGTGACCGCGTTGGACCCAGGAACCGGTGAAGAGCTTGGTAATGTCCGCGCCAGAAGCAAGATTGCGACGAACGATGCGGCGGGCTGAGTCGGGAGTCCCGGGCTCGGGCAGGAGTAACTGAAGCCAGGCGGGAGCGGATTCTTTGATGTAATAGGGGATGCCGTTGGGCGGGTAGAGCGGCGGCCCGGAGGAGTAGATGTAGGGGCCGTTGAGTTGCACATGTTCGATGCGGCGGCGTATCGCGAACGTGTCGGCGGGATTGGAGCCGGTGTCGATGACTGTGGTGAAGCCGTGGCTCAGAAACATGTCGGCCAGTTGCGCGTTGAGCAGGTCGTCGGATTTCCACTCGGCCAGGCTCCACTTGGGCTCAGTGAAATGGACGTGCGCGTTCCAGAAGCCGGCAGTAACGACGCAATGATTGCAAGGCACGATGGTAGCGTCTGTGGGGATTTCGACCTGCTGCCCTACGGCGGCGATGAGGCCGTCGCGGATGAGGATCGTGCCGTCCTCTATGGGTGGTTCCGTGGGTGAAATGTAGATGTGCGCGTGTTGAATGGCGAGTGTCCCGTGCGCGAGTTTGAGAGGCGGATGCGAACCGTGCCGGGGAAAAACCTCAAGGGCCCAGAAAGCGCCGCAAGCCGCGATAAAGAGAAGAATGACGAGAAAAAGGAGACGAATGACCCAGCGGCGCATGGCGACCTCACCCTTTGCAAAGATATACGCATGGAGTGGACGGGCGGTTCGTCACACAACGACAAGTTTGACGGGCCCGGTTTGGGACAATAGGTTGGAAGAGTGCGGGGCCGTGGAATGGCCCTGAAGGAGCAGGAATGCAGAGCCGAACCTTTTCCCGGTTTTGGGGAGTGTTTCTGGCGTTAGCGCTGACGGCGATGGCCGGGCTTGGTGCGCTGGGCCAGGACCTTAAGAGCTTTGAACAGCGGATCACGACAAAGGTGCTTCCGAACGGACTCACGCTGCTGATTTGCGAGCGGCCGGATGCGCCGGTCTTCAGTTACACCACGTTTGTCGATGCGGGCGACGTCAACGATCCCTCCGGCGAAAGCGGCCTGGCACACATGTTTGAGCACTTGGCGTTCAAAGGGACCAGCCAGATAGGGACCACGGACTACGCCGCCGAGAAGGTGGCTCTGGCCAAGGTGGAGGCAGCGAACGATGCCTATGAAGCCGAGTATTTGAAGCCTGTGGGGCGCGACCCGCAAAAGCTGGAAGAGTTGCACAAGGCTTTTATCGAGGCGCAAAACGAAGCGCACAAGTACGTCATTCCGAACCAGTTCACGGAGGTGGCGCAACGCAACGGCGCAAACGGATTGAATGCCGAGACGGGGCTCGATAACACCGAGTATTTCTGGTCGATGCCCGAAAACAGGCTGGAACTGTGGGCGTGGCTCGAGAGCGGGCGGCTGTACGATGTTGTGCCGCGCGAATTCTACAAAGAGCGGGACGTAGTGATGGAGGAGCGGCGCATGCGCACCGACTCCAACCCCATCGGGCGGCTGGTGGAGCAGTTCCTTGCAACGGCCTACGTGGCGCACAACTATGGACGGAGTGGGATCGGCTGGCCCAGCGAGGTAAGCCAGATCAACGCTACGGAGGCGATGGATTTCCACAAGAAGTACTACGTGGGAGGGAACATCGTGGTGGCGGTGGTAGGGGACGTGAAGGCCGCTGACGCGATGCCCATGCTCGAGAAGTATTTCAGCAAAGTGCCGGGCGGCCCGAAGCCGGAAGAGATGACGACCGTGGAGCCGAAGCAGTTTGCGGAGAAGTCCGTAGTCATCCGCGAGCAGACGCAGCCGTTTTACATCGAGGGCTACCATCGACCGAGCTATCGCGACCCGGACGATGCGGTGTTCGACGCTATCCAGGACATCATGTCGAATGGGCGCGTGGCGCGGCTTTACCGGAGCCTGGTACGCGACCAGCAAATTGCCGCGGATGCCGAGGGTTTCAGCCCCTTCCCGGGCGACAAATATCCGAGCCTGTTTTCGTTTTATGCAGTGCCGCTGCCAGGGCATACACCGGCGCAGATGCGGGACGCCATCCACAAGGAAATTGAAAAGCTGAAGACCACCGATGTGACGGACGCGGAACTGGCAATGTACAAGACACGAGCCCGAGCCGATTTGCTGCGCGGCCTCGCCGATAATCAAGGTCTGGCGAATGCATTGGCGGAGTACCAGACGCGTTATGGCGATTGGCGCGAGTTGTTCCTGCAACTGGATAAGGTGGACAAGGTGACGAAGGCGGACATCAAGCGGGTGGCCAACCAGGTGTTTGTGACCTCCAATCGGACCAGCGCCGAGATCGATACCGAAGCTCCGGCGAGCAATGCGAAGAGCACGGGAGGCGCGGAATGAAGAATAGGGATCAGGGATCAGAGATCAGGGATCAGAGATCAGTGAACAGTGCGCCGTGGACAGTGAACAGCGGACGCCTGGCTGGTCTGGCGATTGCGGCGGCTGTGGTTTTTGGTTTGGCCGCGCCGCTCGCAGCAGCGGGTCAGGAAAACAAGCCGTGGGAGCAGATTGCCGTTCCGGCGCTGCACTCTTTCAATCCGCACCAGCCGAAGCGCATTGAACTGAAGAATGGCATCGTGCTGTTTCTGCAGGAGGATCATGAGCTGCCGTTTGTGAGCGGTTCGGTTTTGATTCCCGGCGGATCGCGCGATGAGGATCCGGCCAAAGTGGGAATGATCGACCTTTATGGGCAGGCGTGGCGCACGAGCGGCAGTGAAAAGATGGACGGCGATGCGATGGACGATCTGCTGGAGGCAAAGGCGGCGCACATTGAAACGGCCGGAGACATCGATTCGACAGCACTGTCGTGGGACTCGCTGAAAGGTGACGCCGACCAGGTGTATGGCCTGGCAATCGATCTGCTTTTCCATCCGAAATTCAGCGAAGAGAAACTGCAGCTGGCCCAACAGCAGGACGCGACCGGCATTGTGCGGCGCAACGACGACGAGAGTGCGATTGCGAACCGCGAGGCAGCGAAACTGGTG
>JBEKIN010000354.1:0-4461 GCA_050011735.1 Acidobacteriaceae bacterium | reverse complement strand
TGCTGCCTGCTGGTCTTTAGGCCGCACTCCTCTGACCTAACTCCGAAGTCTCACGAACCACCTTGGGTCCGGATTGCGCGCCCTCCAAATTCAAGGTTCGAGACCGATGCGGTCGTTGACGGCTCCACTAATCCGCTGCTTACAGCCGAGGTACCGCTCCGTTGTTTGGACCGAAACGTGGCCCAGCAGGAACTGGATTTGCTCTAATTCTCCGCCTGCTGCGTGGCACAGTTTCGCGCAAGATCGCCTCAGATCATGTGGTGCAAGTCGTAGGATGCCGAGTTGCTTTGCATAGTGCTTCACGACGTGCCAGACTGCTCGTTCGGTCACGCCGTCGCCCCAGCATTTTCCGGCCCGGCACACGCAGCGAATCAGTTTACCCGATGAGATACTCGCTGCCACGGTCCATGAGTCGATCGTGTGCTTGACCCAATCAGGAACGGGCACCGTCCTAACGTGTCCTCCCTTCCCGATTAGGTCCACAATGGCCCAGTGTTCTTCACGCCGCTGCAGATGCGAGATCGTCAGGTCGGCCAGCTCGCGCCGCCGCAGTCCACATCCCAGGAGAATTGCGAGTATGGCGCGATCGCGTTTCCCTTTCAATGAATCTGACTGCGGCAGTGCAAGCAAGCGGCGCGCTTCATCAGCCGTTAGCCAGTTTCCAAGACGCACGCCGAGCTTCTTGACACCCTTGACCCGGCGAATGCCGGCTGCCAACTCGGGGCTCAATAATCCTGCATCGGCTGCCTCATATGCGAGGCGACGCACTGCGGCCAAGCGCCCGTTGATTGTCCCCGCCGCAAGGTGACGCTCCTCAAGGTGAATACGGTATCGTGTGACGACGATCTTGCTGAACGACAGTCGCGGCTCTGAGCAATACCATTCGATGAACTCGTCAATCGCGTGTCGGTACCCGCGTTTCGATTCTGGTGAGCGCAAGCTGCTCAAAACCGCGCTTTTACTATGATCCAAATCCGGAAGCCCTAGCTTCGTCCTCGGCCGCCTTGGTTTTGTCGAACCACTTATAGCCTTTCTCCTCATTCCGGCCGCCTCCTTCGCGGCTGAGAAGAAGCCTATGCCGGGATTATGAGCGCGACTGGGCCGTTTTCTGTCAAAGCGGACGCAACCGCGTTGAACAAACGAACCCCTGTGCGACATAACAAAGCTGCCGCCCACATACTGTCTTCCTGATCCCTAAAAACCGGCCATGATCAGGAGCACCAAAGCGAGAATTGTCGCAGGAACTATCATGACCAGGAGGATCGCACCAGGGCCGTGAATGTTGTTACCGGCAATCGGGTAGCCCACCAGCAATGCTATCCAAGGTGCAGCGAAGACAATCCCCGCGAATCGTGCCCGCGCCCTCGGTTTCAAGTGTTTTGCCCAGCCGATTACCCCGACGAACACCAAAAAAACACCCACCAACATGGCAACTATAAAAGCTTCAAAATCATTGCTAAGAAACGGAAACTCGAAATGAGTCGCTACATCGACGTAACCGGCGGTAACGCCAATAGCGATCAAGCTGGCACCGAAAATCGAGGCAACTTTCCAAGGCAGTAACGAGACTGGTTGCGGATTGATGCACAACAGCATAACAGAGGAACGCAGGACAAAGCCGAGATCTAAATCCCCTGACTGTTCGGGTTCTGCGCACCACTTGGACGTATTGTCGCCATTGCGCGGATTGAGAATGCCTCGTTCCACGAGAGAGCATCGGTCGTTTTCCGTCGAGTGACGTATCAGCACGGTATAGGGGAGTTCGAGCGGAACTCCGAGTCGGCGACGATACAATCCACATTCCTACTGCTAAGCATTAAGAGGAAGATTTGGCCAGACATAAATCTGATTCTGAACGCAAACAGAATCAGCATATTCGCAAAACACTGTAAAATATGAGTCCGGATGTGAACGGGGTCCTGACAATCTCCGAGTCCTCCACCGATAGATAATTAGCTCAAAACAGAAGCCAACGTGAACGGCAATCATCCTATTCATCGTCGCCTGCTGGCCGAGGACCTTACCCGTCTACGCCGGTCCGATGAGCACCGCCGGTACGCAGCCGCTCAGCGTCGCGGACGTATTGACCCAAACCCGCACCAGATCGATGCGGTCGTGTTCGCACTTCGCCGTATTCCGGAAGGCGGCTGCATCCTGGCAGATGAGGTGGGGCTCGGGAAGACGATCGAGGCGGGGCTGGTCATTGCTCAACTCCTTGCGGAAGGCACTCGCCGAGTGCTGCTGATTGTGCCTAAGTCTCTACTGGGACAATGGCAAACGGAACTCTACACTCTTTTTGGGATCGAGGCCCGCGAAGGACAACCAGACCCGGACTCGTTCGAAGGCGCTGGTGTTTTCCTGGTGCACCGCGAACTCGCCGGCGGCTCAAAAGGAGCTTCCATTCTCAAGACCGTCGATCCCTTCGAACTGATTGTGGTCGACGAGGCCCACGAAATCTTTGCTGGGGTCTACAAGCGTTTCGACAAGCAGGGCACGTACAACGACGATTCCCGCGAGGCGGTAACCGCGGGCCGAGTCCGGGAACTGGTCCAGCGGGGAGGCACGCCGGTGCTGCTTTTGACGGCCACTCCGATTCAGAACTCTTTAGCCGAACTGTGGGGGCTGGTTCAGTACGTCGAGCCGACCGGTACGCTTCTGGGAAAGCTGCCGACGTTTCGCGAGTTGTTTTGCGATGGATCCGATCGCACCGTCCAGCCCGAACAGGTTCAGGAACTCCGAAGACGCCTGACGGTCGTGATGCAGCGAACGCTGCGCCGCCAGGCTCAGGAATTTCTTGAGGTTCCGTTTGTCGAGCGGCAGACACGCCTCATTGAGTATTCGATGAGCCCGGAGGAGAAGTCGCTATATGACGACGTCACCAGATGGCTGATGAAGCCGGATCTTTGTGCGTTCCGAGGTAGCCAACGGCTCTTGCTCATCGCCTTCCACCGCCGCATGGCGTCTTCCCTGGCGGCGCTGGCCGCGAGTCTGGAGAAAGTGGCACTGAGGCTGGACGCGCAGCTGACCAAGGTACAGCGCTCCGAATCGTTTGAGCGTTTGATAGTCGAGGATTTCTTCCACGACCTCGAAGAGGATGCGGCGGAGTTCGACGGCCCCGCAGTCGCTCCGACGGAGGCCTCGCCCGAACCGCCTGCGGAATCTTCCCCGGATATCGAGCGGGTCCGTGCGGAACTCGAACAGGTCCGGCAGTTCGCCAAGCGGAGTGCCGATCTGCCCCACGACAGTAAGGCGCGGTGTCTCCTAGATTCCTTACGCGTGGTGAGCGAGCGCGGCGCCCGAGGTCAGGGTACCGGGCGCGCCATCGTCTTTACCGAGTCGCTGACGACTCAGGGCTATCTGCGGAATCTGTTGCTCGATAACGGGTATGGCCCTACGGATATCACCCTGTTTCGCGGCGATAACAATACGCCCGAAGCGCAGGCAGCGCTCGAAGTTTGGGAAAAAGAGGTCGCTCCGTCGTTACCTCCGGGGAACCGGCCGAGCCGCGAAGTGGCCCTACGGCTTGCGCTGGTTCACGAATTCCGCGAGCGCTCCAAGGTTTTCATTGCCACTGAGGCAGGCGCGAAGGGACTGAACCTTCAGTTTTGCGACACCCTGATCAATTACGACTTACCCTGGAATCCGCAGCGCATCGAGCAGCGGATCGGCCGCATCCATCGATACGGCCAGCGCCGAGGCGTGACCGTGATGAGCTTCCTGGCGCGAGAGAACGAAGCCCAGCGTCTGACGTTCGAGATCCTGAGTCAGAAGCTCGATCTGTTCGGTAAGGTGCTCGACAACTCGGACGCCATCCTGCATGTCCCGGCGACGGACTCTCCGCAATCGCTCATCTCAGGCATCGGAGTCGACTTCGAGGCGCAGCTACGACGAATCTACGACCAGGCCCGTTCGGTCGATGACGTCACGCATGAGCTGCAAGGCCTGAGAGATAAGGTCGAGGCTAAGAGGGAGGAGTTCAATGCCGAGCAGTCGCGCGCGGCGGAACTGGTGGAAGAACGCCTGGACGACACGCTGCGAGCCGTTTTCCGCAAATACGAGCATGAATTGCCGGGTGAACTTGCCGGGCTCGACGCCGATGTCGAACAGATGGTGGCCGCGTATCTCGGCGCGATCGGAGTGCCCTTCCAGCGTTCTGAAAGCCCGGGCCGGGTCGTGATGCATATCCCCGCGGCAGAGCAACTGCCAGGGGATTACCGGGATGGCGGCGACGTCGTAGTCGGGGATGCGAGAGGCCTGCGCGAGGGCGATGTTCTTCACAGTGCGCATCCGCTGGTGCAAGCCGCAATTGACGAAGCGCGCCAGGCTTGCGGCAGGCCGCGCAAGGTTCGATTCGGCGGCGGCGACAGGCCGCTACCGGAGCCCCTTGCGAGCTTACAGGGCCGCCGCGGTCACCTGGTGGTGACGAAGATTGCGTACCGCGGGATCGAATCCGTCGATCAG
>JBEKIN010000353.1:0-4492 GCA_050011735.1 Acidobacteriaceae bacterium | reverse complement strand
GTGTGCCGTCTTCGCTAACCGCTTTTCGCCGACCGCTTCTTAGCTGACCGCTTCCTCGCCGACCGCTTCTCAGCTAACCGCTGCCTCACTTGTCGTGCAGCACATCCTGCCCGATCTTCGGCTTCTTCGCCGTCCCGGTAATCGCCACCGCCACCACCGCCCCCGCATCCTTATGCCGAAAGAATGGATTCAGCGGCTTCAGCAGCGCCGCCTTCCATCCCGTCACCGCGTCGGAGAGGCTCCGCTCCAGCGCCACCTGCCCGGTCAGATGAATTCGCGTGTCCAGCAGGTTGAAGGTCCCATGCAGGTGCGCCTCCGCGCCCGGCATGCTCGCGTGAATGTCCGGGAAATACGCCATCCCATGCTCAAATCGCGTCTCGGTTCGAGCCGCCATCGTGATCTGCGCCGCATCGCTCGACCTACCCCCCTCACCCACCGGCTCCTTCCGCACCCGCGCGCTGAACGCATCCACTTTCTCCTGCTTGTTCGCGTCCACCAGCCTCATGTTCTCCAGTGAAACATCTCCCTTCAGGTTCAGCTTCTCCAGAAACCTGCCCGGCCCTTCACCGAATTCCACCGCTGCACGAAAATTCACATCGCCCTCCACCGGCGGCGGCGCCTCTTCGACGATCTTCAGCAGATCCTCCACCTGGCTGTCCTTCGTCTCGATCGTCACCGCCACCTTTCTCGGCGACCCCGCCACCGATCCGCTGGCTGTAATCGTGCTGTTCCCGCTCTTCACCTCGGCATTTTCAATCTCCACATCGCCATTTGTGCCGCTCACTGTTACGTGATACGCCGCACCCATCCGCACCGTATGCCCCGACCCAACCCGAAAATCGGGAATCTCCGCCTCGCCCGTCACATCCATTGCCGAAAATATGCCGCCAAATCGTCCGCCCGCCGCCGCATGGCCCCACATACCCTGCAGCCCCTGCAAATCTGCGTCGATCAGCGAATACGATCCCGACATCGGTGTTGTCCCGTAGCTGCTCGTCCGAAACGGCCCCAGCACCCCCGTCGCCACCACCGTCCCCTGCGGCTCTGATGTCGCTACGCGAGCAGTGAATTCCAGCGGATGTTTGTCCTGCACGTTGTGAATCGCCAGCTCCCTGAACTCGAAGTGCAGTGGCAGCGCTCCTCCATGCCGCAAAAAATCCAGTGTCGTTCCGTCTGCAAGAATGCTTTCGATCCGCAGCTTCGATTCTGAAGTGCTGATGACCCCGTTATCGAAATCCATCCGCCGCGCCTTCGTCCCTGGCGGCGGTATCTGCACGTGCAATCCCTCCAGCCGAATCTGATACAGCGTGTGCGGATGGAAGATCAACACCAGCCACTGCCCCGCCACCGTCATCTTCTTCACCGTCGCCAGCGGCGGTATCTGCGTATCCCCATGCCGATAGAAAGTCACGTCTTCAGCCACGAACCCCGGATGCGGGAAATAAATCCGGTGATACCTCTTCACGTCCACCCGGCTCTGAAAAACCTGCTGCAGCAGCGGATGCACCTCGCGATAACGAAAGGGCCAGAAATAAAACATCAAATCCACGCCCACCAGCACCACCGTCACCACTCCGACGATAACCACCTCGGTGATGTGCAATTCACGTCTTCGCGGGCTAATACTAGCGGCAGTGCTCATTGGTCGACCCTTTCCTGGACCCACCTGTGCAGATGACCGCCCCCGTTTCCTGGTTGCACCCATGCCGCCACCCCCCATACCAGGGACCGACATTCTGATTCCAAACAAATCCGGCTGCCCCGGAGCCTCGACTTTGAGACCCGGGATGCGCGCGAAGCGCGCCGCCCTCCGCTAACCGCCCTTAGCCGACCGCTTCACCAGCCGACCGCTCCTCAGCCACGGCTACTCCACCGCAAAACAATCCAAGTCATTAGCAAACGCGATCGGCCCTGCATAACTCCGCCGAATCTCCATCCGCGTCGCATCTTCCTTCCCCAGCGTCCGCAGCATCCGATGCGACAGCACCAGCTGCCTCACCTGCGCATGCCCCGCCGTCGTTCCGATCACCGAGGGCGGCATGTGCAGGCGCCTCTCCACTCCGGTAGCGTCTTCCGGTACGGCGTTATGCGCGACGAACAAGTCCGCGTTCATCGCCAGCTGCGTCAGGCCCTCCCCGTCTCCGTTGGTATCTCCGCTGAAGACGATGCGTTTGCCGCCCATTTCCACCCGCCAGGCCAGCGCTGGAAACGCCCCATGCACCACCCGCACCGCGTATAACGCCATCGCGTCGTTGCGCAGCACCTGCACCGGCGCTGCTCCCGCTACAACATCGTGCGGCCGCAAATGGTAGCTTCCTCCCTGGCCCGGCTCCACCAGCTCGCTCAGATACCGCCACGCCCCATGCGGATCGCTGAACAGATCGTGCACAAACTCCGTCGTCGACGGCATGTACTCGTTCCCCGCCGGTCCGTACACCGGCAGCGGCCGCGCGCGGTCTTCAAACCATGAAGAAAAAATCAGTGCCGGAAAGTCGCCGCTGTGATCGATATGAAAATGGCTGAAGAGAAACACATCCAGCTGTGACATCTGTGCTCCGCTCTCGCCAAAGCGCAGCGCGCTGCCTCCCCCTGCGTCCACCATCACCCGCGCGCGGCCGTCCTGCCAGATCAGGTAACTGGTCGACGCCCGCTTGTCCTGCAACTCCGGCCCGCCCGACCCGAGCACCTGCACCGCCAGCCCTTTTTGCCCGCACGTTTGCGCCAGAAGGAACGACCCTCCGCACAGACCTGCGAACAAAGCAAGAACCAACACGGCCCGTGCCGTCCGCCTCAACCAATCCATAACGAACCTCGCCTTCTTTGTCCTCTGGCAGAAATTCTTCGCCACTCGTCTTCTCGTGAACCACCCCGGATGGCTCGGATTCTACCCGCTTCCATTCCCCGCCGGGTGCCCCGCATCCCTGCAGTTGGGGATGTGGGATACCCGCGAAGCGCGCCGCCCTTCGCTAACCGTTTCTTCGCTGACCGGCCCATAGCCAACCGCTTCTCAGCTACCAGCTACCAGCCGGCCAGCTCACTCGCTCCGAGCTACCGGCTACAGCCTGCCGGCTGTCTTGTGTACCCTATACCTTGAGACCAATGAGACCCACACGCCTCCCTGCTGTCCTCCTGGCACTCCTGCTCCCCGCTCCCTTCGCTCTCGGCCGAACCCACGCCGACGCCCAATCCAACCCAAACCCAACCCCGGCGCACCACCCCGCTGCCCACGCCAAAGACGTCCCCACCCCCGCGCCCCCCAGCGCTTTCAACGACCACCCCAAACTCGCCATCATCCTCGTCATCGATCAGTTCCGCGGCGACTACCTCGACCGCTACCGCGCCGACTTCAAGAATCGCGGCTTCAACCTCTTTCTCCAGCACGGCGCGTACTTCCCCGACTGCTACTACGACTACGCCAACACCAAGACCGCGCCCGGCCACGCCACCATCGGCACCGGCGCTTACACCGACGGCCACGGCATCTCCTCCAACGACTGGTGGGACCTCGCCCGCAATCAGGATCGCCCCGTCTCTTCCGTTGAAGATGAGCGCTATCGCATCGTCGGCGAGCCCGACTCCAGCATCCCCTCCAATCAGCCCGGCGCTGCTCCTGGCGCACCCAAATACCTCACCGGCAGCTCGCCCCGCAACCTGCTCGCCTCCACCGTCGGCGACGAGCTCCGCCTCGCCACCCAGGGCCAGGCTAAGGTCTACGGCATCTCGCTGAAAGATCGCGCCGCCATCCTTCCCGCCGGCGCTGCCGCCAACGCCGCCTTCTGGATCGATCCCGCCTCCGGCCAATTCGTCACTTCATCTTTCTATATGTCGCAACTTCCCGACTGGGCCACCGCCTTCAACACCAGCGGCGCCATCGCCCAGGCCGAGCAGGATGCCGGTCTCACCACCACCACGAATTTCTACAGCCAGGTCGGCCGCACACCCGCCGCCAACTCCTACGAGATCGATTTCGCCGAAGCCCTCATTCAGGGCGAGCAGCTCGGCCAGCACAATGTCACCGACCTCCTCACCCTCAGCCTCTCCGCCAACGACATCATGGGCCACGCCAAAGGCCCCGACTCCTCCGACCAGCAGCAGATGGTCGACGCCCTCGACACCCAGTTCGACACCTTCTTCACCTGGCTCGACAAAAATATCCCCGGCGGCCTCGGCAATGTCTGGATCGCCCTCACCGCCGATCACGGCATCGCGCCCATCCCCTCTGCCGCCGCCCAGTACGGACTCAACGCCGCCACCCTCGATCTCAAAAAGCTCACCGCCGCGCTCGACTACGCCATCAACATGAAGTTCTCTCCCGGCGAAAAAGTCGAGTACGTCCTCCCCCACCAGGAGCTGCCCTACATCTCGCTCAACCAATCCGAATTCATGAAGGCCGGCATCATCGAACAGGAAGCCGAAGCCGCCGTCCAGCAACTCCTCCCCGCTGCCATCGCCTCACTCGCGCCACCCGCGCCCGAACCGCCGCCCACTGACG
>JBEKIN010000352.1:0-4510 GCA_050011735.1 Acidobacteriaceae bacterium | reverse complement strand
CGTGCCCGAATCTGCTCCCGCACCGGGGTCCCCACCGCGCCCGCCGTTGGCGCGGTGGGGTAGCGCATCCCTTCCGACCCCGCAAGCCACACCGGCAGCGCGCACTGCACCGGCGCATTCATCGACAAAAACGTATCCGCCACCACCTCCAGCCGCCCCAGCGCTTCCTTCAACTCCCGCTCCGGTCCGAACGCGCAAATCCAGGCCGCCTTCATCTGCGGCAGCGCCGCAATCTTGCTGATCCCGCTCAGCACAAACGTCAGGCACGTATGCTCGCCGGCCGCAAAACTCCGCGCCTCATGCCCAGCAAATCCGTAATCCAGAAAAACTTCATCGACGATGAGCGCCAGCCCGTGCTCCTCGCAAATCCGCTCCAGCTCCCGCCGCTCCGTCTCCTTTGTAAAGTGCCCCGTCGGGTTGTTCGGATGCACCACCGCAATCGCCTTCGTCCGCGCCGTCACCCGCGCCCGCAGCTCCAAAAAATCAATCTGCCACCCGTGGTCGTACACCAGCGGATACGCCACCAGCCGTACATCTTCGATCTGCGCCAGAAAATCGAACAGCGGATAGCTCGGCTGAGCGATCAGCACCTCGTCGCCCGCATCGCACAGCAGGCGGAGCAGCCAGCTGTACGCTTCGCTCGTGCTGGTCGTCAGAAAAACCCGTTCCGCCCCGGTTTGCGCGCCCCGTCCCGCGTAATACCGGCACACCGCCTCGCGCGCCCGCGGCATTCCGCGCGGCTCCGGATCGTAGACCAGCGCCTCGCGATCCCCGAGCGCCGCCAGAATCCCCGCCTCGTCGTACGCAAAGCCGCACTGTGTCGGATTCGACGCCGTCAAATCGAGCACCGGCAGCCCCGCAGCCCGCCGCTCCCGCAGAGCACACGCCAGCCGCGTCTCCTCCACATCCCACGCCGTCCTCGCCGAAAATCGCACGCACTCATCTTTTCACACGCGCGATTTGCCCCAACGCGCAACCAGCCACCAGCTCCCAGCTAGACGCTATACCCCAAACCCTATCCCCTATACCCTGTCCTTAATGATCCGCGCCGTCATCTTCGACTACGGTGAAGTCCTCTGCACCCAGGACCGCGCCGCCCACCAGCGCCTCATCGCCCTCACCGGCCTCGGCCACGACACCTTCGAGCGCCTCTACTGGCGCGATCGCCGCGACTACGATCTCGGCCATCTCGACGGTCCCGGCTACTGGGCCAAATTCGCGCGCGACTCCGGCCGCACCTTCACCCCCGGGCAAATCGACGACCTCATCGCGAATGACGTCCTCATGTGGATCTCCCTCAACCCGCCCATGCTCGCCTGGGCCGCCGCCCTCCAGCACGCCGGCTTCTTCACCGCCATCCTCTCCAACATGGGTCCCGACGTGCTCCGCACCATGCTCCAGGAATTCGCCTGGCTCGCAAACTTCAACCAGCTCACCTGGTCCTGCGAGCTCGGCATCGCCAAGCCTGACCCCGCCATCTACGCTTTCACCTGCGATCGGCTCGGCGTCCGCCCCGACGAAGCCCTCTTCCTCGACGACAAAATCGAGAACATTCGCGGCGCCGAAGCCTTCGGTCTCCACGCCCTGCAATTTTCGAACATCGCGCAGCTGCGCCACGACCTCGCCGCCCGCGGCCTGCTCGCGCAGCTTCCGGAACCGGTCGCGGTCTGATACGTTCCAGGCTTTGCGTCAAAGAGCCTGCCCTGAGCGAGCCGTCAGGCGAGCCGAATGGGCGCGTCGGCCCGTGCGGCCAGCACCCCCAAACCGGGGGAGACGTCCCCGCACCTGCATAGCAGCTCAGGCCTTCGCTGCCGGGTCGCGTTCTGTAACCTGTAACCCGTACCCTGTACCCTGCGGTGGGATCTTCACCTGCTCCACAATCTGTACGCTGAATCCCTCGAGCGCCGGCACATGCGTCGGCGTGTTGCTCAGCAGGCGTATCCGATGGATCCCCAGGTCCGCCAGAATCTGCCCACCCAGCCCCACCTCGCGCAAAATCCGCTGGTGCCGATCCTCATGCCGCTCCCGTGCCCGCGCCTCGCGATGAAACACGATCCTCCCCGGCTCCGCCGTCCGGTCAATCTCAAACCCGCGGCCCCCGTTGTGCAGATAAATCAGCGCCCCCCGTCCCGCCTCCGCAATCATCTTCAGCGACTGCTCCATCGTCCGCTGGCAATCGCACAGCGTCGTCCCAAACACATCGCCCGACAGGCAATGCGAATGCACACGTACTAATACCGGCTCAGCGGAAACCCCACTTCCCTCCTGCGCCACATCCCCGCGCACCAAAGCCACATGGCTCTCCCCGCCATGCACCTCGCTCTCGTAAGCGATCATCCTGAACTCGCCCCACGCCGTCGGCATCGGGCTCTCCGCCACCCGCACAATGTAGCGCTCGTGCTGCAGCCGGTACCGGATCAGCTCCGCCACCGTCAGCATTTTGAGACCGTGCCTGTTACAAAATTCGATCAGGTCCGGCACCCGCGCCATCGTGCCGTCGTCCTTCATCACCTCGCAGATCACGCCCGCGGGAATCAGCCCCGCCAGCCGCGCCAGATCCACCGACGCCTCGGTCTGCCCGGCCCGCACCAGCACCCCGCCCTTCCGTGCTCGCAGCGGAAACACATGCCCCGGCCTCGCCAAATCCTGCGCCGTCGACCGCGGATCGATCGCTACCTTAATAGTGTGGGCCCGGTCGTACGCCGAAATCCCCGTCGTCACGCCCTCCCGCGCCTCAATCGTCTCCGTAAACGCGGTCCCAAACCGCGACGAATTCTCCGCCGTCATCGGCCCCAGCCGCAGATAATCCGCGCGCTCCTCGGTCAGCGCCAGGCACACGAGCCCTCGCCCGTACCGCGCCATAAAATTGATCGCCTCGGGAGTCACATGCTCCGCGGCCAGCGTCAGGTCGCCCTCATTCTCGCGGTCCTCGTCGTCGACCACCACAATCATCCGCCCCGCGTGGATCTCCTCCACCGCCCCCGCCACATCCGTCATGACCCGCGCATCGTGCATAACCCTATTCTCCGCTAAATGGATCATCCCGGCCATGCCCCCTTCGCGCGTCGCATCACCGGCGTCATCGTGCGGGAACCGCCTCCTCCTAAATCCCCACCTTCTTCACCAGCTCCTTAAACCGCGCATCGTCCCGCGTCCCGTCGAACAGCGGATCCACCGGCAGCCACAGCAGCCACTCCGCCCGATCCTCATACCCCTTTTCCAGCCATACATACTCCGCGTCCTGGTCGCCCAGTGCCAGGTACACCAGCGCAACATATCCCGGCGACACATAAGTCTGGCTCTTCATCGCCTGCAGCTGGTCCAGCGCCTTCAGAGCCTCGGATCGCTTTCCCAGCTTCGCCAGACTCATCCCCACCCCGGCCTGGGAGAAGGTGCTCTCCGGATCCATCGCCAGCGCCTTTTGGTATTCCTGTCCCGCCTCCGCAAACTGTGCCCGGATGTAATAGCACATCCCCGCCGTCATGTGCGGCACCCAGAAGTCCGGAAACATCTGCATCGCCTTCCGCGAGGTTGCCAGGCAGCCGTCATAGTCGCGCTTCAGGTAGTAGTCCCACGCCAGAAACGAATTGATCTCCGGGGACAGCGGATCGATGGTCAGCGCCTTCTTCATCGCCGCAATCGCCTGGTCTGCCTGCCCGATCGACGCCAGATACTCCCCGTACGCAAAATACGTCGACACATTCCCAGGGTTCAGCGCCAGCGCGATATGAAATTCCTTGTCCGCCTCCTTCAGACGCCACTCGTGCAGCAGCGCATGGGCCAGCGCTCCGTGCGCCTCCGCCAGCTGATTGTCGAACACCAGCGCCTTCCGTGCGGCGGACTCCGCTTTGGGCAGCGCCTCGCGCGGCGCCAGCAGCCAGTCCGACTCCGTCGTGTACGCATCCGCCAGCCCCGCATAGGCCAGCGCATACCCAGGATCGTCGGCGATGGCCTGGTTGAAATACTCGATCGCCTTCTGCATCCCGTCCGGCGTAAACGTGAACTCCTCATACCGCCCCTTCAGATAATTGCGGTACGCATCGATGTTCTCCGTGTAGTGCCGCTGCATCTCCAGCTTTTCCCGCCCCGCAAGATTCACGGCCAGCGCCTGCGCCACCTTCTCTGAGATCGAATCCTCCACCGCGAAAATGTTCGTGTAGTTTTCGTCGAACGTCTCCGCCCACAGCGCTCGCCCGTCGCTCACCCGCACCAGCTGCACCGTCACCCGCACGCGGTCCCCCATCTTTTGCAGTCTTCCCGTCAGCACCGTATCCACGCCCATCTCGCGCGCTGCCTTCAGCGGATCCACCCCCGGGTCGCCATACCGGATCGCCACATCCGTCGGCCGCACCGGCAATTGCCTTATGTTGCTCAGCTTCGTGATCACCGCATCCGCCATGCCCAACCCCAGATGCTCTTCATCGCCGCCCGCCACCAGCGGCTGAAACGGCAGCACCGCCACCGAATGTCCCGTCCCCTCCGCCGCCCGCTCCGCTCTTCGATGTTCGAG
>JBEKIN010000351.1:0-4511 GCA_050011735.1 Acidobacteriaceae bacterium | reverse complement strand
CGATGCACAAACGGATCGGTGCGGTGCCGTCTGGCGCATCGCGCATTGTGCGGCTGTGGCTGGTCGCGGTGGCGGCGGCAGCGGTGGGTTACGGGATCAAAGTCGTGCTACCGTTCCATCGCCCGCTGCTGGTGGGGCCGTGCGTGCTGATCCCTTATGCGGGGATTTATCTTGTCGTGACGCAATGGATGGGCATTGCCAGCATGGGGATGTTGACGCGGCTGCTGCGACGGGGGCGGTAGGGTGCTGCGCGCGGCTATACTTCTGTGGTCAGACCTCTGACCTCGAGGAGAGTCCCTATGAATCGCCGCAGCTTTGCCGTGCTTTTGCCCGCACTGGCCGCCGGGTTGCCCGCGCTGGCCGAATCACAAACCGGAACCTCACCGACTCCGACTTCGACAGCGAGCCCGGCTACCGTTGAAACCGGCGTTTATCCTGGCTTCACGCCGCCGGAACAATTTACCGGCCGCTCCGGGCACAGCTTCTTTCACGGCATACTGCCCACGGAGATCGGCTGCGAGGCGCATGTGTCGTATCTGGCAGTGGGCGCGCAGCACGAGCCGGAGGAGAAACACAAGCATTCGGAGATTTGGCTGGTGAGGGAAGGCAAGGTGGAGTTGCACCTGAACGGCGTCTCGCATTTTCTCAGTCCCGGCGACGTGGGCATCGCCGTGGCGGGCACGCTGCACTGGGTGCGGAATGCGGGCGATACGGTCGCGTCGTATTTCGTTCTGGAAGTGGGCACCGGGCCGATCGGGCGCTAAACGAGGGCGCTAAAACAAAAAGCTCCCGCTGGCGAATTCCGGCAATGTTGCTGGCCGATATCCGCCGCGGGAGCCTGTCTTCCGTCCGGTGAAAAAACCTAAACCTGCGCCGGGACCGGCCGCTCGGCGTTGGCGTTGGTGGTGACCTTGGACTCGCCGGCCTTCTCATTTGAGCCGGGCTTGCGGATGTCGATGCCGCCCTTGAAGAATGCGCCGTCTTCAATGGAGATGCGCTGCGCGGTGACGTCGCCGGTGAGCGAACCTTCACTGCGAATGTCGACGCGATCGCTGGCCGTGACATTGCCGCGCACTTTGCCGAGCACAACAATTTCGCGGGCGGTGACGTTGGCGGCGACCTGGCCGTTACGGCCCACGGTGACGCGATTGCCAGGCAGGCTGATGGAGCCTTCCACCTTGCCGTCGATATAGAGGGACTCGGAACCACTGACCTCGCCTTTGATGACGAGGCTCTTGCCGATGGTGGCCTGCTCGCCGCTCGCGGCGTTTTGCGCTGCAGGGGGAGGCGCAAGGCGGGTGCCAGCGTCAAAATTGGGGGCTGCCGGGGTGGCCGGACGCGCGGGTTCAGGGCTGAGAGATCCGCTGCCGGTGCCGGGCTGATTGGGTTTCCACATAAATTACAATTCCTTCCTTCTGAAGATGGTTGGTGAGTGACTTGGCGCCCTGCAGCTGGCCTGCCAATTGGTTCGCGTTGGGCCCATGCAGAACTGTGCAGCGCCGACCCTCTCCCCTCAGAGAGCGTTTCTTCCTTCCGCGCAATCGCCGCCGTTACCTGCATATTAAACACCTTCGGAGGAAATTGGCATCCCCCTGTTGAGACTCTTTCCTGTGGAATCCGGGCTTGACTGTGGTACCAGGCTCAGAAGGGGCGCTTTTCGGGGGCCGAGTGCGGAGGATTGACGCGGTTGGCGGTCGGGTACCATCGAGTCAACCATGATGGACCGCGACTTGCTGCGCCATATCGAGCGACTGCCTGGCGGGCGCGCCGGCTACAAGCAGCTGATCCGCGAACTGGGGCTGGGCGGCGGCCAGGAGCGCCGCGAACTGCGCGAGCAGCTGGGGCGGCTGACGGGCTCGCGACGGCTGATTCAGGTGGATGGCGATCACTGGGCGATTCCCAAAGCTGATGCGGGCCAGGCCCATCCGCGCAAAGCGGAGACTCGGCGACCTGGGATTCGCAGCGAAGATCTGGTCGCGGGGCGGCTCGATCTGCATCGCGACGGCTATGGATTTGTTCGGCCGACGCCTGCCCAGCGGGGCGCGCGATCGGCGATCGAGGAAGACGTCTTCATCCCGCCTGGAGAGATGGGCGGCGCGATGCAGGGCGACGATGTGCTGGTGGAGCTGACGCCGCCAAGCTTTGGGCAGCGCGATGGGCGGCGCTCGGGGCGGATACTGCGGATCCTGACGCGGCGCAATCCAACGGTGGTGGGCATTTTTCATTACGCCCGGCGGCTGGAGGGTGAGACGGGGCGGGGTGGGAATTATGTTGTGGGGTTCGATGAGCGGATGACGCAGCCCATCGTGATTCCGTTTGCTGCGGAATTGCCCGCGGTTGAAGAAGCGCCAACGCCTCATCGGGTGCTGGGCGCGGAAGCAAAGGCGGCGCGGCATCACGCGGATCTCGAAGGGCTGGTGGTCGACGTGGAGATCACGGACTGGCCGACACCGACGCGTGCCGCGCGGGGGCGGGTGCTGGAGGTGCTTGGGGCCGAGGACGATTTTGGCGTCGATGTGGAGATGGTGATCCGCAAGCATCATCTGCCTCGGGTCTTTCCGGACGCGGTGCTGACAGAGGCGCGTGCTGTGGCGCGCGGCAATTCTGCAAATGCGGGGCCTGCGATTACGGCGCGGCGGCGCGATTTTCGCGAACTGCCCATCGTGACCATCGACGGCGAGACGGCCAGGGATTTTGACGATGCGGTGCTGGTACGGCACGGCGAGGACGGAATCTGGGAGTTGCAGGTGCACATTGCCGACGTGGCGCAGTATGTGCGGCCGGGCACGGCGCTCGATCTGGAGGCGCGGCTGCGGGGGACGTCGGTTTATTTTCCGGACCGGGCGATCCCGATGTTACCGCAGGAACTTTCGACGGACATTTGCAGCCTGCGGCCCGACGAGGACCGCCTCGTGCTTTCGTGCCTGATGCGCATCGATCCGCAGGGCGAGATTCTCGACTACGAGATCACGGAGGGGGTGATTCGCTCGGCGCGGCGGATGACCTACACGCAGGTACACGCCGTCATTTCGGGCGATGCTGAGGCGCGGGCCGAGTTTGCGACGCTGGCGCCGGAGTTCGATCGCATGATGGACCTGGCGCGCATCCTGAACCGCAAGCGCGAGCGGCGCGGGTCGATTGATTTCGATTTGCCGGAGCCGCTGATCGAGTTCGACGAGTTTGGCGCGATGAAGTCGGTGACCCGCGCGGAGAGGAACTGGGCGCACCGGCTGATCGAGGAGTTCATGCTTTCGGCGAACGAGTGCGTGGCGTCGTGGCTCGAGAACCTGGGGGTGCCGTCGCTGTATCGCATCCACGAGAAGCCGGAACCGCGGCGGGTGGTTGAGTTTGAGGAGATTGCGGCGGCGTTTGGGTATTCGCTGGGCATCGGCAGCCTGCCGGTGCGGACTTTTCGGATGCGCAGCGAACGCCGCGAGCAGAAGCATGGCGGTGGACGCGCGCCGCGCAGCTACGAAGTACCGGGCGACATTCCGATCACGCCGCGCATGTATCAAAAGCTGACGGAGAAGATTGCGGGCAAGCCCGAGGAGCGGATTCTTTCCTATTTAATGTTGCGATCGCTGCGGCAGGCGCGTTACAGCGAGAAGAACGAGGGCCATTTCGCGCTGGCGGCTCCGTGCTACACGCATTTCACTTCGCCGATCCGGCGCTATCCGGATCTGATTGTGCACAGGATTACGAAGGAGCTGCTGGAGGCAGGGGTAGAGGGGCATGGAATCCTGGCGAAAGGGGAGCCTCATTCGCCGACGATGCGGTACGAGACGAGACCGCACGCGCAGAGGGAGCACGTGCCTTCGAGAGAGCCACTGTTCGAGCCGATTGCGGAGGGCGAGCTGGCGGCCATCGCGCAGGAATCGAGCGAGAGCGAGCGCCGCGCGGCCGATGCCGAACGCGAGCTGGTGGAGTGGAAGAAGATCAAGTTCATGCGCGACCGCGTGGGCGAGTCCTTCAGCGGCATGATCCTGAACGCGACGAAGTACGGGCTGTTCGTCGAGCTGGACGATTTGTTTGTCGAGGGACTGGTGCCGATCCAGAGCCTGGGGCTCTTCGACAATGACCGCTATACGTACCGGGAAAACACACGGCAGATCATCGGCGATCGCTGGGGACGGAAGTTTTCAGTGGGAGAGCGCGTGCGGGTGATTTTGGATCGCGTGGATGCGGTTGAGAGGCGGCTGCAGTTCTCGATTTTCGATGAAGAGCCAACGCCAGGGAAGAAGAAGCCGGGGCCGGGGCCGCAGAAAAAGAGGAAATCGCGGCGAGAAGAGCCCGCGCCGGACGCACACCATCCTGGGCAGCATACGGGCACATCCGGAAAAAGTCACAGCAGCCGTTACAAACCGCCGCGGAAGTTCGGGAAAAAGAAGAAGCGGCGGTGATGAGACGATTCGCTAGCGGCGCCAGGTGATGCGGCCTTCGCTGATCGTGAGTTGGACGCGGCCCTGCAATTCCCAGCCGTCGAAGGGAGTGTTCTTCGACTTCGACAGCGA